>NZ_RJKN01000002.1:0-300000 GCF_003751265.1 Pseudokineococcus lusitanus
GCCCGCCGGCTGGGGCGACCACGGCCAGCCGCTCGACTGCTCCTACCCCACCGCCGACATGGCCTGGCCCGGCGCGCTCTTGCTCATCAGCGCCGCCGCCACCGCGACTACCCACCACCGCGAGCCACCCCGACCGCCGGCGCCGCCGGTCGATGAGGAGGACGACCCGCCACCCTTCTGATTGCCGCGCCGTCGCCGCTCACGGGCAGGCGGGTCGCCGGGCGCCACCGGTCGGCGGTGGCGGACGCGCCGGCACCTTGCGACACACAGTGCCCTGCGGCCTCCCGGTGACGGTGGAGCCAGGACGGGACGGTGTGCCGAAAGAGGTCCGGAGGAGGCCGCGGAGGCCGCGGAGGCCGCGGAGGCCGCGGAGGCCGCGGAGGCCGCGACGAGATGGCTCGCCCCGGAGCCCTGCTGCTGCCGGCCGGCGTCGCCCCGGACGTCCCCCAGCGGACACCGCGGGCGGCGAGGGCCGGGGCAGATCCGTGCTTGAGGGGGTCCGCAGGGAGGCCGCGAGGGCCACGACGAGGCGGCTCGCCCCGGCGCTCGGCTGCGGCCGGACTGCCCTCGAACCGGACGTTCCTCAGCGGCAGCCGCAGGCGGCGAGGGCCGCCGCGATGTCGTCGACGGCCCCGCGCGCCGGCTCGGTCGCGGGGACGGCGTCGGCGAGGACGGCGAAGACCAGGAGGCGGCCGTCGGCGTCGACGACGCCCCCGGCGAGGGCCGTGACACCGGTGAGGGTGCCGGTCTTGGCCCGCACGGTGCCGCGGGCGGCGGGGTCGTCCCGCAGCCGGCCCGTCATCGAGCCCGAGAGGCCGGCCACGGGCAGCCCGGTGAGGACGGGACGGAGCGCCTCCTCGCGACCGGCCACGGCGAGCAGCTGGACGAGCGCCGTCCCGGTGAGGGCGCTGCCGTCCCCGAGGCCGCTGCCGTCGGCGAGTCGGACGCCGTCCACGTCGACGCCGAGGGCCGCCACCCGGGCGACGACGGCCTGCGCCGCCGCGTCGGGGGTGACGGGACCGCCGTCCGCCCGGGCGACGAGCAGGGCGAGGACCTCGGCGGCGGTGTTGTCGCTCGCGAGGAGGACGTCCTCGACGACCTCGGCCAGCGGCGCCGAGCGGACCGCGCCGAGCACCGGGGCGTCGTCGGGGAGGGCGGCGGGGTCGGTGCGGGCGGGGTCGCCGACGACCTCGACGCCCCGCTCCGCGAGGAGGTCCCCGAGCCGGGCGAGGGCCGCCAGGCCCGGGTCGGGGGTGCGGGGCGCGTACTCGCGCTCGTCCAGCCGGCCGGCGTCGACCGCGACGCCGGTGACGTCGGCCGCGAAGCCGCCCCCCACGTCACCGTCGGTCCAGCCGGACGGGCGGACCGGACCCGTCGGGGCGAAGGGGTCGGCGAGGCGGAGCGCGACCGGGCGGGCGGGCCGCGCCGACGACGCGGCGACGGCGTCCGCGAGGTCGGCGAGCCCGGCGCGCCCGGTGACGGCGTCGCCGTCCCCCGCACCCGCCGAGAGCAGGACGTCGCCGCCCGCGACGAGGGCGAGCACGGGCACGCCGTCGGCGCCCGCGCCCGCGCCGACGACGGTCGTGGGCAGCGTCGTCGTCCCGCCCACGGCCGCGAGGGCGGCCGCCGCGGTGAGGACCTTGGCCGTCGACGCCGGCTGGTGGGGCACCGCGGCGCCCTCGTCGAGCAGCACCTCGCCGCTCGCGGCGTCGGCCACGACGACCGAGCGCGAGGGCCCGAGCTCCGGCGCGGCCACGAGCGGGGCGAGCACCGCGGCCAGCGCCGCCGGGTCCGGGGCGGGCGCGTCCGTCCCGGCGGCGGCGGCGAGGACGGGACCGGCGGCGGCCGGCGGCAGCGTCGCGCCGGGGGCGTCGGGCCACGGGTCGGGGTCGGGCGGGGGCGACGTCGTCAGCGGGCCGGGGACGAGGTCGGCGACGTCGGCCGCGGCGAGCCCCCCGGCGGCGACGACGAGCGCGAGCAGGACACCGAGCACCCGGGGCGCGCGTCGACGACGACGTCGGCGCGGTGCCGCCTCGCCGGAGGGTCCGGCGGGGCGCGACCTCGACGTGCTCACGCCACCTCCTCGGGGGGGCCGGACGGGCGATCCCTCGGACCGCGTCGCCGCCCGTGCGGGTCGTGCGCGGCGGGGCCGGCGCCCGCGCGGGCCCGGGCACGGGGGGCGGTGCGCCACACTACGCAGCGAGCACCAGCAGCCGATCGCAGCCGGGAGGGCACGCACCGTGGAGTTCGACGTCACCATCGAGATCCCCAAGGGCAACCGCAACAAGTACGAGGTGGACCACGAGACGGGACGGATCCGCCTGGACCGCACCCTCTTCACCGCCACGCGGTACCCGGCCGACTACGGCTTCGTGGACGGCACCCTGGGCGACGACGGCGACCCGCTCGACGCGCTCGTCATGCTCGACGAGCCCACCTTCCCGGGCTGCGTCGTGCGCGCCCGCGCGGTCGGGATGTTCCACATGCGCGACGAGGCCGGTGGCGACGACAAGGTCCTCTGCGTGCCGGCGGGCGACCCCCGCCTCGAGCACATCCAGGACCTCACCGACGTGGGCGAGTTCTACCGCCAGGAGATCGACCACTTCTTCCGGATCTACAAGGACCTCGAGCCGGGCAAGTCGGTCGAGGGCTCGCACTGGGTCGGCCGCGCCGAGGCGGAGGCCGAGATCGAGCGCTCCCGTACCCGGCTCGCCGAGAACGGCGGCCACTGACACCACCGCCCCGCCGTCCGGCGGGCACCCCGACCGCCCCGCAGCCGCCCGTCGGCGCGGGGCGGTCGTGCGTCCGGGCCCGACCCCGGCGGAGAGAGGTCCGGTCGTCAGGTCCGGTCGGCCCGGTCAGACGTCGTTGAAGCGGCCCAGGAGCCGCGCGAGCGTGCGGACGTCCTCGACGTCCCACTCCGCCAGCCGGTCCCGCATGAGCCCGCGCCGCTGGTCGCGCTGCACGGAGAAGCGTTCGCGGCCCTCCGCGGTGAGGCGGACGAGCGAGGCCCGGCGGTCGACCGGGTCGTCGGTCCGCTCGACGAGGCCGAGCGCGACGAGCTGCGTCAGCTGGCGCGACGTCGTCGGCTTGCCGATGCCGAGGAAGGCGGCGAGGTCCGTCGTGCGCTCGGCGCCGACGGACGACAGCCGCAGGAGGATGCCGTACGCGGCGGGGTCGAGCGACGGGTCCAGCGCCGTCGTCACCGACCGCCCGTAGAGGCGCGCCCGGCGCACGAGGAGGCCGATCTGCGCCTCCATGTCGGCGACGGCGGCCTCGTGCTCCTCGGAGAGCGCCGAGCCGGCGAGGGGGCCGGCGCCCTGCTCGCCGGGGCCCGCGTCGCCGGCGTCGCCCGCGGTCACGGCCGGCCTCCCCGGGCCGTGCGCAGCCGGCGCGGCAGCGTGGTCCGCGCGGCCCACACCTCGACCGGCCAGCCCGCCCCGCGCGCCGCGCGCAGCAGCGGCACGTCGGGCGAGACGGCCGTCGGCAGGCCGACCGCGCGCAGCAGCGGCAGGTCGGAGTGGCTGTCCGCGTAGGCGTACGAGCGCGAGAGGTCGAAGCCGTGGACCTCGGCGTAGCGCACGACCCATGCCGCACGGCCCTCGCCGACGAGCGGCGGGGCGGTGAGGTGACCGGTGGCGCGGCCGTCGGCGTCCACGGCGAGCCGGGCGGTGACGACCTCGTCGAAGAAGGGCGCCAGCGGTCGGGCCAGCTGCTCGACGGCGCCCGTCAGCAGGACCGTCCGGTGGCCGGCCGCGCGGTGCTCGGCGACGCGGCGCAGCGCCGCGTCGCTCGCCCGCTCCAGCAGCGCCGGGGCGAGGGCCTCGTCGGCGAGCCGGTCGAGCAGCGCCACGTCCGCCCCGCGGTACCGGCGGTAGACCTGCCGGAGGAAGTCGCTCCGGTCGCGGCGCTCCGCCATGAGCATCGACGGGAGCCGGCCGGCCAGCGACGCGACCTCGCGGGCGGCCCGCACCCCGCCGAGGCCCGGCAGGCGCGTCCACAGGTACGTCTCGACGACGTTCGCGGTCAGCAGCGTGCCGTCGAGGTCGAAGACCGCGAGCACGTCGGTCGGCGGCGCGTCCGGCGCCGCGGGGACGAGCGCGCGGCGGACGCCCGCCGGCCCCCGCTTCGCGCGCAGCCGGCGCAGCTCGTCCTGCTTGCGGACGGGCTTGGTGACGCTCGGCACGTGGACGTCGCGCATGTAGTGCGTCCAGTCGACGACGGCCGTGTCGAAGCCGAGGGCAGGCACGTCGGCCGGGTCGAGCGAGCGGTGCAGCGCCAGCGTGGCGTCGTCGACGAAGTGCAGCTCGGACTGCGTGTACGGCAGGTACAGGTCCGAGTACTGGCGCAGCGTCCGCAGCCGGGTGCCCAGCCGGTCGAGGTCGCGGCTCCAGCCGCGCACGCGCTCCGAGCGGGGCACGTAGGTCAGCACCTTCTCGGCGCTGCGGTGCAGCCCCTCCCCGAGGGCGAGCCGGCGCTCGACGCGGGCGGCGCCGGGGAACTCCCACGTCGGCAGCGGGCCGGAGGGCTCGCCCGTGTCGAAGGGGTGCGCGAGGAAGTGCTCGCGGACCAGCTCGTAGAGCCGGCGGAAGGTCAGCGGGTTCCGCGCGCCCGAGGACACGTGGAAGTACTGCGGCGAGCCGGGCTCCGGCGTCGTCGCGCAGACGGCGACGAGGGCGTTGACGACGTGGTCGACGGGGACGACGTCGATCGTCGCGTCGGGCGCCGCCGGGACCTCGGGGAGCTCGCCGCGGCCGTAGGCCATGATCAGCGGCTCGGCCATCTTGAAGCCCTCGATCCACCCCGGGTAGGGGTGCTCGAGCGCCGACTCGACGATCGAGGGGCGCACGACGCTGACGGGCAGGGTCGCGCCGGCCTCCTCGACGACGCGCTCCCCCAGCGCCTTGGTGAAGGTGTAGACGTCCGTCCAGCCGAGGCTGTGGCCGCGCTGGCGCCCGGCCTCGCGCTGCTCGGCCAGCACCCACTCGCGACGGCGACGCTCGGCGTCCGCGGCCACGGTGAGGGGCCCGGCGCGCCCGTGGAGGGCCTGCGCCTCGGCGTTCAGCCGGGCGAGGACGTCAGGGGTGCGGCTGTCCTCCTCGACGCGGACGGCGAGGCGCTGCGCCGCGGCGAGCTCGACCCGCCAGTCGACGGTGTGCTCGACCGGCGCCTCGGGCACCGGGCCGCGGCGACGCCCGGAGACGTACGCCGTCGACACGTGCACGTAGTGGACGGGACCGCGGTCGCCCCGCCCCGGGCCGGGGGCACCGGCCTCGACGACGCGGTCGAGCAGGTGCTGCGTGCCGACGACGTTGGCCGCGAAGGCCTCCTGGATCGGCGGGGCGAAGCTCACCTCGCCGGCGCAGTGGACGACGACGTCGAGGTCGCGGGGCAGCGCCGGGACGTCGGAGAGGTCGCCCTCGATCACCTCGACGCGGGCGGCCAGGGCCTCGGCACCGCCGGCGGCCTCGACCGCGGGCGCGAAGGTGCGGCGCCGCAGGAGGCGGGCGACGCGGTCGGCGGCGGGCTGCCCGGCCTTCGGCCGGACGAGCACGACGGGGCGCACCCCCGGCACCTCGACGAGCAGCGTGCGCAGCAGCGCCTCGCCGATGAAGCCGGTGACCCCGGTGACGAGGACGCGACGTCCGTCGAGGGCGTCCGTGAGGCGCACCTGCGCGCTCCCTCCGCTCGTGGCCACCCGGGCGACCGCCGCCCGGGCCGACGGGGCCGGGCCCCGCGGTCGTGCCGCGGGCCGTCCCGGCGCGCGGGTCCTCGCGCCGGCCGTCAGACCGGCGCCGACCCTACGGGAGCCCGAGACCCGCCCGGCGCACGCCGCGGCCGGGGAGGCGGGCCCCCGTGCCGGGCCGCCCCCCGCGCGTCGTCGTCCGCCGTCGCCCCGCCCGCCGGGGGCCGGCTCCCGGGGCCGTCACCGCCCGCCGTCAGGCGTCGTCGCCCAGCTCGGCGAGGGCGGCCTCCCAGCGCCGACGACGCTCGTCGTCGTCCTGCTCCCACCAGGGCGTGCCCCGCTCTCCGAGACCGGTCTTCGCCGCCTGCACGCGGGCGCGCGCGCGACCTACCGCCTCCTCGTCGCCCGACCTGCGGCCGGTCCGGACGCCGCTGCGGCCCACGCCGAGGTGGTGCAGCAGCCGCGCGCGGACGTCGTCCGGGAGCCCGGGGTCCTGCGCGCGCCAGCGGCGGCCGTCGACGACGAGCCACCGCCCGTCCTCGGTGCGCGTGACATCCCGGCCCATGCCGCCCATCGTGGGTCCGCGCCGCGGGGGCGGCCCGCCCGGGGGGCGCCGCTCGTCGGGCGGAGGGCCGGGGCCCGTGCCTACCGTGGCGGCGCAGGGGCGCCCGGCGCCCGCAGCGCGTCCGCCGGTGGCGGGCGCCGACCCGAGGAGATCCCCATGGCAGGACAGCTGGAGGGCGTGCGCGTCGCGTTCCTCGCCGCCGACGGCGTCGAGCAGGTCGAGCTCGTCGAGCCCCGCAAGGCCCTGGAGGCCGAGGGCGCGACGGTGCACCTGCTCTCCCCCGGCACGGACGCGATCCAGGCCATGAACGGCGACATCGAGCCCGCCGACACCTTCACGCCGGACCGCGCCGTGGCCGACGCGTCGGTCGACGAGTACGACGCCCTCGTGCTGCCCGGCGGCACGGTGAACCCCGACAAGCTCCGCATCGAGGAGGCCGCGGTCTCCTTCGTGCGCTCCTTCGTCGAGGCCGGCAAGCCGGTCGGGGCCATCTGCCACGGCCCGTGGACGCTCGTCGAGGCCGGCGTCCTCCAGGGCCGCCGCGTCGCGTCGTGGCCGAGCCTCGCCACCGACATCGCCAACGCGGGCGGCACCCGCGTCGACGAGGAGGTCGTCGTCGACGGCACGCTGGTGTCGAGCCGCAACCCCGACGACATCCCGGCGTTCAACGCCAAGCTCGTCGAGGTCTTCGCGGGGGCCCGGACCCCCGCCTGACCCCTCGACCGCCCCCGAGGGCCACGCAGGACCCACGACGACGGCGCGCCGCCCCTCCCGGGCGGCGCGCCGTCGTCGTCCCGCCGCCGCACCCGACCGTCAGCCGGGGCGGGCGTCCTCGACCGTCGAGACGACCCGCACGAGCGAGGGCGCGGGCGGGCTCGAGCCGAAGCCGAAGCGCACCGGCGGCTCGACGGGTGCCAGCGCGCCGAGGTCCTCGCCGTCCCACGTCGCCCGGGCGGCGACGACGGCGCGGACGTCCCGGGCGCCGTACCACTCGCGCCGGCCGCCGCCGGCGCTCCCCCGCGTCCGCACGCCCCGCAGGACGACCCGGGCCACGGGGTCCACCGCGGCGGCGAAGGCGGGGGCCGCCGCGAGCGGGCCGGGGACGCAGCGCAGCAGGAGGCCCAGCGGCGTCCGGCCGCCGAGGACCAGGCGGACGGAGAGCGGGCCGGCGTCCACGACCCACTCCGCCCCGGGCCGCACGGGCGGCGTCGTCACCACGACGTCGACGACCCGGGCCTCGTCGAAGGTGTAGACGCCCGTGACGTAGTCGGCGACCTCCTGCGTCGGGGCGAGGAGGACGCGGTGCCCGTCCGGGCGCTCGACCATGACGTCGGTGAAGGCGCCCGCCGCCCCGGCGCCGAAGGGCGAGCGGTGCCAGTGGCCGACGACGACGCGGGTGCCGCCCGTCGTGCCCAGGCCGGCGATGGCCCCCGTGAAGCGCCGCCGGGCCGGGGCGCCCGCGCGGCTCACGGCGTCGCCCCGGGGGCGCCGTCGCCGGCCGGCGCGAGGAGGGACCGGCTGCGGCGCAGCAGCAGCGCGAGGACGAGCGCCCCGAGCAGGCAGCCGCCCGCCAGGACGGCCACGCCGACCCAGCCGGCACCCGTCCACGCCGCCCCGGCCGCCGTGCCGCCGACGGAGGAGCCGGCGTAGTAGGCGACGAGGTAGGCCGAGGCGGCCTGCGCGGTGGCCCGCCCGCCCACGGCCGCCCGGGCCGCCACCCAGCCGCTCGCGACGCCGTGGGCGGCGAAGAAGCCCGTCGTGAGGACGGCGAGGCCGAGGACGAGGACCCACAGCGGGCCGGGCGCCGTGAGGGCGACGCCCGCCACGGCGACGGCCACGGCGACCGGCACGACGGCACGACGGCCGAGGACGTCGGCGAGGCGGCCCGCCGAGGTCGACGACACCGACCCGAGGGCGTAGACGACGAAGACGAGGCCGGCGAGCGCCGGCCCGAGGTCGTACGGCGGGCCCGCCAGGCGGAAGCCGACGGCGTTGAAGACGGCCATGAACCCCGCCATGAGGAGGAAGGCGAGCCCGTAGAGGGCGAGCAGCGCCGGGTCGGTGAGGACGCCCCGGGTGCGCCGTCCGAGCTCGCGCACCCCGGCGGGCGCGGGCACGAAGCGCCGGGACGGCGGCAGCACGCGTCGGACGACGAGCGCGCACCCCAGCGCGAGCAGCGCCGTGACGCCCGTCGCCAGCCGCCAGCCGCCGAGCTCGGCGAGGCCCGACGACGACAGCCGCCCGACCATGCCGCCGACGGCGTTGCCGCCGACGTAGAGGCCCGTGGCCCAGCCGGCCGCGGACGGGTGGACCTCCTCGCGGAGGTACGCCACGGCGACGGCGGGCAGGCCCGCGAGCGCCAGCCCCTGCACGCCCCGCAATACGACGAGCACGTGCCAGGTGGGGGCGAGGGCGCACGCCAGGCCGAGGACCGAGGCGGCGAGCAGGGAGCCGTGGACGAGCCGCGTGCGGCCGACGCGCTCGGACACCGGCGCCGCGAGCAGGAGGCCGAGGGCCAGGCCGGCGGTCGCCGCGGAGACGGCGAGGGTCGACGTGCTCGCGCTGACGCCGAGGTCGGCCGACAGCAGCGGCAGCAGCGGCTGCTGCACGTAGAGCAGCGCGAAGGTGACGAGCGCGGCGAGGAAGAGCGCCGTGGACGCGCGGCGCAGCCCCGGCTCGCCGCGGCGGTAGCCCTCGGCCCCCGACGTCGCGGCGGGCCCGCCCCCGGGCGGTGCGGCGGGCGCGGGGCGGCGGCGGGGCACGCCGCGACGCTAGCCCCGCCGCCGGGCGACGGCCCGGCGGTGGCGCACGGCGGCCGCGCCGAGGCCCTGCGGCGGCCCTGCGCGACGGCCCTGCGCGACGGCCCCGCGGGCGTCAGTAGCGGATGGCGTCGACGACGCGCGCCCGCACGGCGACGACCGCCGGCACCAGGCCCGCGAGCGCGCCGACCCCGACGGCGGCGACGAGCCCCTCGACGGCCGCCCGGACGGGGAAGGGCGGGACGTCCGACAGCGAGAGCCCGTAGCCGCCGAGGAGCTCGAGCGGGAGGTTGGAGACCACCCCGACGGAGACCACGACGGCGGCCGCGCCCGCCAGCGTCGTCGCGACGACGCTCTCGAGCAGCACGGCCGTGAAGACGCGTGCGGAGGTGGCGCCGAAGCTGCGTCGGACGCCGATCTCGCGCACGCGCTGGCGGACGGTGACGAGCCCGACGTTGAGGACGCCGAGCCCGCCGAGCAGCAGCGCGAAGAGGCCGGCCCCGCGCACGCCGTAGGCCAGCACGAGGTCGAGCACCTGCAGGCCCTCGGCGCTGTCGCTGCGGTAGGCGTTGACGTAGGTGCCGGGCACGGCGCCCGTCAGCTCGGCCTGGGCCAGCGAGACGACGGCGTCGGCATCGTCGTCCGGGACCCACAGCTCCCGGGTGACGCCGGAGCCGTCCTGCCCCACGGGCAGCCAGCGCTCGGCGTGGTCGGCGAGCAGGAAGGCCGACGGGTAGTCCTGGCCGTCGTCGACCACGCCGACGACGACGGCGGTCACCGGGGTCTCGCCGCCGAGGACGACGGCCGGCAGGCCGCCGGGGTCGGCGGCGGGGCCGACGGCGTCCGCGAAGGCACGGTTGACGACGAGCGGCGGCGCGAGCCGGTCGACGTCGTCGTCGGCGAACCACCGGCCGTCCTCGACGACGACGCGGTGGATGAGGCCGTACGCCGGGTCGACGGGCGTCATCTGGACCAGCTGCGTCCCGCCGGGGAAGCGCACGGGCGCCTGCGTGCCCCAGCCGCCGGACGTCGACCAGCGCACCTCGTGGCGGTCGACGAAGGTGTCGAGGGCGGCGGTCGCGACCGCCCGGTCGAGCTCGACCCCCTCCGGGTAGATCTCGACGAGCACCGTCGCCGGCCGGCCGCCGATGCGCTCGGTCTCCTCGGTGACGAGCTGCCGGCCCATCGCCCCGACCGCCGTGACCGTGGTGAGGGCGAGGACGGCGAGGAACACCCCGACGAGGGACAGGACGACGCGGACGCGGTGCACGCGCACCTCGCCCCAGGCCTCGGCCAGGACGCCGACCAGCGCCGTCACGGGAGCACCGGCTGACGGGCGGTCGTCCCGGTGCCGTCGACGTCGTCGGCCTCGACGCCGTCGTCACCGGGGGGCGCCGCCGGGCGCGCCACCCCGTCCGGCGCGCTGCCGCGGACCGCGGTGGCGCCGGCCACCTCGTCGCGCGGGACGGGCGTGAGGACGCCGCGCTCGAGGCGCAGCACCCGGTCGGCGCGGGCCGCGACCGACAGGTCGTGCGTGATGGTGACCAGCGTCGTGCCGCGGTCGGTGACGAGCGCCTCGAGGAGGTCCATGACGGCGGCGCCGGTCTCCACGTCGAGCGCGCCGGTCGGCTCGTCGGCGAGCAGCACGCGCGGCGCCCGGACGAGCGCGCGCGCGACGGCGACGCGCTGCTGCTCGCCCCCGGACAGGCTCTCGGGGACGGCCTCGAGCCGGTGCCCGAGACCCACGCGCGCCAGCGCCTCCTCGGCGCGGCGTCGCCGTCCCCAGAAGGCGCGCCCGCGCGCGTAGAGCAGCGGGGCCGCGACGTTCTCGACGGCCGTCCGCCGCGGCAGGAGGTTGAACTGCTGGAAGACGAAGCCGAAGGAGGCCCCGCGCAGCCGCGCGCGACGGCGGCCGGACAGCCCGGCGGCGTCGAGCCCGTCGAGCAGGTACCGCCCGGACGTCGGGGTGTCGAGGAGACCGAGGACGTTGAGGAGCGTCGACTTCCCGGACCCCGAGCGCCCGACGACGGCGACGTGCTCGCCGGGCTCGACGACGAGGTCCAC
This sequence comes from Pseudokineococcus lusitanus, assembly GCF_003751265.1. NCBI lineage: Bacteria > Bacillati > Actinomycetota > Actinomycetes > Kineosporiales > Kineosporiaceae > Pseudokineococcus > Pseudokineococcus lusitanus. Next base: position 11,075 of record NZ_RJKN01000002.1, read on the forward strand.
GCCCGTGAGCACGTCGAGGACGCCGCCGTCGGGGAGGTCGACCCGGCGGCCGACGCCCTCGAGGCGGAGCTCGCCCGCCCGGGCGGGCACGGCGGGCCGGCGCCTCACCGCGGCCGTCCGACGAGGGCGCGGGCACGCCTCACCCGTAGGGCCCGAAGCCGTAGGGGTCCTCCGCCGCGTCGTCCTCGCCCGGGACGAACTGCAGCACCGCGGTGCCCTCGGCGAGCCCCTCGGTGACCTCGACGAGGGCGCCGTCGGTGAGGCCGAGGCCGACCGGCGTCTCCACCGGCTCCCCGCCCGCGGGGTCGACCACCCAGACGAGGCCCTCGGCGACGGTGCCGCGGACGGCCGTGACCGGGAGGACGACGACGTCCTCCGCGGTGCCGGCGGTCAGCGTGACGTCGGCCTGCAGCCCGGCGAAGGCGACCGCGTCCGCCGGCACGCGGCAGGTGATCTCCGCCCCCGTCGGCGTGCTGCCCGCCCCCGCGTAGGGGTCGAGGAAGGGGTCGACGGGCGCGGGCGCGGCGTCGCCCTCCTCCGGCGTGCCGGTGCGGACGTCGGTGCAGGCGAAGGGCGCCGGTCCGCCGGGGACGGTGACGACCGCCTCGGCGGGGGGCTCGAGCAGCCGGAACTGCTGCTCCTGCGTGAGCGGGGCCGAGACCGAGAGCGTGCCCGGGGAGACGGCGGCGACGACGTCGCCCACGGAGACCACCTGGTCCTCGAGGACGGCGAGGGAGGAGACCGTGCCGTCGCTCGTGGCGCGGACGACGACGGTGACCTCGCGCGGTTCCTGCGGGACCGTCGTCGTCGTGCCGTCCGGGAGGGTCTCGGTGCGGTCGGGCCGCTCCTCGAGGGTCTCGACCTCCACGAGCGGCGCGCCGACCTCCACCTCGTCGCCCACCTCGACGCGGAGGTCGGACACCTCGCCCGAGCCGGTGCTGCGGACCTCCGTGGCCGGGTCGGCCAGGACGGTGCCGGCGAGCTCCACGGTGTTCGTCACGGACCCGCGCTCGGCGGTGACCTCCGGCGGCGTGAGGACGACGGACGGCTCCTCGGCCGTGGTCCCGCCGAGGACGGCGGCCCCGCCGCCGAAGGCGAGCCAGGCCAGCGACACCGCGATGACCGCCCAGACGAGCAGCCGCAGCGTCGGGAACACGACGTGGCGCAGCACCCGCATGCGACCCCCCGGTGGCGTGGGCGCCCCCGCTGGCGCCGTCCGGACCGTACCGGCCGCGAGGGGCGTCCCGGGGCCCGTCCGGCGGGGACGCGCCGGGCCTCAGGCGGCGGCGCGGGCCAGGCCGGCGACGCGGACGAGCGCGAGGACGGCGCCGGGGCCGACGAGGGCGGGGCCGGCCCACCACTGGCCCAGGAGCGCCGAGACGAGGAGCGCGAGGACGGCGCCGACGAGCGCGGCCACGACGACGACCGGCAGCGCGCGGACGCCGTTGCCGGACTCGACCTGGGCGCCGACGAGCCGGCCGCCGAGCGCGCCCGTGGCCCCGCCCACGGCCGCCGACAGCGCGACCGCGGCGGCGAGGAGCAGGAGCCACCCCTGCGTGTCGCCGGCGACGACGAGGAGGACGGTGCTGACGACGCCGCCGACGGCCCCGAGGAGGGCGCCCGCGCGGGCGCCCCGGCTGACGAGGACGGGCGTGTCCCGGGCGGCGGTGCTCACGGGCGTCCCCCCGCGTCGGGCCCGGTGCCGGGCGCGGCGTCGTCGGCCCGGACGGGCTCGACGAGGTGCGGCCCGTCGTTTGCGACGTTGCCGACCTCGGGCCCCACGACGTGGGGGACGAGGTGCGGCTCGGGCAGCGCGGCGACCATGGCCCGCACCTCCTCGGCCTCGGTGGTGGTCGTGTCCAGCCAGGCGGAGCGGGCGTCCGCGGGCACGACGAGCGGCGTGCGGTCGTGGATGGCGCCGAGCGCGTCCGTCGCCGCGGTCGTGACGACCGACACCGACCAGAGCCAGCGCAGGGGGTCGTCGTCCCCCCGCGAGCGGTCCCGCCACAGCTCGTAGACGCCCGCGAAGGTCAGCAGGGCCGCGTCGGGGTCGCGGAGGAACCACGGGGTCTTGCGGCGCGTGCCCGAGCCGGGCTCGGGGGCCTGCCACTCGAAGTAGCCGTCGGCCGGCACCAGGCAGCGGCGGCGCACGGCCGCCGTCCGGAACGCCGAGCGCTCGGTGAGGGTCTCGGCGCGGGCGTTGATCATCCGCGCGCCGGTCGACGGGTCCTTGGACCACGGCGGCACGAGGCCCCACCGGGCCGTCCGGAGCTGGCGCCGCGGGGCGGCGTCGGCCGCGTCGGCGGCCTCGGCGCCGGGGCGCGGCGGGCGCTCGACGACGACGCGGACGTCGTCGGTCGGCGCGACGTTCCAGGAGGGCGGCAGCTCGGGGCCCACCACCTCCTCGACGGCCAGCTCGTCGACGACGGCGGCGTCCCGCACCGAGCTCGCGTAGCGACCGCACACGCGGGCCAGTCTGCCCGGGGGCGTCCCGCGCCGCCGCGCCGAGCACGAGGGGCGGGGGCGCGGGCCGGGCGGCCGACGGGGCGGCGGGGCCGTGAGGGGGACGACGCCCGCGGCCCCTCAGCCCGGGGCCCGGGCCGCCGACCGGGAGGCCAGGAGACCGTCCGGGCGGGCGGTGCGCGAGGAGGACCGCGTGGTGACGAGGACGGCCGTCGGGCCCGTGCTGCCCGAGGCGGAGGCGCCCCCGGTGGGGACCCTCCTCGACGTCGTGCCGCCGGACGGGCGGCCGGACGCCACCGGCCGCACCGGCGCCCGGGCGCTCACCGCCCGCGTCCTCGCGACCGCCCCCGACCACCTCGTGCTCGCGACGCCCACCGACGTCCTCGGCACCCCCGTGCCGGTCGTCCTCGGCGCCGACCTCGACCTCGTGTGGTCCGAGCACGGCGACGTCGTCGGCGTCGCCGTCCGCGTGGGGCACGTCGACGACGGCACCTGGGGCGCCGTCGCCACCGCCGGCCCGCAGCGGGTGCAGCGGCGCGACGCCGTCCGCGCGCCCGTGCAGCTGGCGGCGGTCCTCTCGCGCGACCCGGCCCACCGCGGCGAGGAGCCCGCCCCCGCGGACGACCCCGGGGCCCCGGCGACGGGCGGCGGCGCGCGGCCGGTGCTGCGGACGGTCGTCGAGGTGCCCGTCGACGACCTCAGCGAGAGCGGCGCCCGGTGCGTCGTCGACCCCGTGGCGCTGCGGCTCGAGCACGGGGCCCGGGTGCTCCTCGAGCTGCCGCTCGACGGGCTGCGCGGCCCCCTCACGGCCCGCGTCGTCCACCGGCGCTTCCGGCCGCGCGGCCGCGGCGTCCTCGTGGGCCTGCGCTTCGTCGACGTGGCGGACGCCGAGGCCGACGTGGTGCGCCGGTACGTCTTCGCCCGGCTGCGCGAGCTGCGGCGGCGCGGGGCCGTGTGACCCGGGCACGGCGCCGACGGACGGCGACGACGGGTCCGGACGCAGGAGGACCCCCGGCTCGCGAGGAGCCGGGGGTCCGGGTGGGGCCGCCTGTGGGAGTCGAACCCACGACCTACGCATTACGAGTGCGTCGCTCTACCGACTGAGCTAAGGCGGCCTGCGCGCCCGCCGGGCGCGACAGCAGAGGATGCTACCGGTCGCGGGGCCGTGCTCTCGACCCGTGGTGCCGCGCACCGCCCGACGTCCTCCGACCAGCGCCGCCGGCGGCGCGCCCCGGCCCGTCAGCCGGCCTCGCTCCTCCGCCCCGCGGGCACCGCCCGGCCGCTGCCGGCGAAGTCGGTGTCGCGGGTCTCGCGGGAGACCAGCAGCGCCACGAGCGTCACCGCGCCGACCACCGCGAGGTACGCGCCCACCCACGGCAGGCCGCCGACGCCGAGGAGCCAGGCCGCGAAGTAGGGGGCGAGCGAGGCGCCGAGGATGCTCGCGAGGTTGTAGGCGAGCGAGGCGCCCGTGTACCGGACGGCCGGCGGGAAGAGCTCGGGCAGCAGCGCGCCCATGGGGCCGAACGTCAGGCCCATGAGGCCGAGCCCGACGAGGAGGAAGAGCAGCACACGTCCCTGGCTGCCGTCGCCGAGGACGAGGGGGAAGGCAAGGCCGAAGGCGATGATCGCGACCGTCGTGAGGAGCAGCGGCCCGCGACGGCCGAAGCGGTCGGCGACGAGGCCGGCCACGGGCACGAGCGCGCCGAAGGCGAGGACGCCGACGAGGAGGAGGACGAGGAACTCCTCGCGGGAGTAGCCGAGCCCGCCGTCGGCGGACGGCGTCGTCCCGTAGGTCAGCGAGAAGACCGTCATGAGGTAGAAGAGCGTGTACGTCGCGAGCATCGCGCCCGTGCCGATCAGCAGCGGCCGCGGCGACCGGCGGACGACCGCGGCGAGGGGCAGCCGCTCGCGGGACTCGGTGGCCGCCACGCGGGCGAAGACCGGCGTCTCGGCGAGCTGGAGCCGCACGTAGAGGCCGACGACGACGAGCAGCGCCGACAGGACGAAGGGCACGCGCCAGCCCCAGGCGAGGAAGGCCTCGTCGCTCATGACGGCCGACAGCCCGAGGAAGACGCCGTTGGCGACGAAGAAGCCGATGGGCGCGCCCATCTGCGGCGCGGAGCCGTAGAGCGCCCGGCGGTGCCGCGGGGCGTTCTCGGTGGCCAGCAGCGCCGCGCCGCCCCACTCCCCGCCGAGGCCGAGGCCCTGGCCGAAGCGCAGGACGCACAGGAGCACCGGGGCCCAGACGCCGATCGAGGCGTACGTCGGCAGGAGGCCGATGAGGACGGTGGAGACGCCCATGACGAGCAGGGAGGCGACGAGCGTCGCCTTGCGGCCGACCCGGTCGCCGAAGTGGCCGAAGAGGGCGGAGCCGAAGGGGCGGGCGACGAAGGCGATGGCGAAGGTCGCGAGCGACTGCAGCTCGGCCGTGCCCGTCCCGTCCTGGGGGAAGAAGAGGACCGGGAAGACGAGCACCGCGGCCGTGGCGTAGATGTAGAAGTCGTAGAACTCGATGGCCGTCCCGACGAGGCTGGCCGTGACGACCCGGCCGCGGGGGTTGACCTGCGCCTCCGGGTCCGGCACGGCCCGCGGGGGGTCGACGGGGGCGGGCTGCGGCGTGGCGGGGGTGCTGCTCATGACGTCCTCTGCTGCTCGTGCGGTCGCCCGCACGCTAGGTCGCCATCCGCTCGGCGAGACGACGGTCTCGCGATGTGGATGCCCCGGGCACCCGCGGGCCGACCGTCAGGACGTCGCGGTCGCCGTCCGGCGGCGCGCCAGCCACCCGGGCACCTGGTCGCCCGGCATCGGCCGGGCGACGACGAAGCCCTGGACGACCTCGCAGCCGAGCGCCTGCACGCGCTGGCGGGCCACCTCGCTCTCGACGCCCTCGGCGACGACGCGCATGCCGAGGTCGTGGGCGAGCAGGACGATCGAGCGGACGACGGTCGAGTCGGTCGCCTCGCGCTCGAGCCGGCGCACGAAGGACTGGTCGATCTTCACCTCGTCGACGGGCAGCCGCTCGAGGTAGGCGAGCGACGAGTGGCCCGTGCCGAAGTCGTCGACGCTCACGCCGACGCCGAGGCGGCTCAGCGCCGACAGGACCTCGAGGCTGCGCTCGGGGTCACTCATGACGCCGCTCTCGGTGATCTCCAGCACGAGGGCGGACGGCGGCGTCCCGGTCGCGGCCAGCAGCGCCGCGACCGAGTCGGGGAGCGTGAGGTCGGAGATGTCGCGGGCCGTGACGTTGACGGAGACGTCGAGCTCGTGGCCCTCCGCCGCCCACGAGGCCCGCAGGCGGAGCGACTCCTGCAGGACGGCGAGCGTGAGCCGGCCGAGGTGGCCGGTGCGCTCGGCGATGGCCACGACCTCGGCGGGCGGGACCCACCCGTAGCCGGGGTGCCACCAGCGCAGGAGCGCCTCGACGCCCGTCACGACGCCCGTCCGGGCGTCGGTCTGCGGCTGGCACCACACCTCGAAGCCCCGGCGCTCGATGGCCGTGGGCAGCTCGCCCGCCAGCGCGAGGCGGCGGTGGACGGCGTCGGTGTCCTCGGGGACGTACGTCGCGACCCCGCTGCCGGTCGACTTGGCGGCGTACATCGCGACGTCGGCGTGGACGAGCAGCTCGTCGGTGTCGCGGGCGCCCGGCGGGATCGGGGCGACGCCGAAGCTCGCCGTCGTCGTGAGGGTGAGGTCCTGCATCGGCACGGGCGCGACCACGGTCGTGAGGAGGCCGCGCGCCCGGCGGAAGGCCTCGGCGGCGCTGACCCCGGGCAGGAGGACGGCGAACTCGTCCCCTCCGAGCCGTGCCACGGTCCCCGGCGGGCAGCCGTCGCCGGCGGCGGACGACGCCGCGACCGAGTCCCGCAGCCGTCGCCCGGTCACCTGCAGCAGCTCGTCCCCGGCGCGGTGGCCGAGCGTGTCGTTGACGTCCTTGAAGTCGTCGAGGTCCATGAGCAGGACGGCGCCGCCGCGGTCGTCGGCGAGGGCGCGGGCGACGGCCTCGTTGAAGGCCCGCCGGTTGGGCAGCCCCGTCAGCGCGTCGTGGAGCGCGTCGTGCTCCCGCTCGGCGGCCACGCGGCGCAGCCGGTCGACGAGCCGGGCGCGCTCCAGCGTGACGGCCGCGTGGGCGCTGAGGGTCTCGAAGAGCTGGAGGTCCTGCTCGCCGAGGTCCTCGTTGCCGAGGTGGCGGTCGGTGACGAGGAAGACGGCGCGGTAGGTCTCCGAGACGAGGTGGACGGCGATGCCGTCCCGCGGCGCCCCGGCGACCGGGCTGGGGTGGCCGGCGCCGAGCACCACAGGGGTCCCCGTGACCGCGGGCGCCCACCAGGCGCGCGCCACCTCGTCCGGCCCCACCTGCCGGCGCTCGAGCTCGCCGCCGCGGCGCAGGGACAGCGCGGTCCCGAGCCGCCAGTCGTCGCCGAGGTCCTCGGCCCCGCGGAGGACGACGAGCTCGGCCCGTTCCGTCCTCAGCAGCCCCGACGCCTCGCGCAGGACCGACGACAGGGCCTCCGGCAGCTCGGCGGAGGTGCCCGTCGACCCGACGAAGCGGTAGAGCGCCTGGACGCGGGTGTACCCGTCGACGAGGGAGATGTAGTGGCGGTAGCCGACGCCCACGGCCGCGAGGACGACGACGAGGACGAGCAGCGCCAGGGGCCGTGCCTCGATCAGCACGACGACGAGGACGGCGGCGGCCGTGTTGATGACGGCGGCGAGCAGGCCCGTGCGCGCCCACTCGGGGACGCCGAAGGTCGGCGGTCGTCCCTCGGAGACGGCGATGGCACCCGTCACGGCGACGGCGGCCACGACCTCGGTGCCCATGACGGCGAGGAAGGAGGCCAGCCACGCCTGCGGCTCGGCCACGTCCGCGCCCTGGCGGACCAGCTCGTAGACGAGGACGCCGGCCCCTGCCTCGACGACGAAGAGGGCGGTGTTGAAGGCCAGCTTGGGTCCGCGCTGGCCGCTCGCGACGGCGGCGACGGTGCCGCCGACCACGTAGGCCAGCAGGTACTCCAGCGGGTTGAGGTACGCCAGGCCGATGACGGCCGGCACCTCGCGGAACGTGAAGGTGTGCGCCCCCTCGACGGAGGGCAGGCGGGCCACGACCCGCTCCCCGACGAGGAAGAGCACGACCATGACCGGCAGCGGCCAGCCGATTTCGGGCTCCGGCCGCTCCGGCAGGAGGGCGACGACGGCGAGCACCGCGCCGACGACGGCGAGCACCGCCGTGAGCATCCAGATCGACGCGCGGGGCGACCGGGGCGGGCGGCGGGCGCGGCGGGACGACCCGACGTCGGCCGCGGGTCCCGCCATGTGCCACCTCCTCGGCCCCCGGGGGGCCACGGGCCGGCGCCGCCCTGCGGCGGCGCCGGCCCGGTCAGCCGTGCGTCAGTCCCAGCGGTGCGCGTCCGCGCCCTTGGCGTCCCAGCGGTGCGCGTCGGTGGCCTTGGCGTCCCAGCGGTGCGCGTCGGTGGCCTTGGCGTCCCAGCGGTGGGCGTTCGTGCCCTTGGCGTCCCAGCGGTGGGCGTTCGTGCCCTTGGCGTCCCAGCGGTGGGCGTTCGTGCCCTTGGCGTCCCAGCGGTGCGCGTCCGTCGCGGTCTTCGCGTCCCAGCGGTGGGCGTTCGTGCCCTTCGCGTCCCAGCGGTGCGCGTTCGTGCCCTTGGCGTCCCAGCGGTGCGCGTCCGTCACGGTCTTGGCGTCCCAGCGGTGGGCGTTCGTGCCCTTCGCGTCCCAGCGGTGCGCGTCCGTCGCGGTCTTGGCGTCCCAGCGGTGCGCGTCCGTCGCGGTCTTGGCGTCCCAGCGGTGCGCGTCCGTCGCGGTCTTGGCGTCCCAGCGGTGCGCGTTCGTGCCCTTGGCGTCCCAGCGGTGCGCGTTCGTGCCCTTCGCGTCCCAGCGGTGCGCGTCCGCGGCGCCCTTGGCGTCCCAGCGGTGGGCGTTCGTGCCCTTGGCGTCCCAGCGGTGCGCGTCGACGGCGACCTTCGCGTCCCAGCGATGCGCGTCGGTGGTGGCGGCGCCCGCCGGGGCGGCGATGCCGAGGACCCCGGCGGTCCCGAGGACAGCGGTCCCGACGAGGGTCGCGAGGAGGCGACGAGCGGAACGACGTGCGCGCGAAGAAGTCATGACCCGGCTGTCGGCGTGGTGAGCGCTCATCTGAAACTCCTCGTGAGTCCGGCCACCCGGTCGGGCGACTCGCTGTGAGTGATCATCAAACATCGAGAGTGAGCATGACGACACCCCTCCGGGTGACGCGGTCAGGCACCGCAGGTCGCACCATCACCCGGGAGGACGCCCTCGAGGAGGTAGGCGTCCACCGCGCCGTCCACGCAGTCGTCCCCGCGGAGGTAGGCGGTGTGGCCCTCGCCGTCGTAGGTGAGCAGCGCCGCGGAGCCCAGCTGCTCCGCCAGGCGCTCCGACCAGACGTACGGCGTGGCGGGGTCGCCCGTGGTCCCGACGACGAGCGTGGGCAGCGCGTCGGGCGCCTCGACGGGGGCCGGCGTCCGCGTCGGCGGCACCGGCCAGTCCACGCACGTGGCGCCCCCGCCGACGAGGGACCCCAGCGTCGGGGCCACCTCTCCCAGCTGCTCCGTCAGCTCCTCGGCCTCCTCGGTCGTGACGCCGGGCCGGTCCAGGCACGAGACCGCCACGAAGGCCTCGAGCGTGTTGCCGCGGTAGGTGCCGTCGGGCAGCCGCCCCGCGTAGGCGTCGGCGAGCTGCAGCAGGCCGCCGCCCTCGCCGTCGAGGGCGTCGGCGAGCGCCGTGCCGAGGAGCGGCCACGTCCGGTCGTCGTAGAGGGCCGCGACGACGCCCGTGGCCGCGAGCGGGCGCGTCAGCGGGCGGTCGGGGTCGCCCGTCGGCAGCGGCGCGTCCCGCGTGCTCTCGACGAGCCCGGCGACCGCGCTGAGCCCCTCCTCGGGGCTCCCCTCCAGCGGGCACCCGTCGACGTCGCCCTCGCCGCAGGCGGTGACGAAGGCGGTGAGGGCGCGCTCGAGCCCCTCGGCCTGGGCGAGCGCCACGGCGGCGGCGCCGTCGGCCGGGTCGAGGGCGCCGTCGAGGACCAGCCGTCCCGCGCGGGCGGGGAACTGGCGGAGGTACTCGGCGCCGAGCAGCGTCCCGTAGGACCGCCCGACGTAGGTGAGGCGCTCGTCGCCGAGGACCGCCCGGAGGACGTCGAGGTCGCGGGCGGCGTCGACGGTGCCGACCTCGCCGAGCAGCGGGCCGGCGTCCTCCGCGCACCCACGGGCGAAGGCGGCCTCGCGCGCCGCGACCTCCTCCACGCCCTCCGGCGTCGACGTGTCGACGTCGGTGGACAGGTACTCGTCGAGCGCGGCGTCGTCGAGGCAGTCGACCGGGTCGGAGCTGCCGACCCCGCGGGGGTCGAAGCCCACGACGTCGTAGCGCTCGCGCACGGCCTCGGAGACGGCGGCCGAGCCGTCGGCCCCGACGAGGTCGACGCCCGACGCCCCGGGGCCCCCGGGGTTGACGAGCACCGAGCCGAGGCGGTCGTCCTCGTCGCCGGCGGGGACCCGGCTGACGGCCAGGTCGAGCAGCTCGCCGTCGGGGGCGTCCCAGTCGACGGGCACGGCGACGGTGGCGCACTCGAGCACCTCGCCGCACGGCACCCACGCGGGCTCCTGCCCGTAGACGTCGGCCAGCGCCGGGTCGAGCGCCGGGTCCTCGGCCGTCTCGGCGACGGGACCGGGCGACGGCAGCTGCGTCGACGGCCCGCCCTCCGGCTCCGGCGCACCGCCGCAGGCGGCGAGCAGCGCCGCGACGCCGAGCGCCGCCACCGCCCCGCGCGCCCGGCGGGACCCGGCAGCCGCGGTGGTCCCGCGGGCCCGGCCCGTCATCGCGCGTCCGCCTGCTCGGGAAGGAGCTGCACGCACAGGGCCTCCAGGGTGAGCAGCGGGTTGGCGTTGGCCTGCAGCCGCTCCCGGGCCGTGCCGACGGCGTCCATCCGGCGCAGCGTGACCTCCGGCCCCTCGCGCCCGGCGAGCGCGCGCAGGTCCTCGAGCATCGAGGTGTTGACGAGCTCGACGTCGGCGCCGAGCTGGAGCAGCAGGACGTCGCGGTAGACGGACAGCAGGTCGAGCAGCGCCCGGTCGAGGACGTCGCGCCGCAGCCGGGTGGCGCGGCGCTTCTGGTCCTCCTCCAGGGCCTTCACCTGGCCCCGCAGCGCGGGCGGCGCCGGACGGCCGGGCTCCACGCCGAGGGTGTGCAGCAGCTCGGCGCGCTCGCGCGCGTCGCGCTCCGCCGTCGCGTCCTTGGCCTCCTCGGCGGCCACGTCCGCCAGCTCGCCGGCGCGCACGACGGCGTCGGCGGTGCCGCGGAGGTCCAGCGGGGTGCGCACGACGTCGCGGCGCCGGTTGCGGGCGCCCTCGTCGCGCGCGAGCCGCCGGGCGAGGCCGACGTGGCTCTGTGCCGCCCGCGCGGCGTAGGCCGCCATCGCCGGGTCGACGCCGTCCCGCCGCACGAGGAGCTCGGCGACGGCCGGGACCGGCGGCACCCGCAGACGCACCGGGCGCGACCGGGAGCGGATCGTCGGCAGGACGTCCTCGGCGCTGGGCGTGCACAGCAGCCAGATGGTGCGCGGCGGCGGCTCCTCCACGGCCTTGAGCAGCACGTTGGTCGTGCGCTCGAGCATGCGGTCGGCGTCCTCGACGACGACGACGCGCCAGCGGCCGCCGGAGGGGCGGCGCTGCGCGTGCTGGACCAGCTCGCGCACCTCGTCGATCTTCAGCGTCAGCTTCTCCGTCGCGACGACGCGGACGTCGGCGTGCGTGCCCGCCAGCACGGTCCGGCAGTCGTGGCAGACCCCGCAGCCGGTGCCCGTCTCGCAGAGCAGGGCCGCGGCGAAGGCGCGGGCGGCCACCGAGCGGCCCGAGCCGGGGGGGCCGGTGAAGAGCCACGCGTGCGCGGGGCCGTCACCGGCCGGGTCGGCGGCACGCCGCAGCACCTCGACGACCTCGTCCTGGCCGACCAGCTCGTCCCAGACGCTCACCGGGGACCCGTGCCGCCCGGCTCGTCCGTCCCGCCCTGCCCGTCGGGACCGTCCGGCACCTCGCCGCGGCGCTCGGCCCGGCGGGCGAGGCGCCGCTCGTCCCGCTCCTCCTGCCAGGAGAAGAGCTCGTCGGCCAGCGCCCCCTGGCCGTCGTAGCGGCTCCGGCGCGCGCGGCCGGCGGGCGCCCCTCCGCGGGACGCCGCCGCCCGGCGCCGGGCCCGCTGCTGGGCCTCGCGCCGGCGGTCCGCCGCCTGGAGCTCCTGCAGCCCCGGCCGGCCGTCGGCCCCCGGGGCGTCGACGACGGGCAGGGCCGCGGTGCCGGTGCCGGCCGCCCCCTCCCCCGCGGGGGCCACCCGCTCGGTGGCCGCCCGCCGCCGGGACGCCTCGCGGCGCTCCTCCTCGGCGCGTGCCTCCTCGGCCTCGCGCCGCGCCATGAGCTCCGCCTGCTGCCGCTCGCGCTCGGCCGCCTCCGCCGCGGCCGCCCGCTCGCGCGCCGCCCGCTCGGCCAGCCGTGCCTCCTCCTCGGCCCGCCGCCGGGCGCGCTCGGCGTCGGCCCGCTGCTGCTCCGCCAGCGCCAGCGCCCCGGTCCGCGCGTCGCGCTGGGCCTGGGCGACCTCGACCGCCGAGCGCTGCACGGCGTCCGGCAGCCGGTCGAGCCGCTCCTGCGGCAGGCGCACCGACAGCGGCGCCGGCGGCGGGGCCGGCGGCGCCGCCGGGGGCGCGGCGACGGGTCGCCGGGCGTCCCCCAGCCTCCGGGCGGTCGCGACCGCCGCCTCGGCCGAGCGCACCGACGTGCCGGCCCTCCGCCCCGCCCGCTCCTGCTGCGCCGCTGCCCGCTCGGTCTCCACGCGCTCCCTCTCGGCCTGCTCCGCCCGCACCCGCTCCGCCTCCCGCCGCTCGTCCTCGAGCCGCCGCCGCTCCTCCTCGAGCCGCCGCTGCTCGGCCTCCTCGGCCGCACGTCGCGCGGCCTCCTCGTCCCGGGCCCGCCGCTCGTCGTCGAGCCGTCGGGCCTCCCGGCGTCGCTCGTCCTCGAGCCGTGCCTCCTCGCGCCGCTGCTCCTCGAGCCGCTGCTGCTCGGCCTCCTCGGCCGCCCGGCGGGCGTCGTCCGCCGCCTGCTCGCGCCGCGCGTCGGAGGCGCCCCGCGGCGCCGGGGCCGGCACGACGTCGACCGGCTCGGTGGCCGGGCCGCCCAGCCCCTCGACGGAGCGCCGCCCCACCGGCGACGAGCCGGCCGCCACGACGGGCACGACCGCGGTCGGCGGCGCCGTCGGGGCCGCCGGGGCCGGGGCCGGCGCGGGCGGGGGCTCGTCGGGCGGGCCGCCCCGGCCGTCGTCCGGGGGGTCCTCGTCGGGGCCGGCGTCGTCCGGGCCGTCGTCCGGGCCGTCGTGCGGGCCGTCGTGCAGGACACCCCCGGCGCCGTGGTCGCGCGGCGTGCCGGGGCCCTCGGCGTGGTCCTCGCCGAGCACCGGGACGAGCGGCGCGACGGCCGCGCGCACGCGGCGGGCCACCGCCTCGGTGCTCCCGTCGGCGTCGACGACGACGTAACGGCTGCCGCCGGCCCGCGCCAGGTCGAGGAAGAGCGACCGGACGCGCTCGTGGAAGGTGGCCGGCTCGCCGTCGAGACGGTCGGCCGCGCCGCGGCCCTCGCGCCGTGCGGCAGCGGCCGCCGCGGTGAGGTCGAGGACGACGACACGGTCGGGCAGGAGGCCCTCGGTGGCCCACCGCGACAGCTCGGCGACCTCAGCGGCGGGCAGCGCCCGGCCGGCCCCCTGGTAGGCCAGGGAGGAGTCGACGTAGCGGTCGGTGACGACGACGGCGCCCCGGGCGAGCGCCGGCCGCACGACCTCCGCGACGTGCGCCGCGCGGTCCGCCGCGTAGAGCAGCGCCTCGGCGCGCGGCGGGACGGCGGGGGCGCCGGGCGAGGGGTCGAGCAGCAGGCCGCGCACCCGCGCGCCCAGCGCGGTGGCGCCCGGCTCCCGCGTGACGACGACCTCGACGCCGCGGGCGCGCAGGGCCTCGCCGAGCAGGCGCACCTGCGTGGACTTCCCCGCGCCGTCGCCGCCCTCGAGCGCGAGGAGGACCCCGGGCAGCCCGTGGGGGGCGGCCGTCGGGGGGGCGGACGGGGCCGGGGAGCCGCCGGCGGAGGGGGGCGCGACGGTGCCCGCGCCCGTGCCGACCTCCGAGGCGCGCGCCAGGAGGGCCGGCAGCAGCGGCCCGGCCGGGCGGTCGGCGAGCGGCCGGACGACGACGCCCGCCGCCACGAGCGCGGCCAGCCCGACGAGCACCATGACGACGCCCGCGCCGTCGACGTCGAGGTCGCCGGCCGCCCCGAGCGGGAAGCGGACGGGACCGAGCACGGCCGCGAGGAGCGGCGCCAGCACGGCGACCGCCCCGAGCACGAGGCCCTCGGCCGTGCGGCGGGCGGCCGGGGCGACCTGGCCCCCGGCCCCGTCGACGGGCGGCAGGCCGCGGGAGGCCACGACCGCGGCCCCCGCGCACGCCCCCGCCACGGCGAGGAGGACGGCGGACACGACGAGGTCGGTCGTGGGCCCGGCGACGAGGACGGCCACGGCGGCGCCCCCCGCGGCGAGGGCGAGGACGCTGCCGGGCGCGGACCCCGCCGCGGGCCAGCGGACGGCGACGGCGGAGCCGCCCAGGCCGCCCCCGGCGAGCGCGAGGAGGAGCAGCGCGCTGCCGGCCGACCCGGCGCCGAGCGCGGTGGCGTGGACGGGCGCCAGCGCGGCGGCGACGACGACGGGGGCGAGCGCGGCGCAGCGGGCGGCGCCCCGCGCGGAGGCCACGACGGCCCGCAGCGCGGCGAGGAGCTCGCGGGCGCCCGCGCCGGCCGCCGCCGGCGTCGTGGTTCCCCGGTCAGGGTGCGCGGCGCCCCGGTCCACCGCGGCCGGGCTCGCCGCCCGGCGGTCCCGCGCGGCGAGCACGAGCCCGCCGACCGCCACGAGGAGCAGCACCGGGCCGGGCGGGGCCAGGACGCCGACCGCGGCGTCGAGCCCGCGGCCGAGGGCGCCGAGGACGACGGCGAGGGCGAGCACGGGGAGCGCGGCGGCCACGACGAGGGCCTCGCCGCCGACGGCGCCGCGCGCGGGCGGGCGCACGGCCTCGGCGAGGAGCACGAGCAGCGCCACGAGGACGACCGGCCAGGCGCCGGCCGTGGTGGCCAGGACGACGAGGACCAGGAGCGCCGCCACGCCGCGGACGACACCGGCGACGACGGGCGGCAGGGCCGCGGCCCGGGCGAGGACGCCGGCCGGCAGCAGCGCCGCCGGGCCGAGGCGCGCCAGGAGGACGAGCGCCACGCCGAGCGCGGCCGCCGCCGTGCCCGACCGGCCGCCGACGGCCACGGCGGCGCCGGCCGCGCCGACGAGCCACAGGACGTCGAGGGCCCCCGCGACGCCGGCCGCGGGAAGGACGCCGGGGCGGCGGACGGGCAGCCGGGCCGCGGGCACGCCGGGCGCCTCCGGGGAGGTGCCGCGGCCGGGGCGCGGCGCGGCGGGCCTGCCGCCCCGCGGGACGGGCCGGGGCGGCGGGGCGGAGGTCACGTCGCGAGGGTAGCCAGGGCCCCCGACGGTCCCCCGGCCCCGCGCCGTCGCCGTCGCCGCCCCGGGGCGCGCGGCGGGTGCGACGCTGTGCGGCGATGAGCACCCCGACGTCCGCGCGCCCGCCCGTGGCCCCCTCCCGCCCCCCGACGCCGCTGGTCGCGGCGCTGGAGGACCTCCGCGACGCCGCGGGGCCCGGCGGCCCCGAGCCGGACGACCTCCTCGCCGCCTTCACGGCCTGGACCGACGGCCGCGGCATCACCCAGTACCCCGCGCAGGAGGAGGCGCTGCTCGAGCTCGTCACGGGGGCCGACGTCGTCCTCGCGACCCCCACCGGCTCCGGCAAGTCCCTCGTCGCCGCCGGCGCCCAGGCCTTCGCGCTGGCGCAGGGCCGCCGGTCCTTCTACACGGCGCCCATCAAGGCGCTCGTGTCGGAGAAGTTCTTCGACCTGTGCGCGGTCTTCGGCGCCGACCGGGTCGGCATGCTCACCGGCGACGCCAGCGTCAACGCGGGCGCGCCCGTCGTGTGCTGCACGGCCGAGATCCTCGCCAACCTCGCGCTGCGCGAGGGCGAGGGCGCCGACGTCGGCCTCGTCGTCATGGACGAGTTCCACTACTACGGCGACCCCGACCGCGGCTGGGCCTGGCAGGTGCCGCTGCTCGAGCTGCCGCACGCGCAGTTCCTCCTCATGTCCGCGACGCTCGGCGACGTCACGGCCATCCGCGAGGACCTCGCCCGGCGCACGGGCCGCCCGAGCGCCCTCGTCAGCTCGGCCGAGCGCCCCGTCCCGCTGCACCACTACTACGCGGAGACACCGGTCCACGAGACCGTCGACGAGCTGCTCCAGACGCAGCAGGCGCCCGTCTACGTCGTCCACTTCACGCAGGCGGCGGCGCTCGAGCGCGCCCAGGCGCTCACGAGCGCCAACGTGGCCACCCGCGCCGAGCGGGACGCCATCGCCGCGGCGCTCGGCGGCTTCCGCTTCACCACCGCCTTCGGCCAGACGCTGTCCCGGCTCGTGCGCCACGGCGTCGGCGTCCACCACGCGGGGATGCTCCCGAAGTACCGGCGGCTCGTGGAGCAGCTCGCGCAGGCGGGCCTGCTCAAGGTCATCTGCGGCACCGACACCCTCGGCGTCGGCATCAACGTGCCCATCCGCACCGTCCTGCTGAGCGCCCTCGGCAAGTACGACGGCACCCGCACCCGCCTGCTGACGGCGCGGGAGTTCCACCAGGTCGCCGGCCGCGCCGGGCGGGCGGGCTACGACACGGCGGGCACGGTCGTCGTCCAGGCGCCGGAGCACGAGGTCGAGAACCTCCGGGCGCTCGCCAAGGCCGGCGACGACCCCAAGAAGCGCCGCAAGGTCGTCCGCCGGCAGCCGGCCGAGGGCTCGGTGGCGTGGACCCGCGCCACCTTCGACAAGCTCGTCGCCGCGGAGCCGGAGCCCCTGCGCAGCCGCTTCGCCGTCTCGACGTCGATGGTGCTGGGCGTCCTCGCCCGTCCGGGCGACCCGGCGGCCGCCATGCGCCGGCTCCTGCGCGAGAACCACGACCCCCGCCCCCGCCAGCAGCGCCACGTCCTCGAGGTCGTCGGCATCGTCCGGGCGCTGCTCGCCGCCGGCGTCGTCGAGCGGCTCGACGAGCCGGAGCCGGACGGGCGCCGCTACCGCCTCACCGTCGACCTCCCCCGGGGCTTCGCGCTCGAGCACCCGCTCTCGACCTTCGCCCTCGCGGCCGTCGAGCTGCTCGACCCCGCGTCGCCGACGTACGCCCTCGACGTCCTGTCCGTCGTGGAGTCGACCCTCGACGACCCCCGCGCCGTCCTCGTCGCCCAGCAGCACAAGGCCCGCGGCGAGGCCGTCGCGCAGATGAAGGCCGACGGGCTCGAGTACGAGGAGCGGATGGAGCGGCTGGAGGAGATCACCTGGCCCAAGCCGCTGGAGGAGCTCCTCGAGGCCGCGCTCGAGACCTACCGCGGCAGCCACCCCTGGGCGTCCCGGGCGCGGCTGTCGCCGAAGTCGGTCGTCCGCGACCTCTACGAGCGCGGCATGACCTTCCGCGAGCTCGTCTCCTTCTACGGGCTCGTCCGCGCCGAGGGCGCGGTGCTGCGCTACCTCACCGACGCCTACCGCTCCCTGCGCTCGGGCGTCCCGGCGGAGGCGCGCACCGAGGACGTCGTCGACCTCGTCGAGTGGCTGGGTGAGCTCGTGCGGCAGGTCGACTCCAGCCTGCTCGACGAGTGGGAGCACCTCACCGACCCCGACCACGACCCGGCCGTCGACGAGGTGCGCGCGCCCACGGGCACGCCCGCCCGTCCGGTCACCGGCAACGAGCGGGCCTTCACCCGCATGGTGCGCAACGCCCTCTTCCGCCGGGTGGAGCTGGCCGCGCGACGCCGGACGTGGGAGCTGGGCGAGCTGGACGCCGCCACGGGGTGGGACGCGGCGGCCTGGGCCGAGCAGCTGGACGCCTACTTCGCCGAGCACGACGACATCGGCACGGGTGCGGACGCCCGAGGCCCCAAGATGCTCCTCGTGCGCAAGGAGCCCACGGTGTGGCACGTCCGCCAGGTCTTCGACGACCCCGCCGGCGACGGGGACTGGGGCCTGTCGGCCGAGGTCGACCTCCCCGCGAGCGACGAGGAGGGCGCGGCGGTCGTCCGGGTGGTCGAGGTGGGGCGGCTGTGAGCGAGCGGGCCGCCCCCCGGCCCCCCGACCACCCCGGACGGCGGGCGTCCGACCGCACCACGGACGCGGTGGCCGCGGCGCCCGCCTCGGGGGTGGTCGACTTCGCCTCCGCCGCCGCGGTCGTCATCGCCGACCTCCGCGAGCACGTCGGCATGGACTCGTGGCTCGTGGCGCGGCGACGCGGCGAGGAGTACGTCGTCCTGGCCGCGGCCGACGACGACCCGTACGGCAACCACGTCGGCCTCGTGCGGCCCTGGGACGAGACCTACTGCGCGCGCATGGTCGACGGGTCGGCGCCCCCGGTGGCGCCCGACGTGGACGAGGCCCCCGGCTACGCCCGGATGCGCGACGTCGTCGGCTTCCCGGCGGGCTCCTACCTCAGCGTCCCGCTGCACGCGCCCGACGGCGAGATGCTCGGCACGCTCTGCGCGGCCGGGAGCACCCGGCGGGGCGACGAGCTCGTCGCCGCGATGCCGCACATCCGCGCCCAGGCGGGGCTGCTCGCGACCGTCCTGTCCCACGAGCTGCAGCTCGAGCGCGAGGTCCGCCGGCGCGAGCGCGCCGAGTCCGCCGCGGCCACCGACGCCCTCACCGGCGTGGCCAACCGCCGCGCCTGGGACGCCGCCCTCGCCGCCGAGGACGCCCGGGCCGACCGGTACGCGACGCACGCGGCCGTCGTCGTGCTCGACCTCGACGCGCTCAAGGGCGTCAACGACGCCGACGGCCACGCCGCCGGGGACGCCCTCCTCCGCCGCACCGCGGACCTGCTGAGGGCGCGCGTGCGCAGCAGCGACCTGCTGGCCCGGCTCGGCGGCGACGAGTTCGGCGTCCTGCTCGTCGAGACCGGGCCCGAGGCCGCGCGGGCCGCCGCCCGGCAGCTCGCGGAGCACCTCGGCGCCCACGGCATCGCCGCCTCCGTCGGCGTCGGCTCGCGCGACGGCGAGGACCTCCACGCCGCGTGGCGGCACGCCGACGCCGAGATGTACCTCGACAAGGCGCGGCGCGGCCCGGCGCCCCGGCGGGCCGGCTCCCGGCCCGCCGGGCGGCGGGGGCCCGCGACGGGTCCGACGCCCGCCGTCGGCGGCGCGGTGCCGGCGACGCTGTCGAGCGTCGACGCCCTCCTGGCGCTCGTGCGGGACCAGCTGGGCATGGACGCGGCCTACGTCACCAGGGTCGAGGGGGCGGAGCGCACCTTCCGCAACGTCAGCGCCCGGGCGTCCGTGGACCTCCGCGCGGGTCAGCGCGAGCCCGTCGCCGGCTCGTACTGCGAGCTCGTCGTCGACGGGCGGCTCGAGGAGGTCGTGCCCGACGCCGTGGCGCACCCTGCCGTGGGACACCTCCCCGTGACGGCGGCCTTCGACATCGGCGCCTACGTCGGTGTCCCGCTCCGCCGGGCGGACGGCAGCCTCTACGGGACCCTCTGCACCCACTCCCGCGCCGCCGACCACCGCCTGCGGCCCCGCGACGCCGAGGTGCTGCGCAGCGTCGGGCGCGTCGTCATGGACCTCGTCGAGGAGGAGGACCGCCGGGAGGACGGGCGGGCCGAGCTCCTCCAGGCCCTCGACGACCTCGCCGAGGCCGGCGGGCCGCGGACCGTGCTGCAGCCGGGCGTCGAGCTGGGGACGGGGCGCGTCGTCGGGGCGGAGGCCCTCAGCCGTCTCCCCGGGCCGGACGGCTCCCCGCAGACGTGGTTCACCCGGGCCGAGCGCGCCGGCGTGGGGCTGCGCCTGGACCTCATGTGCCTCGAGGCCGCGCTCCGGCACGTGCACCGCTGCCCCGGGCCGATGGGCGTCAACGCCGCCCCGAGCACGGTGCTCACCCCCGCCTTCACGCGGCTGCTGGGCGAGGGCCCCCTGGACCACCTCACCGTCGAGCTCACCGAGCACGAGCGGGTGGAGGACTACGCCTCGCTCGCCGCGGTCCTGCGCCCGCTGCGCGTCCGGGGCCTGCGCGTCGCCGTGGACGACGCGGGCGCCGGCTTCGCGAGCATGCGGCACGTCGTGCAGCTCGAGCCGGACGTCGTCAAGCTCGACATGAGCATCGTCCGGGGGATCGAGCGCTCGCCGGGGCAGTCGGCGATGGCGAGGGCCCTCGTCCGCTTCGCGGAGGACACCGGCGCCGCGGTCATGGCCGAGGGTGTCGAGACCGAGGCCGAGCGCGCGCACCTGCTCGACCTCGGCGTGGGCTACGGCCAGGGCTTCCTGCTGGGCCGCCCGGTGCCCGCGGAGGACTTCGGCCGGGGCTGAGCGCCCCGGCCGCAGGCCCCGGGTCAGCCGGCGCCCGGGGCGTCGTCCATGACGACGCCGAGCTGGTGCAGCGCCTGCTCCAGCACGTCGAGGACGGCGAGGGTCGAGGACAGCGGCCAGACGGGGCTCTCGGTGAGGCCCTGCGCCAGGCACTCCTGGACGTGCCGCAGCATCGGGCCGTAGCCGCGGCCGACCTGCGCGTGCGCGACGCGCCGCGGCTCCTCGCCGGTCCGGTGGACGACGAAGGCGTCCGGCCGGTGCAGGGCCCCGCCCTCGGTGAGGACGTGCCCCTCGGTGCCGACGACGGCGCCGCGGCGTGGCGGGGCGCCGACCATCGTCGTGTGCAGCGCGGCCGTCGCGCCGGTCGGGTGGGAGAGCAGCAGGGTCGCCTCGGCGTCGACGCCGCTGGGGGCGAGGGTCCCCCGCGCCACCACCTCGTCCGGCGCACCGAGGACCATGTGCGCGAGGGAGACCGGGTAGACGCCCATGTCGAGCAGCGCCCCGCCGCCGAGGGACGGCTCGACGAAGCGGGCGGTCCCCGGCGGCACCCGGAAGCCGAGGTCGGCCGCGACGTGCCGCACGTCGCCGACGACGCCGTCCGCGAGCAGCCCCAGCACCTCCACGACCGCGGGCTGGAAGCGCGTCCACATGGCCTCCATGCAGAAGAGGCCGCGCTCGCGGGCGAGGTCGACGAGCTCGCGGGCGCCGGCGGTCGTCGTCGTGAAGGACTTCTCGACGAGGACGGGCTTGCCGGCCCGCAGGGCCGCCCCCGCCACCTCGCGGTGCAGGCCGTGCGGCGTCGCCACGTAGACGACGTCGACGTCCGGGTCCGCGAGGAGGTCGGCGTAGCTGCCGTAGGAGCGGGCGACGCCGTGCTCGGCCGCGAAGGCCGCCGCGCGCTCGGCGCCGCGGGAGGCGACGGCGAGGAGCTCGGCCCCCTCGACGGCGGCGAGGTCCCCCGCCACGGTCGCGGCGATGCCGCCGGTCGCCAGGACGCCCCACCGAGTCATGGCGCGAGCCTACGGACGGGCCGGGGCCGCGCCGCGGCGGCGCACCGGCGCCCGCCCGCGGAGGTCGGGGCGGGCGCCGGGGCGGTGGTCAGCCCTTCGCGGCCGGCTTCTTCGCGGCCGGCTTGCGGGCGGCGGGCTTCTTCGCCGCGGGCTTGCGCGCCGGCTTCTTGGCCGGGCCGCGGTCGCGCTTCTCCTGGAGCAGCTCGGCCGCGCGCTCGGGGGTGATCGACTCCACCTCGTCGTCCTTGCGGAGCGTGGCGTTGGTCTCGCCGTCCGTGACGTAGGGCCCGAAGCGGCCGTCCTTGACCACGACCGGCTTCCCCGAGACGGGGTCGTCGCCGAGCTCGCGCAGCGGCGGGGTGGCGGTGCGGCCACGGCCGCGCTTGGGCTGCGCGTAGAGGGCGAGC
Source organism: Pseudokineococcus lusitanus (assembly GCF_003751265.1). Lineage (NCBI taxonomy): Bacteria > Bacillati > Actinomycetota > Actinomycetes > Kineosporiales > Kineosporiaceae > Pseudokineococcus > Pseudokineococcus lusitanus. The sequence goes on from NZ_RJKN01000002.1 coordinate 32,437, forward strand.
GCCTGCTCGAGCGTGACGTCGAAGAGCTGGTCCTCCGACTCCAGCGAGCGGGAGTCGGTGCCCTTCTTGAGGTACGGGCCGTAGCGGCCGTTCTGGGCGGTGATCTCGGCGCCGTCCGCCGGGTCCGTCCCGACGACGCGCGGCAGCGAGAGCAGCTTGAGCGCGTCGTCGATGGTGATCGTCTCGAGCTGCATGCTCTTGAAGAGGGACGCCGTCGGCGGCTTGACCTTGGCGGGGGCCTTCTTGCGCCCCTTCGCCGGGGCCGCCTCCGCGGCGGGCTCCTCCTCGACGACCTCGGTGACGTAGGGGCCGAAGCGGCCGGCGCGCGCGACGACGGCGCGGCCGGTGCCGGGGTTGACCCCCAGCTCGCGGTCGCCCTCGCCCTGCGTGGCGAGCAGCTCCCGCGCCCTCTCGGGCGTCAGCTCGTCGGGGGCGACGTCGTCGGGCACGGACGCGCGCTGCGGCTCGCCGTCCTCACCCGGCACCTCGAGGTAGGGCCCGTAGCGCCCGACGCGGAGGGTGATGCCCTCGCCGATCGGCACGGAGTTGATGTCGCGGGCGTCGATGTCGCCGAGGTCGTCGACGAGGGGCTTGAGCCCCTCGGGGGCCGCGTCCCCGGCCGGGCCGGCGGGCCCCCCGGACGTGGCCGCCGCGGCGCCGCCGGCGGGCCCCGAGGGGCCGAAGTAGAACTGCGACAGCCACGCCCGGCGCTCGACGGCGCCGGCGGCGATCCGGTCCAGCTCCTCCTCCATCGACGCCGTGAAGCGGTAGTCGACGAGCTGGGCGAAGTGCTCCTCGAGCAGCCGCGTGACGGCGAAGGCCAGCCACGACGGGACGAGCGCGGAGCCGCGGTGGGTGACGTAGCCGCGGTCGGCGATGGTGGAGATGGTCGCCGCGTAGGTCGAGGGGCGGCCGATCCCCAGCTGCTCCAGCGCCTTGACGAGGCTCGCCTCGGTGTAGCGCGGCGGCGGCGACGTCACGTGGTCGTCGGCGACGACGTCGGAGAGGTCGACGGGCTGCCCCCGGACCAGCTCGGGCAGGCGGCGCTCGGCGTCCTCGCCGCCGTGGCGCTCCTCGTCGCGGCTCTCCTCGTACGCGGCCATGAAGCCGCGGAAGGTGATGACGGTGCCGGACGCCGACAGCTCGACCGGCTGACCGGCCACGCCGGCGGCCGTCGTCGCCTCGGTCGCGGGCGTCGTGGCGCCGAGGCGCACCGACGCCGTCGAGCCCCGCGCGTCCGCCATCTGGCTGGCGACGGTGCGCTTCCAGATGAGCTCGTAGAGGCGGAAGTCGTCGCCGCGCAGCTCGCCGGAGACCTGCGCCGGGGTGCGGAAGCTGTCGCCCGCGGGGCGGATCGCCTCGTGCGCCTCCTGCGCGCCCTTGGCCTTGCTCGTGTAGGTCCGCGGGCGGTCGGGGACGAACTCGGGGCCGTAGAGGTCGGCGGCCTGGCGGCGGGCGGCGCCCACGGCCTCGGAGGACAGCGCCACCGAGTCGGTGCGCATGTACGTGATGTAGCCGTTCTCGTACAGCGACTGCGCCGTGCGCATGGTCTGCCGCGCGTTCGAGCGCAGCTTGCGCGAGGCCTCCTGCTGCAGCGTCGAGGTCGTGAAGGGCGCGGCGGGGCGGCGCGAGTACGGCTTGGTCTCCACGGAGGTGACGACGGCGCCGAGGTCGGCGGTCTCCCCCAGCGCGGTGGCGAGGGCGCCGGCGACGGCCCCGTCGAGGACGACGGCGTCGCCCGTGAGGCGGCCCGTGTCGTCGAAGTCGCGGCCGCTGGCCACGCGACGGCCGTCGACCCGGGTGAGGCGGGCGCGGAACGCCTGGCCGTCGGTCTCGTCGGCGGCGACGGCCTGGGCGGTGAGGTCCCAGTACTCGGCGGCGCGGAAGGCCATCCGCTCGCGCTCGCGCTCGACGACGAGGCGGGTGGCGACGGACTGGACGCGGCCGGCGGAGAGGCCGGCGCGGACCTTGCGCCACAGGACGGGCGACACCTCGTAGCCGTAGAGGCGGTCGAGGATGCGCCGGGTCTCCTGCGCGTCGACGACGTTGGTGTCGAGCTCGCGGGTGGACTCCAGCGCCCGGGCGATGGCCTCGCGGGTGATCTCCTTGAAGACCATCCGGTGCACCGGCACCGACGGCTTGAGGGTCTCCAGCAGGTGCCAGGCGATGGCCTCGCCCTCGCGGTCGTCGTCCGTGGCGAGGAAGAGCTCGTCGGCGTCCTTGAGGAGGCGCTTGAGCTCGGTGACCTTCTTCTTCTTGTCCGCGTCGACGACGTAGTAGGGCTCGAAGCCGTTGTCCACGTCGACGGCGAAGCGCCCCAGCGGGCCCTTCTTCAGCTCCGCGGGCAGCTCGCTCGGCTGCGGGAGGTCGCGGATGTGGCCGACGCTCGCCTCGACGTCGTACCCGTCGCCGAGGTACCCGGCGATCTTCCGCGCCTTCGTCGGCGACTCGACGATGACGAGCCGCCGGGTCCCGCCGGACGTGCGGGTTGTCGCTGCCACGGTGCCCTACCTCCTCGCGCCTGGGCCGCCCTCGACGCGGGGGGTGGCGGCCCGTCGCAGACCGTACGCGCCCCGGACGGGTGGTCGCTCACCGCTTCCACCGGTCCCCGCGGCGGCCGGCGGGCGCGCCGGGGCCGCGCGGGGCGTCAGGCGAGCCGCAGGAGCCCGTCGGCGACGAGGCCCCGCGCCGCGGGCAGGACCTCGGCCGCGACCTCCTCGGCGGGGCGGCCGAGGAGCTGGGCGACGGCGCCGACGAGCACCCCGAGGGGGAGGTCGCCGTCGCAGGCGCCGACGACGCCGGCCACGGCCGTGCCCACGCGGACGGCCCGGCCGAAGCCGCCGCCCTGCCGCAGGAGGACGACCTCGGGGTCCGCGGCGCCCGGCCGGGCGTGGCGCTCCTCGGTGACGTCGGGGGCGACGACCAGGTGGCGCCGGGCCAGCGCGGCGTCGTCGAGGCCGGCGAGCTGCTCCTCGGCGGCGAGCACGTCCGCGACGTGGGCACCGAGGGCCCCCGAGCCCGTGCCGGGCACCTCCTCGAGGCGGCGCAGGCGCGGCCTCGAGGGGTCGACGGGCCGGCGCAGGACGACGAGGCCGAGGCCGACGGCGTCGACCCGGCGGCCGGCGAGGTCGTCGAGCCAGGCCCCGACGAGGGCGTCGAAGGCGGCGCCCTCGCGCTGCCCGCCGTCGCGCACCCAGGTCTCGGCGTACGCCGCGGGGTCGAGGAGGTCGCGCTGGACGACCCAGCCGTCGAGGCCCGAGGCGTCGAGCCAGGCGCCGACGCGGTCGGTCCACGGCTCGCCGTCGCGGTGCTCCCAGTTGCCGAGCATCTGCGCCGTCCCGCCGGGGGCGAGGACGCCGCCGACGTCCTCGACGAGGTGCTGCACGAGAGCGTCGCCGACCATCCCGCCGTCGCGGTACTCGTAGGCCGGGACGCCGTCGGTGCGCGGCGTGATGACGAAGGGCGGGTTGGAGACGACGAGGTCGAAGGCCTCCCCCGCCACCGGCGCGAGGAGGCTGCCGCGACGCAGGTCCACCGTGCCGCGGCCGGGGGCCGCCCCGTCCTCCCCCGGGCGGTCGCCGCCCGCGCCGCCGTCGAGGGCCAGGGTCAGCGCGGCCACGCGCAGCGCCCGCGCGGAGACGTCCGTGGCGACGACGGAGCGGGCGTGGCGCCGCAGGTGCAGCGCCTGGACGCCGCAACCGGTGCCGAGGTCGAGGGCGCGGTCGACGGGCTCGCGGACGACCGCGCGGGCCAGCGTCGTCGAGGCGCCGCCGACGCCGAGGACGTGGTCGGTGCGCAGGGGCCCGCCGGTCGCCGTCTCGCCGAGGTCGGAGGCGACCCACCAGTCCGCACCGCCCGCCGCGTCCACCGCGGCGTAGGGGCGCAGCTCCAGCCGGGCGCGGGCCCGGCCGCCGGGCACCGCCTCGAGGAGGCCCAGGCGGCCGGCGCCGTCGAGGCCGCACCGCGGCAGCGCCGTCGCCAGGACGTCGGAGGGCACCTCGAGCCCGAGGACGAAGGCCCCGACGAGGGCGGCCAGCGGGTCCCCGGCCCCGACCGCCGCGGTGACGACGCGCCGGGCCGCCAGCGGCTGCTCCCGGTGGAGCGCCGCGTCGGCGACGAGGCCGAGGAGGGCGGTGACGGCGTCGACGCGGTAGCCGTCGCCGCCGACCGCGGCCAGGTCGGCGCGCAGGTCCGCGACGAGGCGGGGGTCGGGCGCGGGCACGTCGTCCGCGGACGGCCCGGCGCTCACCGGGACGCCCGCAGCAGCACGGTGGTCGCGGCGGTCAGGAGGGCCGCGCCGCCGACGACGGCCGACGCACCGCCGGCGTAGGAGAGGACCTGCAGGAGCCCGCCCGCCTGCTCTGGGGCGCTCCACACGACCACCGTGGGCCCCGCGCGGAGCGACGCGGCGACGACGACGAGGGCCGCCGTGCCCGCCAGCAGCCCCAGCGCACCGACGACGACGAGGACGCGGGTCGCGGCGGGGCGGGGCGCGCGGGAGGGCGCCGGCGTCGTGCGGGCGGGCAGCCGGCGGAGCACCGCGACGACGCCGCACGTCCAGGCGGCGACGACGAGGAGGGCGGCGACGACGTCGCTCGGCCGGTGCCACCCGGCCACGAGCGTCGAGACGCCCATGCTCGCCGCGACGACGGCTCCGGCGACCGCGGCGGCCCCGCGCAGGCGCGGGGGCGCCACGAGGACGAGCGCGACGGCGAGGGAGGCCGCGACGGTCGTGTGGCCGCTCGGCAGGGAGTTCTCCGCCCCCAGGCCGAGGGCCGGGCGGGGCAGGAGCGCCTTGAGCACCTGGGTGGCCACGTTGCTGCCGGCCACGACGACGACGGCGGCCGCGGCCGCGCCCCAGGCGCGGCGAGCGACCGCCACGGCGACGGCGACGAGCATCCCGACGACGAGCGACCCCTCCGAGACGACCGACAGGACGCCGCGCGCCTGGGCCTCGAGGAGGCCGCGGGTCTGGCCGGAGCCGGCGAAGGCCACCTCGTCGACCACCTGGCCCTGCGCGCTGCGCACGAAGACGGCCCAGCACAGCAGGGCGCCGACGAGGGCGGCGAGGGCCGCCAGCGCCGGCCGCAGGGAGCCGGCGCGCGCCGGGAGAGCTCCGTCGCCCTCCACGGCCGTAATGCCGGCTCCCGGGAGAGCGGTCAGTCCTCCGTGCCGGTGGAGGCGGCGACGGCCTCCTCGACGGAGTCGTGGATGGGGAAGACCTTGGTGAGGCCCGTGATGCGGAAGACCTTGAGGATCTTCTCCTGGACGCAGACCAGGCGCAGCGAGCCGTCGTGCGCGCGGACGCGCTTGAGGCCGCCGACGAGGACGCCGAGGCCGGTGGAGTCGAGGAACTCCACGCCCTGCATGTCGACGACCAGGTGGTACTGGCCGTCCGCGACGAGGTCGTTGAGCCGCTCGCGCAGCTGCGGCGCCGTGTAGACGTCGATCTCGCCGCCGACGGCCACGACCGTGCGCCCGCCCTGCTCGTGACTGGTGACGGACAGGTCCACGTGTGCACTCCAGACGTCTGGTGACTGCTGCCGCCCGTGCGGGGGCGCACCGGTGGAGACCGGTGCAGCGCATTAGATCATCCGACGCCCCGCCACGCCCGGCCTCGGCCGCTGTCGGTGGCGTCGTGCACCCTCCCGGCGTGGGCCCGGGACGGGGTCCGGGACGCAGGACGGCGGGAGGTCCGGGGTGGGCGCGACGAGGGACGGGACGCCGTCGTCGTCCGCGCGCGCCGGGGACGCCGGGGCCGCGGTGCCGCGGGCGCTCGAGGTGCTGCTCTCCGACCCCGCCGCCGCGGCGGGCCGCGGCCCCGCGGGCGGTCCCGGGCGTCCCCCGGGTCCCGGCGCCGTGGGCCCCGACGGGCCGGGCGGCCGTGCCGCACGGGTCCGGCACGTGCACCGGCGTCCCGCGCAGGAGGGACGGCGCACGACCTGGCCGGCGTGGGCCGACCCGGAGGTCGTCGCCGCGTGGCGCGGGCGCGGGGTCGCGGCGCCGTGGGAGCACCAGGCACGGGCGGCGGACCTGCTGCACGCCGGCCGGTCGGTCGTCCTGGCGACGGGGACGGCGTCGGGCAAGTCGCTCGGCTACTGGCTGCCCGCCCTGACGGCGGCCCGTGGGCACGGGAGCGCCGCCACCGCCTGGCTCGGCGGCGCCACCCTCTACCTGTCCCCCACGAAGGCCCTCGCCGCCGACCAGCTCGCCGCGCTCGAGGCCCTCGCCGTCCCCGGCGTCACGGCCGCCGTGTGCGACGGCGACACGCCCGCCGAGGAGCGCGCGTGGGTGCGCCGGCACGCCGACGTGGTGCTCACCAACCCCGACATGCTCAGCCGCTCGCTGCTGCCCGACCACGCGCGCTGGCGCCTGCTCCTGCGGCGGCTGCGGTACGTCGTCGTCGACGAGGCGCACGTCTACCGCGGGCTGCTCGGCTCGCACGTCGCCGCGGTCCTGCGGCGGCTGCTGCGCGTGGCCGCGCTCCACGGCTCGACGCCCGCGGTGGCGCTGGCCAGCGCCACGACCGCCGCGCCGGGCCGCACGGCCGAGCGGCTCGTGGGCCGCCCGGTCGAGGTCGTCGAGGAGGACACCTCCGCGCGGGGCGCCCTGTCGCTGCTGCTGTGGCAGCCGGCGCCGCTGCCGCGGCCCGCCGACGACGGGTGGGACGCCGCGCCCGGCCAGGGGGCGGACGCCGGTCGCGACGGGGCGTCCCCGTCCGGGGCGCCCGGGGCGCCCGGGGCGGTCGAGGAGGTCGCGCGCCGGTCGGCCACGGCGGAGGCGGCCGAGCTCCTCGGCGACCTCGCGGCCGCGGGCGTCCGCACCCTGGCCTTCACGCGCTCCCGCGCCGCGGCCGAGGACGTCGCGGTCGGCGCGCGCCGTCGGGGCGGGACCCGCGCGGTGGCCGCGTACCGCAGCGGCTACCTGCCGGAGGAGCGCCGGGCCCTCGAGGCGGACCTGCGCTCGGGGCGGCTCGTCGGCCTCGCGACGACGTCGGCCCTCGAGCTCGGCGTCGACGTCGCGGGGCTCGACGCCGTCCTCGTCGCGGGGTGGCCGGGCACCCGCGCCTCCCTGTGGCAGCAGGCCGGCCGCGCCGGCCGGGCCGGGCAGGACGCCGTCGCCGTGCTCGTGGCGCGGGCCGACCCCCTCGACACCTACCTCGTCACGCACCCGGAGGCCGTCGTCGGCGCCCCGGTCGAGGAGGCGGTGCTCGACCCGGCCAACCCCCACGTCCTGGCGCCGCACCTCGCGGCCGCCGCCGCGGAGGCCCCGCTCACGCCCGAGGACCTCCCCCGCTTCGGCGACCCCGCGCTCGTGCGGCGGCTGCTCGACGCCCTCGTGCGGCGGGACCTCCTCCGCCGGCGGGCGGCCGGCTGGTTCTGGGTCGGCGAGGGGCGGCCCGCGGACGGCATCGACCTGCGCGGCTCCGGGGGCGACCCCGTCGTCGTCGTCGAGGCCGCCACCGGTCGCGTCGTGGGCAGCGTGGGCGCGGGGACGGCGCACGCGACCGTGCACCCGGGGGCCGTCCACGTGCACCAGGGCCGGCACTTCGTCGTCGAGGAGCTCGACCTCGCGAGCGCGACGGCCGTCGTCAGCCCGACCGGGCCGGAGATCTCGACGTGGGCGCGCGACGTCAGCGACGTCCGCCTCCTCGAGGAGACCGACCGGCGGACGTGGGGCGAGGACGTCGTCGTCGCCACGGGGACGGTCGAGGTGACGAGCCAGGTCGTGTCCTTCCAGCGCCGCCGCGCCGTCGACGGCAAGGTCCTCGGCTCGGAGCCCCTCGACCTGCCCGCCCGGGTGCTGCGCACCCGGGCCGTGTGGTGGACGGCGACGCCCGACCTGCTCGAGGCCGCCGGCGTGCACCCCGCCGCCTGGCCGGGCGCCCTCCACGCCGCCGAGCACGCCGCCATCGGCCTGCTGCCGCTCGTGGCGACCAACGACCGCTGGGACGTGGGCGGCGTCTCGACGGCGCTGCACGCGGGCACCGGGCTGCCGACCGTCGTCGTCCACGACGCCGCCCCGGGCGGCGCCGGCTTCGCCGCCCGCGGCTTCGCGGCCGCCCGCACCTGGCTCACCGCGACGGCCGACGCCGTCGCCGCCTGCCCCTGCCGTGCCGGCTGCCCCGCCTGCGTCCAGTCCCCCAAGTGCGGCAACGGCAACGACCCCCTCGACAAGGACGCCGCGGTGCGCGTCCTGCGGGCCGTGCTCGCCGCGGCCGACGCGGACGTGCGTCCGACCGCCGGCTGACCCGCCCTCGCCGCCCGACGACGCCCGACGTCGCCCGTCGCCCGTCGCCCGCACCGTGCCCCCCGCCGCTGCTCGCCGGCTCCTCCTCCAGCACGTCGGCGCCCTTCTGCCGTCCGCCGGCCACCCCGTCGGCACATCGGTGACTTTCCGCGTCCGCCGGCCACCCCGCCGGCACATCGGCGCCCTTCCGCCGAGACCCGGCCACCCCACCGGCACATCGGCGCCCTTCTGCCGTCCGCCGGCCACCCCACCGGCACATCGGCGCCCTTCCGCCGAGACCCGGCGGCCCCACCGGCACAACGGCGCCCTCCCGCCGAGACCTGGCGGCCCCACCGGTACAACGGCGCCCATCCGCCGAGACCCGGCTGCCCTGCCGGCACATCGGCGCCCTTCCGCCGAGACCTGGCGGGCCCACCGGCACATGGGTGGCCTTCCGCCGTCCGCCGGCCACCGCGCCGGATCAGGGCGCCCTCGTCCCTCCCGCCCGCCCGGCCGGTCCGCACCGGCACACCGGCGCGCTCGTGCCGCGCCCCGGCCCGGCGGACCGGGCGTGGGCCGTCACGGCGCCGTCACCGGGGCCGGCCCCGTCCGCGCGGACCCCCGGGCGGGGCCGAGGCCGGCGAGGACGCCCCGGACGTCGACCCGCACCTCGACGACGACCTCCTGGCCGGCCGGGGTGCACCGGGCCAGCGCGGCGCCGCCCGCCGCCGCGACGGACGCCGCGGCGGCGCAGGGGTCGCCGGCTGTCCGGCCGAGGAGCACGTCGGCGGCCGCGAGCGCGGCGAGGTCCGCGACGCCCGCCGCCCGGTGCCGGGCGACGACGGCCGTGCCGAGCACCGCGACCGCCGTCGCCAGGAGCAGGGCCGCGAGGACCACCGCGAGGACGAGGACGGTGCCCGCGCCGTCGTCGCCCGCGGGCCGCCGCGGGACGACGGGACGACGCCGCACCGGCCGGAGAGCCGTCCGACTCCTCGTCGCGCAGGGTGCTGCGGCCGTCACGGGGCACCCGACGGCGGTCCGTCACCGGCCGCTCCGGCGACCCCGCCGACCGCCCCCTCGCCGGCGCCCACCTCGACCGCCGCCGTCGAGCGGCCGACGACCGGCAGCGAGGGCGTGCCGGGGAGCAGGAGCTCGACCCGGGCCCGCACGACGACGACGGCCCGGCCGCCGCCGACCGCGGAGGAGGTGCCGGCGCCCGGCCCGGCGACGGCGCCGGCCGCCGCCGCCACGTCGGCCGGCGACGCCCCCCGGGCCGCGGCCCGGGCTCCGGCGGTGGCCGCGTCCACCACCCGGACCTGCGCCTCCACCGCCCGCCCGACCGACAGGACGGCGGACAGGGCGACGACCACCGCGACCAGACCGAGCGCGAGCTCGGCGGTGACGCCGCCGGCGTCCCGTCGGGCGGGGCCACCCCGCCCGACCAGGCCGCCCCGCGCGACCAGGCCACGCCGCCCGACCGGGCCACGCCCGACGGCCTCACGCGCCGCGTCCTCCCCGGGCGCGGCCCGGTCGGGCGGGCGGGTCACACCGAGCCCAGGGCCCGCTGGACGATGCCGAGGAGCAGCCCGCGGACCTGGTCGCCCGCGAGGATGGCGAGCAGCAGCCCGGCGAACCCGCAGGCGGCGAGCGTGGCGATCGCGTACTCGGCCGTCGCCATGCCGGCGTCGGCCGTGGCGGTGACCGCGGCCCGCCGCGCGGGGACGGGCGCCCGCCCGACCGGCGCGGCGGGACCCGCGGTGGGTCCCGCCGTCGTGGTGGTCGACGACGGGGACGGGGGTGCGGTGCTCATGGGGGCCTCCTCCTGCGGCCGCCCGGTGCGACCGCCTCCCCGATGGTCGACGGGCGACGCGGCACCCGTCCCGGCCCGCGGCCGACCTGTGGGTCGGGGCCGCTGGGGGCCCGGTGTGGACGACCGGGCGACGCCGCTCACGGGGCCAGCACCCGTCCGGCCAGGGCGAGCACGACCGGCACGACGCCGACGAGCGCGAAGGCCGGCAGGGCGCAGACGCCGAGGGGCAGGACGAGCCGCACGCCCAACGCCGCCGCGCGGCGCTGGGCCTCGCGGGCCCGACGGCGGCGCAGCTCGGTGGCGGCGTCGCGCAGCAGCGCGGCCCCCGGCGCCCCCGCCCGGGCGGCCAGGCCGAGGGGGCCCACGAGCGGGCGGAGGGTGGCGGGGGCGCCCGCCCACGCCTCGTCCCACGGCGCGCCGAGCCGCAGCAGCCCGCAGCGCCGGCGCAGCTCCTCCTCGTCCGCCGTCGGCGCGCCGTCCCGGGTCGCCGCGGTCGCCCGCACGGCCGCCCCGAGCGCCGGGCCGGGCGGTGTGCCCGCGTCGAGCGCCGCGGCGACGAGGTCGAGCAGCAGCGGCACGTCGAGGCCGTCGCCCTCCTCGCCCCGACGGCCGCGCCACCTCCACCGGCTGGCCGCGGCAGGTCGCTCCGACGTCCCGGGGGCGACGAGCCGGGGCAGCCGCGGGTCCTCCGCCGGCGCGAGCACGACGACCCCCGCCGCGAGGACGAGCAGGGCGACGACGGCGCTCACGGCGACGGCGGCCGGCGGGCCGCCGCGACGAGACGGCGCACCCACACCAGGCCCGCCCCGGCGAGCATCAGGCCCCCGACGGCGCACGCGCGGCCGAGCGGCGTGCCCACCAGGACGGCGAGGGGCGCCGCCCCCGCCAGCGTGCCGAGGACGAGCCCGAGGAGCGGGAGCGCCAGGAGGACGCGGGCCGTCGCCCGGGGCGCGGCGAGGGCGGCCGTCCGCGCGTCGTCGGCGTCGGCGTCCTCGCGCAGCGCCGCCGCCAGGCGTCGCAGCACGAGGGCCGGGGGCGCCCCGGTGCGCTCGCAGACCTCGACGGACGCCGCGGCCGCCGCGACCGCCCGCCGGCCCGTGGCGTCGTCGAGCCCCGGCAGGCGGGCCCGGAGCGCGGGGGCGCAGGGCTCGCCCCGCGCGGCCGCCGCGGCGGCCGCGGCCCACGCACCCGCCGGGCCGGGACCGCAGGCCTCGACGAGGTGCCGCCACGCCGTCGGCGCCGCGGGGCCCGCCCGGAGGAGGACCGCGAGCTGGGCGAGGTCCGCCCCCGCCGCGGCCCCGACGCGCACGGCCTCGCGCCGTCGGGGCACGGCGGCGACGAGCCGGCGCACGGCGACGCCGCCGGCCGCGGGAGGGCGTCCGGGCCCGGCCGCCGGGCCCACCAGCCGCTCGAGCCGCGCGACCGCCCGGCCCCGGCCCGGGCCGGCGAGCAGCACGGCCGCGCCGACGAGCGCGGCCACGACCACGGCGCTCACGACGGCGTCCCCCCGGGGCCCCGGCCGCCGTCGCCGCCCGCCGCGGCCCGCTCCTCGGCCGGGTCGAGCCCGAGCCGCCGCGCCAGGACGGGCCACGCGGGTCCCGCCCCCGCACGGTCGAGAGCCGGCTCGACGACGAGCTCGTCGCCGCGGCGGCCGACGACCGCCACCTCCTCGAGCCGCCGTCCCGCCGGGCCGCGCCGCACGTGCAGGACGACGTCGAGGGCGCTGGCCGCCTGGGCGGCGAGCGCGCGCCCGTCGAGGCCGCCGAGGGCCGCCAGGGCCTCGAGGCGGGCCGGCACGTCGGCGGCCGCGTTGGCGTGGACCGTGCCGCAGCCGCCCTCGTGCCCGGTGTTGAGCGCGGCCAGCAGGTCCCGCACCTCGGCGCCGCGGCACTCCCCGACGACGAGCCGGTCGGGCCGCATCCGCAGGGCCTGGCGCACGAGGTCCGCGAGGCCGACCGCACCGGCGCCCTCGACGTTGCCGTGCCGGGCCTCCAGCCGGACGACGTGCGGCAGCGCGGGCAGCAGCTCGCCGGCGTCCTCGACGAGCACGACGCGCTCCGCGGGGTCCGCCAGCCCGAGGAGGACCGACAGTACGGTCGTCTTGCCCGCCCCCGTCCCGCCGGACACGAGGAAGGCGAGCCGACGGCGCACGAGCGCGCGGAGCACCGGCGCCCACGCCGCGGGCACCGCGCCGCCGGCGACGAGCCGCCCCAGGTCGAGCGCGCGGCGGCGGGGCACGCGCAGCGAGATGACCGTGCCGCCGGGCGAGACCGGGGGCAGCACCGCGTGGAGGCGGACGCCGTCGGGCAGGCGCGCGTCGACGCACGGGCTCGCGTCGTCGAGACGCCGTCCGGCGCCCGCGGCGAGCCGGACGGCGAGGGCGCGCACGGCCGCCTCGTCGCCGAGGTCCACCCGCGCCCGGCGCAGCCCGTCGCCGCCCGGGCCGCCGTCCCCGTCCACCCACACCTCCCGGGGGCCGTTGACGAGGACGTCCGTGGTCCCCGGCGCGTCGAGCAGGACCTGCAGGGGCCCGGCCCCGACCAGCTCGGCGCCCAGCCGCGGGCCCGCGGCGAGCAGGCCGTCGGTGCCGAGCGGGCGTGGGTCGGCCGTCAGCGCCCGGGCCACCTGCAGCGGCGTGGCGCCCCCGTCCTCCGCGACGAGGGCGGCCCGCACCCGCGCCAGCAGGCCGGGGTCCACCGCGGCCGGGTGGGCCGTCGCCGCGGTCACCGGGTCCCCACGACGGCGCGGGCCGGCAGGCGGCCCGGGACGCCGGGCCGCCACCCCGGGCCGGGCGGCGCCGGGGCCCCCGACGCCGGGGTCGCGGCCGGGGTCGGGGCCGGGGCCGGTCCGCGTCCCGTCCGCGCCCGTCGGGCCGGCGGCGGCCCGGACCGGCGACGGCCCGGGGGCCCGACGAGACCCGCGACGTCCTCGAGCACCTCCTCGGCCGCCCGCAGGAGCGGTACCGGCCGCCGGTGCGGGGGCGCCGCGCCCCGGGCCAGCCGGGCGGCGAGCGGTCCGTCGGCCGGCAGGGCGCGGACCGAGAGGGAGCCGAGCGCCCGGCCCAGCTGGGCGGGCGTCGCCGTCGCGGGCGCCCCGTCCCGCACGAGCAGGTGCACGGGCGGGAGGCCGGGCCCGAGAGCGGCCAGCAGGCGGGCCGCGGCGACCCCGGCGCCGACGTCCGCCGGCAGCACGACGAGGAGCGGGGGCCCGCCGCCCGCGCCGGCCACCGCGGCGCGCACCACCGAGGGGTCGCGGGGGAGGTCGAGCACGACGACGTCGTGGCTGCGCCGCGCCGCCGCCACCACCGCCCGCGCCGCCTCCGGGGGGACGGACGGGCCCGCCCCCGGCCGGCCGGGGGCGAGCACGTCGACACCGGCGGCGTGCGGCAGCACGCCGTCGAGGAGGTCCGGCCGGAGGGTCCCGCGGACGCCGGCGAGGTCCGGCCAGCGCAGGCCGGGCTCCTCCTCCACGCCGAGCAGCACGTCCGCCCCCGGTCCGAGCGGGTCGAGGTCCGCGAGCAGGACCGCGGCGGGGCGTCGACCGCGGTCGACGCCCGCCGCGGCCAGGGCGAGCGCGACCGCCGTCGTCGAGGCCCCCGCACCGCCGCACCCGCCGACGACGGCGACCACGGCCGCGTCGGCCGGCCGCCCGTCCGCGGCGAGCAGCAGCTCGTCGACGAGCCGCCCCTCGTCGCCGGGCAGGACCAGCACGGCGACGGCCCCCGCCTCGAGCGCCCGGCGCCAGACGCCCTCGTCGGCCGGGGCGGCGGCGACGACGAGGCGCCGCGCCCCGGCCACCGGCGGGGCGGCCGTCCGGGCCAGGACGTCGTCGCCGAGGAGCTCGAGCCGGACCCCCCCGCCCGGTCCCGTGACCGCCGGCGCACCGACGCCCGTCGGGCGGTCCCCGCCGTGACCGACCGCCCCCGGCCCGACCACCTCGCACGCGGCGCCGGCCAGCGCGGCGCACCGCCGGACCTGCTCGGCCAGCCACGCCGACCCCGTCACGAGCTCCGCGCCCGGGCGCCCCCGGGCACCCTCGCCGACCGTCGCCACGCCCCACCTCCCGTCCCCGCCCGCGGGCGGGCCCGGCGGGCCGCACGGACCGCCGGGGCCAGCAGAGCCGTCGCGGACGGTCGGCGTCCGACCGCGCGGCGCGCCGGTGGACGGGCCCGCCGCGGTGGCGCCTGTGCGCGCCGCCCGCTCACCCCACCGAGGACCCACCCTCCCGGGCGCACCCGTCCGGCCCTCGCGCCTCGGGGCACCTGCCTACGCTGCCCCCGTGCCGACGACGCCGGAGCCGCAGGCCGTGGCCCTCTTCGACGTCGACCGGACCCTCCTCGCCCGCTCGAGCGTGCTGGCGCTCGCGGGGCCCCTCCACGCCGCGGGCCTCCTGCCCCTCGCCGGCCTCATGAGGGCGCTGCGGGAGCAGCTGGTCTTCACCCGTGGCGGCGCCGACCACGCCCGGATGGAGCGGGGCCGTCGCCTCGTCGCGGCGCAGGTGGCCGGGTGGGACCGCCGCACCGTCGTCGAGGTCGTCGAGGCGGCGCTGCACAGCCACCTCGCCCCGCTCGTCTTCGCCGAGGCCCGGGCGCTCGTCACGGAGCACCGCCGCCGCGGCGACGCCGTGGCGCTCGTGACGACCGCGGCCGTCGAGGTCGCGGAGCCGATCGCCCGCCTCGTCGGCGCCCAGCACGTGCTGGCCTCCCGCCTCACCGCGGTGGACGGCCGCTGGACGGGCGACCTGGACGTCTACGCCTACGGGCCGCACAAGGCGGTGATGGCCCGGGACCTCGCCGACGAGCACGGCTACGACCTCGCCCGCAGCACCGCCTACTCGGACTCGGTGACGGACCTCCCCCTGCTCGAGCTCGTGGGGCGGCCGCACGCCGTCAACCCGGACCGGGCGCTGCTGCGGGCGGCCCGGGGGCGGCAGTGGCCGGTCCTGCGCTTCGCGCCGCTCCCGCGCCGCGGGCGGGGGGCGGCGTGAGCCGCGACAGCATCGGCGACGAGGAGCGCTCGCCGTGGCGGGCGCCCCTCCCCGGGACGCCGTCCTCGCCCCCCGAGGCCCCCTCCGCCCCCTCGACGCCCCCTCCCGCGGCGCCGCCGGTCCCCCCCGGCCCGACGGAGGTCGGGGACGGCGTGACCGACGACCTCGACGGTCCCCTCGCGGACCCCGGCCGCACCCCGCCCGCCGACGACGGGCCGCGGGGCGCGCGGGCGCTCCTGCGCCCGGGCGGCCGTCGTGCGGTCGGGCTCCTCGTCGTCGGCGCCCTCCTCGGGGCGGCGGGCACGGGTCTGGCGGTCCGCGCGCGGGACGCCGACCGCGTGGCCCTCGCCGCCGGCGAGTCCTGGGCCAGCGGCCTGGTGCCGGGCGGCGCCGAGGACCTCATCCAGGTGAACCTCGTGCTCGTCAACACCGGCGACGAGGACGTGGAGGTCGTCGGCGGCGGCGTCGGCCGCGACGAGAGGGTCGAGGGGGAGGTCAGCCAGCTCCGGCCGGGCCGGGCGGTGCCGGACGGCGGCGCCGTCGTGCCCGCGGCCGGGAGCGCCTACCTCAACCTGTCCGTGACGGCGTCCTGCGACGACCTCCCGGCCTGGGAGCCCTGGGTCCGCGTGCGCACGGCGGGGGGCGGGACACCCGTCGTCGACCTGCCGAGCGTGGACACCGGCATCGGCTTCGGCGGCGTGGGGGGCGACCCCCTCTCGCAGGCGTGCGTCGACCTCCCGCCGACGACGACCCCGTCCGTGGTGGGGACCGAGGTCGGGGACGGCGGCGTGCTGACCGTCGTCGTCGACAACGCCACCGACGTCGCCTACACGGTCGTCGTCGACGACCCGGGGCCGCTCGGGGTGGCCCTGGAGGCGGGCGGCGGCGGTGCCGTCGTCGGGCCGGGGCAGACGCCGGTGCCGCTGACGGTCGACCCGCCCGACTGCGACGCCGCGCTGGCCCTCGGCGCGGACGCCCTCGCGCCCGTCCTCGTGGCCCGCAGGAGCGACGACGCCGGCACCGGTCCCGGGGAGTCCTTCCTCTTCCTCGACCCCTACAGCACGGGGACCGGCCTCGGCGTCGCCCTGGGTCGTGCCTGCCCGGACGACCCCGCGAGCGCCCCGGTCGGCGACGGCGAGGGCCGCTGACCGTGACCGCGGCCCTCGTCGTCCTGGTCGTCCTCGTCGTCCTCGGCGCCCTGCTCACCACCACCCGGTGGTGGGACGTCGACCACGACCGCCGCGGGGCGCCGCTCGTCGTCCGCGCCCAGGCGCTCGTCCCGCTCGTCGGCCCGGCCGCGGCCGGGGCGCTGGCCGTCGGCCTCGTCACGGGCGCCGGGCTCCTCGCCGTCCTCGCCGGGGCGCTGCTGGCCGTCCACGTCGTCCTCGCGCTGCCGGCCTGGTGGGCGGTCGCGCCCGACGAGCGCCGGGCGACGGCGGAGGGCGACGAGGTCGTCGTCCTCGCCGTCAACACCTGGTACGGCCGGGCGGACGCCGCCGCCACGGCGTCGCTGCTGCGCCGGGTCCGCCCCGACGTCGTCGCGCTCGTCGAGGTGTCGCCCGCCGGGCTGTCCCGTTTGGAGGGCGCCGGGCTGGCCGACGAGCTCCCGCACCGGGTCGGGCGGGCGGCCGACGGCGGCGTCGGCACGGTCGTCCTCTCCCGCTGGCCTCTCGCGGTCCCCGCCGTCCTCGGCCCCCTCGGACGGCTCCCGCTCGAGGGCACCGCCGCGCCCGGCCCGGGCCAGGACCCCAGCAGCGACAACCCGCTCGTCGAGGTGGCCGTCCCGGGCCGCGCGCCGCTCGTCGTCCGCGCCGTCCACCCCTACTACCCCGCGACCGACGACGTCGGCGCGTGGCGCCGCCAGCTCGGCGCCCTCGACCGGTGGGCGCGCGAGCACGTCGCCGCGCGTCCGGGGCCCCTCGTCGTGCTGGGCGACCTCAACGCCACCGCCGACCACGCGTGCCTGCGCCGCCTCCTGGCGCCCGGCGGGCCGCTGCGCCTCGCCGCGCACGAGGTCGGCGGCGGGCGGCGGCCCACGTGGCCCTCGCCGGGCCGGTGGCCGGGCCTTCCCGGTCTCCACGGCCTCCTGGCCATCGACCACGTGCTCGTCCACGGCGTCCACGTCGTCGCGGCCGGCACCGCGCCCGTCGCGGGCACCGACCACGCGGCCGCCTGGGCCCGCCTGCGCCTGCCGGCCGCCTGACCCGCGCCCGGCGTCACCCCTCGCCGCGTCGCACGCAGCGCTCGACCTCCCGTGCCCGGCGCGCGGCCCCGGCGGCGGCCCGCGCGCCGTCGTCGCGGCGTGCCTGCTCGGCGGAGGTGCGCCGGGCCGCCCCGAGGTGGTCCGGCCGCTCCCACGGCGGGACGGCGGACCGCGGCACGGCCGTGACGACGCCGACGACCGCGGTCCCCGTCTCCAGCCCGACCTCCGACGACGCGGTGACGGCCCTCCCGGGGGACGCGGCCGCGGCCCGGGCCACGGCGCCCCCCGTCCCCGCCAGCCCGACGGCCGCGACGCCGCCGAGGGCGGCCCCGGTGTCGTGCTGGACGAAGTGGCCGAGCGCCGCGTCGGACGCCCCGCCGACCACCGCCGCCGCCCGCGAGCCCACCTGCGCCGGCGCGAGCGGCACGGGCGCGAGCACGGTGGAGACGGCCGCCGACCCGCGCGAGACGGCGGCGTAGCCGGCCGCGTGGACGTGGACGTGCTCGCCCACCCCGTCCTCCCACACCTCGCGCCGCAGGCGCGCGACGGGCGTCCGGCCCGGCCGGACGGTGCCGCCGTCCGCGGCCACGACGTCCGAGCCGTCCTCCGCCCCGACGGGACCGCCGCCCTGCCCCGCCCACGGCGCCCGGAGCCCCTCGGCCGTCGCCGCGGCGAGGCGCTGCGCCGCCCGCCCCTCCTCCTCGGCGTAGCGCTCGTGCAGCTGCCGGGCCTCCGCCGCCACGCCCGCGGCGACGGCCGCCGCCGCGTCGAGCCGCGCCGTCGCGCCGGCCACCTCGCGCGCGCGGGCCAACGGGTCCACGGCCGGCCCCCGGCCGCCGCCCACGAGCCGCTGCGCGACGGCCACGGCACCGGACACCCGCCCCACCTCCTGCGTGGCCGCGGCCATCCGGACCTCCAGCAGGTCGGCCTCCCGCTGCAGCCGCGCGAGCGCGGCGCCCCAGGCGTCGACGACGTCGGCCGCCCCGACCACGCCCACGGCGACGAGCCGCAGCGCGCTCGGCAGCGCGGCCACGCGCTCGCGGTGGGCGCGGGAGGCCGGTCCCTCCCACGCGCCCGCCTCCTCCCTCGCCGCGTGCCCCGCCGCGTCCAGCCGGGCCGCCAGCCCTCGCAGCGCCGCCGCGAGGGACCGGCAGCCGGCGACGTCGCCGGGGCAGGGGTCGAAGCCCAGCGCCGGCAGGTGCCGCGCGGTCACGGCGCCCCGCCGTCGGCCGGGGCGGGCGGGCCGAGCACGGCCGGGGTCGCGGCACCGTCCGGGTCCGGCCCGGCGACGGGGCCGGGGAGCCCTGGCGGTGTCGGTCCGAGCGGGACCGGCGGCGCCGGGGGCCCGAGGACCGCCGGGACGAACGACGCCGCCACGGCGGCCTCGCAGCCGTCGTAGGCCGCGGCCGCCGCCCCGAGGTCCGCCGCGGCGACGTCGGCCAGCCGCCGGAGGGCCCCGACGTGGGTCGCCCAGTCCGCCTGCGCCCGCTCGACCTCCCGGACGAGGCGACGGCCGCCGAGCACGGACGGCGCCAGCGCCGTCCCCCGGGCGGCGACCGCGGCGAGGTCCTCCGCCGTCGTCACGAGAGCGGCCCGGACGGCCAGGAGCCGCTCCCCGTCCACGACGACCCGTCCGGCACCCGCCCCCACGGCTCCCCCTCCGTCCCGCCCCGGCGGGCGACGTCCCGGGCCACCGCCCGGACCGCGCCGCACGCTAGGACGACGGGCGGGTCTCCCGCCGGGGCCCGCCTGCCGCCTGTGGACGACGGTCGTCCGCACGCCGCCCGGGTGCTCCCGCGGACCGCTACCGGCGCGCCGCGGTCGTGCCGCCCCGGACCGTCGGAGGCCTGTGGCACCCTGCGGCCCACCGGGTCCGACGACGGCCCGG
This sequence comes from Pseudokineococcus lusitanus, assembly GCF_003751265.1. Lineage (NCBI taxonomy): Bacteria > Bacillati > Actinomycetota > Actinomycetes > Kineosporiales > Kineosporiaceae > Pseudokineococcus > Pseudokineococcus lusitanus. Next base: position 51,553 of record NZ_RJKN01000002.1, read on the forward strand.
GTCCCACGACGCCGGCAGAGCCGCCGGCCCGCGCAGGAGGCACCGATGCCCCGACCGCACGAGGAGCCGGCGAGCGGCGACGCCGCCCGGCCCGGGGGGCCCTCGCGGCCCGCCACCGCGGAGGAGGTGCAGCAGACGCCCGAGTTCGCGGCCCTGCGCCGCAGCTTCCGCCGCTTCATCTTCCCGATGACCGCGCTGTTCCTGTCCTGGTACGCGCTCTACGTCCTGCTCGCCGCCTTCGCCCCCGGCTTCATGAGCCAGCGTCTCGGCGGCAGCACCATCACCGTGGGCCTGCTCTTCGGTCTGGGGCAGTTCGTCTCGACGTTCGCCATCACGATGATCTACCGCTCGTGGGCGGACAAGAAGTTCGACCCCGAGGCCGAGCGCCTCCGGGAGCGCATCGAGGGGGCGGCGGTCTGATGGGCGTCCTCGCAGCACCGACGACGCTCGACGTCGGCTCCCCGGTCCTCAACATCGCGATCTTCCTCGTCTTCGTCGTCGTGACGCTCGCGATCGTCCTGCGGGCGAGCAAGAGCACGAAGACCGCGGCGGACTACTACGCCGGCGGCCGCAGCTTCAGCGGCCCCCAGAACGGCTTCGCCATCGCCGGCGACTACCTCTCGGCGGCGAGCTTCCTCGGCATCGCCGGGGCCATCGCCGTCTACGGCTACGACGGCTTCCTCTACTCCATCGGCTTCCTCGTGGCGTGGCTCGTGGCCCTGCTGCTCGTGGCCGAGCTCCTGCGCAACACCGGGCGCTTCACGATGGCCGACGTCCTCAGCTTCCGGCTGCGGCAGCGCCCCATCCGCATGGCGGCGGCGCTGGCCACGCTGGCCGTCTGCTTCTTCTACCTCATCGCGCAGATGGCGGGCGCCGGCGGCCTCGTCGCCCTCCTCCTCGGCATCGAGGGGCAGGCGGGGCAGTACGTCGTCGTCGCCGTCGTCGGCCTCGTCATGATCGCGTACGTCCTCATCGGCGGCATGAAGGGCACCACCTACGTCCAGATGGTCAAGGCGGTGCTGCTCATCGCCGGCGCCCTCGTCATGACCGTCTGGGTCCTCGCGCGGTACGGCTTCGACCTGTCCGCCGTGCTCCAGGCGGCGGTCGACACGTCGGCGTCGCAGGGCCTCGAGGACGCCGAGCGGCTGCTCGGGCCCGGGCTCCAGTACGGCGCCAGCACGACGACGCTCGTCAACTTCCTGTCGCTGTCGCTGGCCCTCGTGCTCGGCACCGCCGGCCTGCCGCACGTGCTCATGCGCTTCTACACGGTGCCCACCGGCAAGGAGGCCCGCCGCAGCGTCGTGTGGGCCATCTGGCTCATCGGCCTCTTCTACCTGCTGACGCTCGTCCTGGGCTACGGCGCAGCGGCTCTCGTGGGCCGCGAGGACATCCTCGCCGCCCCCGGCGGCGTGAACTCGGCCGCGCCCCTCCTGGCCTTCCAGCTCGGCGGCACGGTCCTGCTGGGCCTCATCGCGGCGGTCGCCTTCGCGACGATCCTCGCCGTCGTCGCCGGCCTCGCCATCACCGCGGCGACGTCCTTCGCGCACGACATCTACGCCAGCGTCATCAAGAAGGGCACCGTCTCCCCGGACGGCGAGCTCAAGGTGGCGCGCCGCACCGTCGTCGTCATCGGCGTCGTGGCGATCCTCGGCGGCATGGCGGCCATCGGCCAGAACGTCGCCTTCCTCGTGGCCCTCGCCTTCGCGGTGGCGGCCAGCGCCAACCTGCCGACGATCGTCTACTCGCTCTTCTGGCGCCGCTTCACCACCCGCGGCGCGCTGTGGAGCATGTACGGCGGGCTCGTCAGCACGATCGTGCTCATCGCGTCGTCGCCGGTCGTCAGCGGCCGCGTGGACCCGGTCACCGGCGCCTCGACGTCGATGATCCGCGACACGTCCGTGGACTTCTCGTGGTTCCCCCTCGACAACCCCGGCATCGTCTCCATCCCGCTGGCCTTCTTCCTCGGCTGGCTCGGCACGGTCACGAGCAGGCCCGAGGCCGACCACGAGGCCAAGGCCGCCCAGATGGAGGTGCGCGCCCTCACCGGGGCGGGCGCCGAGAAGGCCGTCGACCACTGACGGACCCCGGCCGGTCGGCCCCCTGCCCGCCGGGGGGCCGACCGGCCGGACCCGCGCCACCATGGCGCGGTCCCGGGGCCCCGCCCCGGCCGCCCGACCCGCACCAGCACCGACCCGCGCCCCGCCCGGGCGCGCCCGCGAGGAAGGACACGCCGTGCCCGACGAGGCCACCACGCAGGAGACCTACCCGCCGCCGCCGGACCTGGCGCGCGACGCCGTCGCGCAGCCCGAGCTCTACGCGCGGGCGGACGCCGACCGGCTGGCCTTCTGGGCCGACCAGGCCCGCACGCTGCTGGACTGGGAGACCGACTTCACGCAGACGCTCGACTGGGACCGGGCGCCCTTCGCCCGCTGGTTCGTCGGCGGCCGGCTCAACGTCGCGCACAACTGCGTCGACCGGCACGTCGAGGCCGGGAACGGCGACCGCGTGGCGATCCACTGGGAGGGCGAGCCCGGCGACCGCCGCACCATCACCTACGCCGACCTCGCCCGCGACGTCCGGCGCTGCGCCAACGCGCTCGAGGGCCTCGGCGTGAAGGCCGGCGACCGCGTCGCCCTCTACCTGCCGATGATCCCCGAGGCCGTCGTCGCGATGCTCGCGTGCGCCCGCATCGGCGCCCCGCACAGCGTCGTCTTCGGCGGCTTCAGCGCCGACGCGCTGCGCAACCGCGTCGACGACGCCGAGGCGGTCGTCGTCGTCACCGCCGACGGCGGGTACCGCCGCGGCGCCGCGGCCCCGCTCAAGGCCAGCGTCGACGAGGCGCTCGGCGACCCGGCGCGCGGGGGCCGCTCCGTGCGGTCGGTCCTCGTCGTCCGCCGCACCGGCCAGGACGTCGCGTGGACCGAGGGCCGCGACGTGTGGTGGCACGACGTCGTCGACGGCGCGAGCGAGGAGCACGAGGCGCAGGCCTTCGACGCCGAGCACCCGCTCTACATCCTCTACACGTCCGGCACGACGGGGAAGCCGAAGGGCATCCTCCACACGAGCGGCGGGTACCTCACGGGCGCGGCGTACACCCACCGCAACGTCTTCGACGTCCGGCCCGAGACCGACGTGTACTGGTGCGCCGCCGACATCGGCTGGGTCACCGGCCACAGCTACATCGTCTACGGGCCGCTCGCCAACGGCGTCACGCAGGTCATGTACGAGGGCACCCCGGACACGCCCACGCGCGAGCGGTGGTGGGAGGTCGTCGAGCGGTACGGCGTCACGCTGCTCTACACGGCGCCGACGACGGTCCGGACCTTCATGAAGTGGGGCGCGGACCTGCTCTCGGGCCACGACCTCTCGTCGCTGCGCCTCCTCGGCAGCGTCGGCGAGCCGATCAACCCCGAGGCGTGGGGCTGGTACCGCCGCCACGTCGGGTCGGACCGCACGCCCGTCGTCGACACGTGGTGGCAGACCGAGACCGGCTCGATCATGATCTCGCCGCTGCCGGGGATCACGACGACGAAGCCCGGCTCGGCCCAGCGCCCGCTGCCGGGCATCAGCGCGGCCGTGCTCGACGACACGGGCGCCCCGGTGGCCGACGGCCAGGCCGGCTACCTCGTCCTCACCGAGCCGTGGCCCTCGATGCTCCGCGGGATCTGGGGCGACGACGACCGCTACGTCGAGACGTACTGGTCCCGCTTCCCCGGCAGGTACTTCGCCGGCGACGGCGCCCGGCTCGACGAGGACGGCGACGTCTGGCTGCTCGGCCGGGTCGACGACGTCATGAACGTCTCGGGGCACCGGCTGTCGACCGCCGAGATCGAGTCGGCGCTCGTCAGCCACCCGAGCGTCGCGGAGGCGGCCGTCGTCGGCGCCGCCGACGACACGACGGGCCAGGCGGTCTGCGCCTTCGTCATCCTCCGCGCCGACGCCGCCCGCGCGGTGAGCGGCGAGGGCGACGAGGCGGACGCCGCCGCGCTCGTCAAGGAGCTGCGCGACCACGTGGCCCGCGAGATCAGCCCCATCGCCAAGCCGCGCCAGGTCCTCGTCGTCGCCGAGCTGCCGAAGACGCGGTCGGGGAAGATCATGCGCCGCCTGCTCCGCGACGTCGCCGAGGGCCGCGAGGCGGGCGACGTGACGACGCTGGCCGACAGCTCCGTCATGGGCACCATCCGCGCCGGGCTGCAGGGCCCGGCCGCCGACGGCTGAGCACCTCCCGACGCAGCAGGACCCCGTGGACGCCGTCCGCGGGGTCCTGCTGCGTCCGGGCCCCTGTCCCCGCTCCCGCCCGGTGCGTCCCGACCCGGCCCGCTCCTCCCGGGGCGCGCGCCACCGCCCGGCTGCGTAGGCTCGCCGCCCGGAGATCACGTGCGCAGCCGCGGGGTCCCCGCACGGCCTCCCGGCCGTGCGGAAGTACCGCCCGTCGCGCCGCCCGTGCCGCACCACCTGGAGGACCCGTGGCCCACCTCGCATCCCAGAGCCAGAACCGCCCGCAGACCGGGTCGACCCGCCCGGCCGCCCCCGCGGCGCCGGCGCAGGAGCGCTCCGTGGGGCAGCTCGTCGTCGCGGTCAAGCGCGACCTGCTCGCGCTGGTCAAGAGCGAGGTCGCCCTCGCCAAGGCGGAGATCGCGGGCGAGGCGAAGACCGCCGGCATCGGCGCGGGGATGTTCGCCGGGGCGGCCCTCTTCGGCTTCCTCGCCCTCGTCTTCCTCCTCGTCGCCGGCTCGCTCGCCCTCGCGCTGGTCCTGCCGACGTGGGCGGCGTTCCTCGTCGTCGGCGGCGTGCTCCTCCTGCTCGCCGGGCTGCTGGCGCTCGTCGGCAAGAGCCGCGTCTCCAAGGTCGGCACGCCCGAGCGCACCGTCCGCACCGCCCAGGGCAGCATCGCCGCCCTCAAGGGCCAGCGCTGACCCAGGGCCCGGCGGGGACGGGCGACGACGGGCTCGACCCGGTCCTCGTCCCCGGGCCGTGGGAGCACCGGCTCGTCCCCGCGGGCGGGGCCCGGTTCCACGTCGCCGTCGCCGGCCCGTCCGCGCCCGCGACGGCACCGCTCGTGGTGCTCCTGCACGGCTTCCCGCAGCACTGGTGGGCCTGGCGTCACCAGATCACCGCCCTCGCGGACGCCGGGCACCGCGTCGCCGCCATGGACCTGCGCGGCAGCGGGGCCAGCGACAAGACGCCCCGCGGCTACGACACGACGACGCTGGCCGCCGACGTCGGCGGCGTGGTGCGGGCGCTCGGCGCGTCCCGGGCCGTCGTCGTGGGGCAGGGCCTCGGCGGGCAGGTCGCCTGGGCCATGCCCGCGCTCGAGCCCGCCACGACCGTCGCCGTCGGCGTCCTGTCCGCCGCGCCCCCGACGGCGGCCCCCCTGGCCGCCCTCGCGCCGCGGCACGTCGTCAGCCACCGGCACACCGTCGGCCTGCAGCTCCCGCTCGTCGCCGGGCGGCGCCTGCGGGGCGAGCTCGTCCCCGAGCTGCTGGCCCGCTGGGCGGGCCCCGGGTGGCCCGGGGCCGCCGAGGCGCAGCGCTACGCCGCCGCCATGTCGACCCCGTGGGCCTCCCGCGCCGCCGTCGAGCGGCACCGGTGGGAGGTCCGCTCCCCGCTCCGCCGGGACGGCCGCCGGCTGCGGGCGGCCCTCGAGCGGCCGCTCTCGGTGCCCGTGCTCCAGCTCCACGGCGAGCTCGACGGCCTCCTGCCGCCGCGGGCCGCCCGGCCGCCGGCCGCCTGGGCCGGTCCGCAGCACCGCTTCGAGGTCCTGCCCGGGGTCGGCCACTTCCTCGCCGAGGAGGCACCCGCCGTCGTGACGGCGCGGCTGCTGGCGTGGCTGGCCGAGGTCCTGCCCTCCCGCTGACCCGCGCGGGACGCCCGCGGCGCGTCAGGCCGGCACGCACTCCCCGGTGCTCACCGCGGCGTCCGCCGTCGTGGCCGCCTCGAGCACGGGCGCGGCCTCGGCGAGCGTGAGCGCGTACCCGGTGCTCGCGTCGTCCACCGACCGGGCGAAGACGACGCCGACGACCTCGCCGTCGAGGCTGACGAGCGGGCCGCCGGAGTTGCCCGGCTGGACGCCGGCGCGCAGCGAGTAGACCTCGCGGACCACGCCCGGCTCGCCGTAGACGTCCTCGCCCTGCGCCGTCAGCACCTGCCGGACCGTGGCCGGCTCGACGGCGTACGGCCCGTCGAGCGGGAAGCCGAGGACCGCGGCGGCCTCCCCCGGCCCCAGCGGCTCGGCCGCCAGCGGCAGCGCCCCGCCGGTGAGGTCCGGGACGTCGAGGACGGCGAGGTCGCGCTCGGGGTCGTAGACGACGACCTCCGCCGGCAGCGGGTCGCCCACCCCGCCGACCTGGACCCGCGGGTCCTCGACGCCGGCGACGACGTGCGCGTTGGTCACGACCCGGCCGGGCGCCATGACGAAGCCCGACCCCTCGACCCCCCGGCCGCACTCGCGCGCGACGCCGTCGACCTTGACGACGCCCTGCCGGACGTCCTCGGCGACGGCGGCCGCGGCGGCGGCCTCCTCGCCGTCGGGCGCCTCGACGGGGAGGACGACCTCCTCGGCCCCGACGAAGACCCGCGGGAAGCCGCCCGCCTCGAGGGCCGAGCCGACCTCGGCGAAGACACGGCCCGCGTCCAGCGGGACGGCGCGGTCCAGCGCCGTGACCACGTGGCTGCCCTCCACGGCCCGCACGAGCACGGGGACGGGCGCGGCCCGGGCCGCCGCGGCGCCGAACCAGACGAGGACGCCGACGAGCACGAGCGACATGACGGCGCCGAGCAGCGCGTCGAGGACGCGCAGCGGCGTCCACGGGACGAGCGCCCGCAGCCGCGCGCCGACGGCGAGCAGGAGGGCCTGCCCGAGGAGCGCGGCGACGAGGACACCGCCCACGACGACGACGAGCCGCTGCCACGCGGGCTCCCAGCCGGCGACCGCGTCCGGCAGGAAGGCCGCCGCCAGCGCGCCGCCGCCGAGGAAGCCGACGAGCGAGAGGACGCCGAGCACGAGGCCGCGCCGGAGGCCGGCCAGCACGTTGAGGACGACGAGCAGGACGACGACGACGTCGACGACCACCCCGCCGTCGCCGAGCGGGCCCGTCGGCGGGGCGACCGCCAGCAGCCCGCTCACGCCGTCACCTGCGGGACGGCGGCCGGCGGCAGCGGCGCGGGGACCGTGCGGGCGCCGTCCCACGGCCGGGCGAGGCCGCCGGCCTCGAGCAGCGCGTCGAGCACGGCGGCGGTGAAGCCCCACACCAGCAGGCCGCCCACCTCGAAGCCCGGGCCCCGCCCGTGCTCGCGGCGGGACGTCGTGGGGCCGCCCGGCTCCGCGGGGTCTCGGGGGACGACGACGCGACGCTCCCAGGCGACGTGGACGCGGCGGGCCGGGTCCACGAGCTGCGCGACGGGCAGCCGGACCGCGCGGACGACCTCGGCCGGGTCGCCGGGCGCCACCGGCGAGGGCACCGGCTCCCACGCGAGGACCGGGGTGACGGCGTAGCCCTCCGGCGGGACCCGCAGCGGGCTCATCGTCCCCAGCACCTGCACCCCCTCCGTCGCCAGCCCCGTCTCCTCGCGCGCCTCGCGGAGCGCGGCCGCCACCGGGCCGTCGTCGCCGGGGTCCACGGCCCCGCCCGGCAGCGCCGGCTGCCCGGCGTGGGCGCGGGTGCTCGCGGCGCGCTCGACGACGAGGACGTCGCCGGTGCTTCCGGGGTCGGTCCCGTCCCCGGGCGACAGGCAGACGAGCACCGCCGCCGCCCGCCCCTCGCGGCGTCCCGCCCCGCGCCCGGAGGCCCCCCGGATCGCGAGGAGCGCCCGCGAGGCCGCGGGCGCGCCGTCGACGACCGCCGCCACCCAGGCCGGCACGCCGGCCGCGCCGCTCACCGGCGCCCGCTCTCGCGCACGAGGGCCGCGGCCAGGACGGGGTCGCTCTCGCCGACGCCCGCGGAGGGGCAGTCGCGCACCACGGGGCAGGCTCCGCACGCCGGCCGCCGGGCGTGGCAGGTGCGGCGCCCGTGGAAGATGAGGCGGTGCGAGAGCACCGTGCGGTCGCGGCGCTCGAAGAGGGCGTCCAGCTCGGCCTCGACCGCCACCGGGTCGGTCTGCTCGGTCCACCCGAGGCGGCGCGCGAGCCGGCCCACGTGCGTGTCCACCGTGATGCCGGGGACGCCGAAGGCGTCGCCGAGGACGACGTTCGCCGTCTTGCGCCCCACCCCCGGCAGCAGCACGAGGTCGGCCATCCGCGGCGGCACCTGGCCCCCGTGCTCGGCGACGAGCCGGGCCGACAGCCGCTGCACGGACTCGGCCTTGGCGCGGAAGAACCCCGTGGGGCGCAGGACCTCCTCCAGCTCGGCCCGGTCCGCCCCGGCGAGCGCGACGGCGTCGGGCCAGCGCGCGAAGAGCGCCGGCGTCACGCCGTTGACGCGCTGGTCGGTGGTCTGGGCGGAGAGCACCGTGGCGACGAGGAGCTCGAACGGCGTCGTGAAGTCGAGCTCGCACCGGGCGTCGGGGTAGCGCGCGGCCAGCGCCCGGTGGACGCGACGGGCCCGGCGCACGAGCTGCAGCCGTGACGTCGGCACGGTCGCGGGCGCGGGGCTGGGCACCTACGTGAATGTACGGGCGCCCCCCGACGGCCTGCCGCACGAGGAGCGACGCCGACCTCCCCGGGTCCCCCCGTCGGCGGTCACCACGCCGTCCGGGTGAGGCGTCGAGGCCGACCCGTGACCGTCCGGTCCGCCGTCCGGGGCATGCGCCGGGCGCGCGGGTGAGGCGCCTGCGCACCGTCTCAAGCGGCTCCGGGCGCCCGACGACGGAGGGGCATGGACACGACCGGAAGCCGCCTGGGCGGCAGCGACGACCTGGTGCGGCGACGCGCCGACCTCGTGGCGCGCGCGGAGCGGCTGCGGCTGTGGTCGCGCCTCGCGCGGGCCCGGATGGACCTCCTCGTGGCGCAGGTGTGCCCGCCCGACGAGGACGGCCTCGGCGGGCTCGCCTCCCTCGTGCTCGACGACGACCGCCCCGCCGCGGACCCCGTCGAGCAGCTCCTCGCCCTCCGCGAGGCGCGGCGCGAGCTGGCGCGCCGGCGCGAGGCGCTCGACGACGACGTGTGCTGGTCGACGGCCGTCCTCGTCCTCGACGGCCCGCCGGAGCCCACCTCGCCCTCGGCCCGGCCGGGGGCGCTCGAGCGGACGGGCGTCACCCCCGGCGCGGGCCTCGTGCCGCGGCCGCGCCGCGAGGCGCTGACCCTCGTGACCGGCGCGGCGCCGCGGGCCTGAGCCGCGCCGTCGGGCCCGGCTGGCAGACTCCGGTGCGACGCCGAGCCGACCGGGCGCGGCCGGACGGCAGGAGCCGCGTGGACGACGTCGTGCGCCGGGCACCCCTCTTCGCCGCCGTGGGCGACGACGCGGGCCAGGCCCTGCTCGCCTCCATGGTGCGCGTGGAGCTCTCCCGCGGGCAGGTGCTCTTCGGCGAGGGGGACGCGGGCGACCGGCTCTACGTCATCGTCGAGGGCACCGTGAAGCTCGGCCGCCGGGCCCCCGACGGCCGCGAGAACCTCCTCGCCGTCCTCGGTCCCGCGGAGATGCTCGGCGAGCTGTCCGTCTTCGACCCGGGCCCTCGCACGGCCACGGCCACGGCCGTGTCGCCCGTCGTCCTCGCCGGCCTCGGCCCGGACGACCTCGACCGCTGGCTCGAGGGCCGCCCCGAGGTGGCCCGCCAGCTCATGCGGGCCCTCGCCCAGCGGCTGCGCCGCACCAACGACTCCGTGGCGGACCTCGTCTTCACCGACGTCCCCGGCCGCGTGGCCAAGGCCCTGCTCGACCTGGCGGACCGCTTCGGCACCGCGGGGGCCGACGGCGAGGTCCGCGTCGCGCACGGCCTCACCCAGGAGGAGATCGCCCAGCTCGTGGGCGCCTCGCGCGAGACCGTCAACAAGGCCCTGGCCGACTTCGCCGCCCGCGGCTGGATCCGGCTCGAGGGACGCGCCGTCGTGCTGCTCGACGCCGACCGCCTCACCCGCCGGGCGCGCTGACCCCTCCGCTCCCGGGCGGCCCCTCCGCCGCCACGACCGCGAGCGCCGCCGCGGTCGACCGGACCGCCGGCGCCACGAGGTCGTCCGCCAGGCCCGGGTAGACCGCCGCGACGACCTCCTCGGGCGTCCGCGCCCCCGCGGCGACGGCGGCCCGCACCTGCTCCAGCCGCTCCCGCCGGTGGGCGAGGTAACCGCGCAGGACGCCGAGGGCGTCGTCGCGCACGGGCCCGTGCCCGGGCAGCAGACGCTGGACCTGCGCCTCGCCGACCTCCTCGGCGAGGCGTCCGAGCGACGCCAGGTAGGCGGCCAGGTCGCCGTCGGGGTGCGCGACGACGCTCGTCCCGCGGCCGAGCACCGTGTCGCCGGTGAGCAGGAGCGGCGCGCCCCCGGCGTCGGCCTCCAGCAGGAGGCAGACCGAGTCGCGCGTGTGCCCGGGCGTGCCGAGCACGTGCAGCCGACCGCCGGGGACCGCCACGACCTCCCCGTCGACGAGCGGGGCCGGCGTCGCGCCGTCGGGCGACCAGCAGAGCGCGGGGTCGGCCGCCCGGACGACGACGCGGACCTCCTCCCCCGACGCGGCGACGGCCAGGTCGCGGGCGCCCGCGCTGTGGTCGAGGTGGTGGTGGGTGAGCAGCACGAGCGCCACGCCGCCGTGCTCGGCCGCGGCCTCGAGCACCGCGGCCCGGTGGACGGCGTCGTCCGGCCCGGGGTCGACGACGACGCAGGCCCCCGCGCCCGGGGCGCCCAGCAGCCACGTGTTCGTGCCGTCGAGCGTCATCGGCCCCGGGTTCGGCGCGAGGACGCAGCGCGCGAGCGGCGCGACGCGGCCCCCGGCCCAGGGGCCCGCCGCGCCGTCGCTCACGGGTGCCCCGGCTGCTCGGGCAGGTCGACGAGCAGGTGGAGGTCGTCGGGGCCGCCCGCGACCCGCGGGGTGACGGCGTCGAGCGAGCGACGGCTCGCGAGGAGCTCCTCGAGGTCCTCGGCCGCGGCGAGCTCCTCGAGCGCCACCCGGGTGGGGGCGAGCAGGCGCAGGAGCCCGGCCGCCTCGGCGTCGAGGGCGTCGGCGGGCCGCCACCAGGCGCCCTCGTCGGCCTCCCCGGCGTGGCCGGGGGCGCCGTCGTGCCGCGCCCGCGCGCCCTGCGGAGCGACGGCGAGGAAGAACCACGTGTCGTGCCGCCGCGGGGCCACCTCGGGCGTCACCCAGCGCGCCCACGGCCGGAGCAGGTCGCTGCGCAGGGCCAGGCCGCGGCGCACGAGCAGCTCCGACAGCGACACCTCGCGGCGGGCCAGCGCCGCACGCTCGGCGTCCTCCTCGGCCGGCGGCAGCCCGACGCCGCCCGGCGTCGCGGCGTCCGGCCGGTGCCGGTCGACCTCCGCGAGCAGGACGCCGCACTCCTCGTACGTCTCGCGCACCGCGGCGCAGAGCAGAGCGGCGGCGTCCGCGTCGGGCAGGCCGAGGCGGCGGCCCCAGCCGTCGACGGGCGCACCGCGCCACGGGACCTCGGGGTCGGCGTCGCGCTCGTCGAGCCCGCCGCCGGGGAAGGCGGTGGCCCCCGGCGCGACCGCCATCGCGTCGGACCGCCGCAGCAGCCACACCTCGACCCCGGTGCCGCGCAGCGCGGGCTCGCGGACGAGCATCACCGTCGCCGCGGTGACGGCCGGGACGGGCCGCCGCCGGGACGGTCCGTCCGCGAGGACCGCCCTCAGGTCGGGCGGCAGGGGCAGACGACGCGGCACGCCGTCAGGAGGCGGGCGCGGCCGCGCGGGGGACGACCAGCGCCTGCAGCTCGACCTCGACGGGCGCCCCCAGCGGCAGCACCGCCACGCCGACGGCGCTCCGCGCGTGCCGGCCCGCGTCGCCGAGCACCTCGCCGAGGAGCTCGCTGGCGCCGTTGACGACGCCCGGCTGGCCGGTGAAGGCGGGGTCGCTCGCCACGAAGCCGACGACCTTGACGACGCGGACGTCGTCGAGCGTCTCGCCCTCGCGCAGCTGGGACGCGACGGCGGCGAGCGCGTTGAGGGCGCACGTGCGGGCGAGACCGACCGCGTCCTCGGGGCTCACGTGCCCCTCGCCGGTGCCGACCGTACCGGCGGCGACGAGCGAGCCGCCGCTCATCGGCAGCTGGCCGGACGTCCACACGACGTCCCCGGCCCGCACGGCCGGCTGGTACGACGCCAGCGGCGGGACGACGTCGGGCAGCGCGAGGCCGAGCGCCTCGAGCCGGTCGAGGGCGGCGACCACGCCGGTCAGCCCTTCGGGCGCTTGAGGTAGGCGACGAGCCCGTTGCCGTCGGGCCCCGGGACGACCTGCACGAGCTCCCAGCCGTCCTCGCCGAAGTTGTCGAGGATCTGCTTCGTCGCGTGGATGATGAGCGGCGCCGTCATGTACTCCCACTGCTGCATGGCCCGACCCTAGAGGCCGGGCCCGACGGCGGCCCCGCGGGCGCCCGCCGACCCGGGCGCCGGCTGGCACCGCGGGCACCACCACGTGCGCCGCCTCTCCGGGTCCCCGACGACCTCGGCCTCCACCGAGATGGTCGTCCGGCACCGCAGGCACGGCTTGCCCGCCCGCCCCACCACCCAGTGCTGGGCGCCGCGCCGGGTGTCCCCCGTCGTCACCTGGTACGCCCCCGGCACGGTGACGGAGTGCCGCAGCATCCGCGCGGCCAGCGCGACGACGGGCGGCAGGTCCACCTCCCCCACGGGCGTCGACGGGTGCAGCCCCCGCAGGAAGCACGTCTCGTCCGCCCAGAGGTTCCCGATGCCCGCGAGGTTCCGCTGGTCCAGCAGCGCGACCTTGATGCTCCGCTCGGGCCGCGCCGCGAGCCGCCGCACGGCCTCCTCGGCCCCGCCCTCGCCCCACCCGTCCCCCAGCAGGTCCGGCCCCAGGTGCCCGACGACGTCGCCCTCCGCGTCCGTCGCGACGAGCTCGACCACCGGCATCGTGAGCGCGACCGCCGTCGGCCCGGGCGCCCCGTCCGCCAGCCCGGGCCCGCCCGTCGTCGCGAGCAGCACCCGGATGTCCGGCTCCATCCGCCGCGGCAGCACCTTCCCCGGCGAGAGCACGGTCCACGACCCGTCCATCCGCAGGTGCGTGTGGAGGGTGAGCCCGCCCTCGAACCGCGTCAGCAGGTTCTTCCCCCGCGACACGGTCCCGAGCACGGCCCGCCCCGACAGGTCCGCCGTCGCGTGCCGCGGCACCCGGAAGTCGCTGCGCCGCACCCGCGTCCCCCGCAGCTTCGCGTCGAGCGTCCTGGCGACGAGGTAGACGCTGTCCCCTTCCGGCACGCCCCGATCCTCACCTGGCTGGTCTCGCTGTGCTCACCGGCGCTCGGTCACCTCGCGGGCGGCACCGCGGGCGCTCTGGCACTGGCTCGGCGCGCCGTGGCTCGGCGCCGTACGGGTACCGGCGCCGGCCTTACGTGCCTGCCGCGCCCACGGCACCCCCCGCCCTTCGCCGTCACCGGGCCGACGGCGACGAGCCCGTCACCCGAGGGGGTGCTGCCGAGGCGACCAGATGGGCAGATATCAGGAGGAGCGGGTCGCGAGCCCTCCCCGGTTCACAGCGCCCCAGGTCCATCGACGTGGTCACCCGAGCCTCTGCACGGGGGACGGGATACATCCCGCCGCCCGTGCAGAGGCTGACGCGAGGTGCGGCACGAGCGGGCGGTGCGGGGCTCGCGGCAGGCACGTAAGGCCGGCGCCCCGAGCCCGACGAGACCCGGCCGGAGCGCGCCGAGCCAGTGCCAGAGCGAGCCCCGCGGCGTCCGCGGACCCGGCCCGACCCACCCGACCAGCACGGGCGGCGAGACGACCGGACCCCCGCGCCCAGCAGGCACGGGGGTCCGGTCGGGCGACGAGAGGGTCAGTCGAACAGGGGCTCGCCGTCCGCGACGAGGCGCCAGTTCTCCTGGGCGAAGTCCGCCGGGTCGATCGAGCCCGTCTCCTGCGCGCGCTCGATCAGGAGACCACGGATGTCCTGCTGGCGGTCGTAGACGAGGGGCGCGGTGGCGACGTGGGGGAACTGGCCGCCGCCGCTGCGGCGGTAGTTGTTGACCGCGACGACGACCTCGTCGTCGTCGCCGAGGACGACGCCGTCGATGGTCAGCTCGCCGATGCGGTCGCCGACGGGGCGGGCGAGGTCGACGTCGTAGGTGACGCCGGCCAGCTGGTCGAGGTTGTAGTCCGGGGTCACGCCGGCGTTGAGGGAGGCGGGGTCGGACGGGTCGGCCGGCGGGACCTGGGCGTAGTAGCGCGCCGAGTACTCGAGGTAGTCGTGGAGCTGGGCGCCCGTCATCCGGACGGCCTGGAGGGTGTTGTCGAAGATGTAGAGCCCGGCGACGTCGCTGATGGTCACCTCGCCGGCGGGGAAGACGGCGTCGGCGCGGAAGGGCGCGGCGACGGAGACGACGGGGAGGTCGGCGTCGGGCGTGCCCGCGAGGCCCTCGGCGACGACGTCGCGCTGGACGTCGTGGACGAAGTCCATGATCGGGACGTCGCGCCAGCGGGCGTCGCGGGCCGTGAGCTCGGTGGCCGAGGTCGCGACGACGGTGGAGACGTAGTCGAGCGTGCGCTGGTGCCAGGGCTGGACGAGGTCGACGAAGGCCGGGTCCTCGGGGAAGTCGCCGGCGCGGAGCTCCTCGACGTCGGCGCCGACGACGCGCCACTGGGCGGCGCGGGTGCGCTCGAGGCGGAGGTCGGTCGCGGTCACGGAGGCGCCGTAGCGGTAGGGCTGCGTGACGAGGACCTTCTTGCCGGGCGTGGCCTGCGAGTCGAGCCACGTCTCGGGGCCGCGCTGGTGGCTGTGGCCGACGACGACGACGTCGACGCCCGGCACCTGGGTGGCGATGGCGTCGCTCGCGTTCTCGGCGGGCAGCGACGGGTCGTAGGACGAGGGGCCGGAGCGGCCCGAGTGGGAGAGGACGACGACGACGTCGGCGCCCGCGGCGCGCACGTCGGCGACGTGGCGCTGCGCGGCCTCGACCATGTCGCCGAAGGCGAGGCGGCCCTCGACGTTCTGGCGGTCCCACACCTGCGAGCCGGGCGTCGTCAGGCCGACGACGCCGACGTCGACGAGGGCGCCGCCGCCGGCGGGGCGCACGCGCTGGATGGTCCACGGGGCGAAGGCCGGCTCGCCCGTGGCGACGTCGGTGACGTTGCCGCCGAGGAGCGGGGCGTCGAGGTCGTCCTCGTACCGGCCGAGGAGGTCGAGGCCGTAGTTGAACTCGTGGTTGCCGAGGACGGCCGCGTCGTAGCCGAGCGCGTTGAGCGCCGTGGCCATGGGGTGCTCCTCGCCGCTCTCGGTGACGGGGGCGCTCGTCGCCGAGCCGCGCGCCGCGACGTAGGTCAGCGGGGTGCCCTGGATGGTGTCGCCGTTGTCGACGAGCAGGACGGAGCGGGGGCCGCGGTCGGCGCGGACCTCCGCGATGGCCGAGGCGGCGCGCGCGAGGCCCTGCTCGGCGCCGGCCGCCGTCGGGGCGCCGGTGAAGTAGTCCCAGTCGCGGAGGTTGCCGTGGAGGTCCGTCGTCGCGACGAGCGTCATCGTCGCGCCGCGGGAGCCCCGCCGGTCGTCCGCCTGCGCCGCGGGCGCCGCCGCGGCGACGAGCGCCCCCACCGCCACCACGGCGACCAGCCTGCCGCGGCCGGCGGCCGTCCTGCGCGTCCTGCTCGTCCTGCCCTGGGCGCGGCCCATGACCGTCTCCTCGTGCTCGTCCGACGTCGGGGTCCCCGACGGCCGTCGACGGTATCCCGCAGGTCCGACATGTCGGGCGTGCACGGGACGGCGGGCGGGCGACGGCCCGGCGACCGGGGGCCGTCCGGCGGGTGGGCCGCGGCGGGCGTGCGTAGGTTGACGGCCATGCCCGAGCCCGGCGCCGCCGACCCCGCGGGCCCGCCCGCCGGCCCCCTCTTCCCCGGGACCCGGCTGCACGTCGTCACCGGCAAGGGCGGGACGGGCAAGACGACGGTGGCGACCGCGCTGGCGCTGGCGCTGGCCCGCGGCGGCCGCCGGGTGCTCCTGTGCGAGGTCGAGGGCCGGCAGGGCCTCGCCCGCCTCTTCGGCACCGGACCTCTCCCGTACGAGGAGCGCCGCGTGGCCACGACGCCGGACGGCGGGGAGGTCCTCGCCCTCGCCGTCGAGCCCCGGGCCGCGCTGCTGGAGTACCTGCGCCTCTTCTACCGGCTCGGCGGCGCCGGACGGGTGCTCGACAAGGTCGGCGCCCTCGACTTCGCGACGACGGTCGCGCCGGGCGTCCGCGACGTCCTGCTCACCGGCAAGGTCTACGAGGCGGTCCGGCGCCGGCACGGCGGCCGGGCCGGGGCCCGCGGCGACGGCCCGCACGTCTTCGACGCCGTCGTGCTGGACGCCCCGCCGACCGGCCGGGTCGGGCGCTTCCTCGGCGTGACGACGGAGGTCCACGGCCTCGCACGGGTGGGGCCGATCGCCGCGCAGGCCGCGTCCGTGGCCGAGGTGCTGCGCTCGCCGTCCACCCGGGTACACCTCGTCACCCTCCTCGAGGAGATGCCGGTGCAGGAGACGCTCGACGCCGTCGAGGAGCTGACGGCGGCGCGGCTGCGGGTGGGGGCCGTGGTCGTCGACCAGGTCCACGCCGACACCGTGCCGGTGGAGCTGCTCGACGACGCCCTCGCCGGCCGCGTGCCGGCGGGCGCCGTGCTCGACGGGCTCGTCCGGGCGGGCGTCGCGGCGCCGGGGCCCGCGGGCGAGGCGGTCGTCGAGGGCCTGCTCGCCGAGGCCGCCGAGCACGACCAGCGGCTGGCCCTCCAGGAGCGCGAGCACGAGCGGCTGGCGGCAGGCGAGCACCCGCTCGTCGAGCTGCCCCGCCTCCCCCGCGGCGTGGACCGCGCCGGGCTCGACCTGCTGGCCGACCGCCTCGTCGCGCAGGGCCTCGCGTGAGCGCGCCCGGGCACCTCGACCTCGACGCCCTCCTCGACGACCGGGCGACGACGACGGTCGTCTGCTGCGGCAGCGGCGGTGTCGGCAAGACGACGACGGCCGCGGCCCTCGCCGTCCGCGCCGCCGAGCGGGGGCGCCGTGTCGTCGTCCTCACCATCGACCCGGCCCGCCGGCTCGCGCAGTCGCTGGGGCTCGACCGGCTCGACGACACCCCGCGCCCCGTCGGCGGCCTGGACACGGCCGCGGGCGGCAGCCTCGACGCGATGGTCCTCGACATGAAGCGGACCTTCGACGAGGTCGTCGAGAGCCACGCCACCCCCGAGCGCGCCCGCGCCATCTTCGACAACCCCTTCTACGAGGCGATGTCGACGTCCTTCTCCGGGACGAGCGAGTACATGGCCATGGAGAAGCTGGGGCAGCTGCGGGCCCGCTCCAGCACCCCCGACGGCGACGGCAGCCGCCCGTGGGACCTCGTCGTCGTCGACACCCCGCCGAGCCGCTCCGCGCTGGACTTCCTCGACGCCCCGCGCCGGCTCTCGTCCTTCCTCGACGGCCGCCTCGTCCGGCTGCTCGTCGCCCCCGCCCGGGCGGGCGGGCGCGCCTACGTCAAGGTCGTGTCCGGCGCCGTCGGCGGCGTGACGGGCGCCCTGTCGAAGGTGCTGGGCACGCAGCTGCTCGACGACCTGCAGACCTTCGTCGCCGCGCTCGACACGGTGTTCGGCGGCTTCCGCGAGAGGGCCGAGCGCACCTACGCCATGCTCGCCGGCCGCGGCACGGCCTTCCTCGTCGTCGCCGTCCCCGAGGAGGACGCGCTGCAGGAGGCGACGTACTTCGTCGAGCGGCTGCGCGGGGACGGGATGCCGCTCGCCGGGCTCGTGCTCAACCGCGTCCAGACGACGGCCCTGCCGGGGCTGCCCGCGGCCCGGGCGTGGGACGCCGTCGTCGCGCTGGAGGGGCTCGGCGACGACGAGGACGACGCCACCGCCCCCGAGGTGCTCGCCCGCGGCGACGACGCGCTGGCCGCCGGCCTCCTGCGCCTGCACGCGGCCCGGATGCAGCGGGTCGAGGCCGAGCAGGCGCTGGCGGCCGGCTTCGCCGCCCGGCACCCCGACGTCCCCCGCACCCAGGTGCCCGCGCGCCCCCGCGACGTCCACGCCGTCGAGGACCTGCGCGCCGTCGCCGAGGACCTCTGCGCGGGCTGACCGCCCGCGGCGCCCTTGCTCACGTGAGCAGGCGCCCGTTCGTCGCCACGACGCCCTCCCTCGCGCGAACAGGCGCCTGTTCGTCGCCAGAAGGCCCCTTCCCGCGCGAGCAGGCGCCTGTTCGCGTCATGGGGGGACGACGACGGCCGGCCACCCCCGCAGGGGTGACCGGCCGTCGAGGGTGCCGAGGTCAGGCGGTGGCGCGGCGCTGCGGGAGCGGGAGGGCGACGCCGCGCTCGTACTCGTCGCGGGCCGTCGTCAGCAGGGTCCGCCACGACGTGACGTCGGGGCTGCGGCGCAGGACGGCGCGGCGCTCGCGCTCGGTCATGCCGCCCCAGACGCCGAACTCGCTGCGGCTGTCGAGGGCCTCCGCGAGGCACTCGGTCCGCACGGGGCACGTGCGGCAGACCTGCTTCGCCTGGTGCTGCTCGGCCCCCCGGACGAACAGCGTGTCGGGGTCGACCGTGCGGCAGGCGGCGCCCTCGACCCAGTCCTGCGCCGGGGCCCCCGCCCCGTCACGCGTGGCGCGGACGTCGGAGCCGGTACGGACGTCGGTGCTCGTGCTCATCGATCGATCTCCCCCGAGACGGTGTGCGGCGCGTGCCCTCCCGGCGGGAGGTGCTGCGGTGCCGGGGACGAACCTAGGAGCCGGGTCCGACGGCGAACATCCGTCCGGAGGACCACACAAGGATGAGATGCGGTGCGGCGCAGGGCTACGGAGGGGTAGTCCGATGTGACTAGTCACCGCGTCCCGCCGCGGGGCACCCCTCGCCCCGAGGGCGGTGCGCCGCACCACGTCCGGCGGCTCCCCGGAGGTCTCCGGGCGACCACGTACCCTGGGTGGTATGGCAGGGGACCCCGCAGCACCGCAGCCGCACCGCCGCAGCCGAGCCCGACGGGCTGCCGCGGGCTCCACCGGATCCGTCGCGGGCGGCCTCGCCGCCCTCGTGGGCGGGGGCGTGGCCATCGGCCTCGTCGTCGCCGGGCTCGCCGTCCCGGTCGTCGCGACGGCCGGCGCGGGCGCCGACGCCGCCGTCGAGATGTTCGAGGACCTGCCCACCCAGCTGGACCCGGCGGCCCTCCCGATCCGGTCGACGCTCCGCTTCTCCGACGGCACGGTCATGACGCAGTTCTGGTCGGAGAACCGCGTCGTCGTCCCGCTGGACCAGATGTCCCCTTACATGCGCGACGCGATCATCGCCATCGAGGACGCGCGCTTCTACGAGCACGGCGGCGCGGACCCCCAGGGCATCATCCGGGCGGCCATCAACAACTTCACGGGCGGCAGCACGCAGGGCGCGTCCACGCTCACGCAGCAGTGGATCAAGAACGTCCTCCTGCAGCAGGCGCGCGAGTCGGGCGACGAGGAGGCCGAGGAGGCCCTCATGACCGCCGACGAGGCCCGCAAGGTCCGCGAGATCCGCCTCGCCATCGCGGCCGAGGAGACCTACACCAAGGACCAGATCCTCGAGAACTACCTCAACATCGCGCTCTTCGGCGGGAGCAACTACGGGGTCGAGGCGGCCTCGCAGTACTACTTCGGGAAGCCGGCCACCCAGCTCGAGGTCGAGGACGCCGCGCTGCTAGCGGGCATGGTGCAGAATCCGTCGGCCTTCGAGCCCCTGCAGTACCCCGAGGCGGCCCAGGGCCGCCGTGACACGGTCCTCGCCCGGATGCTCGACCTCGGCAAGATCGACCAGGCGCAGTACGACGCGGCCGTCGCCGTCCCGGTGACGACGCAGACCCGGAACCAGAAGGACGAGGTCAACGGCTGCGCACCCGCCGGGGCCGCCGGGTACTTCTGCGACTACGCGGTGCAGACGATCCTTCGGGACCCTGCTTTCGGCGCCGACCGCGACGAGCGCATCCGCACCCTCTACCGCGGTGGCGTCGACATCACGACGACGCTCCAGCGGCCGCGCCAGAAGGCCGCGGAGACCACCGTCATGGACACCATCGACTACAACGACAAGACGAAGGTGGGCGCGACCCTCGTCTCCGTCGAGCCGGGGACCGGGAAGGTCGTGGCGATGGCGCAGAACCGCCGGTACACGAACCAGCCCACCGACCAGCGCGGCTACACCAACATCAACTACAACGTCGACGAGGCCTACGGCGGCGGCAAGGGCATCCAGCCGGGCTCCAACTGGAAGCCCTTCACGCTCGCCACGTGGCTCAAGGACGGCAACACTCTCAACGAGTTCGTGACGGCAGCGCCGCGGAGCACCACGTTCCGGCAGTCGCAGTTCGACGCGTGCGGCAACGGCCTGGTCGGTGAGTGGCCGGTCCGCAACAGCGAGGGTCGCGGGACAGGTCGTATGTCCGTCCTCGAGGCCTCGTACGCCTCCGTCAACACGGCGTACGCGTCCATGGCCCTGCAGCTCGACCTCTGCGACATCCGCGACACTGCGGCGAGCATGGGCGCGCACCCGGCGGTCGGCGGCCAGCTCTCCGACATCCAGGCGAGCATCTACCCCGCCTCCATCCTCGGGACGATCGAGGTGGCGCCGCTGACGATGGCCGCGGCGTACGCCACCTTCGCCAGCAGTGGCACGTTCTGCCCGCCGCGCCCGCTCGAGAGCGCCGTGGACCGCGACGGCCAGCCCATCGGTATCACAGTGGCCCCCTGCACGGAGCCGCTCGCCACCGATGACCACACCAGCGAGGAGATCGCCGACACGGTGAACTACGCGCTCGGGCAGGTGCTCACCAAGGGGACGGCGCGGCGGGTCGGCGGCCCTCCGGGTTTCGACGCCGCCGGCAAGACCGGGACGACCGACGAGATGGGCCAGACCTGGTTCACCGGGTACACGCCGGAGCTCTCCACGACGGCGTGGGTCGGTCACATCGAGCGCACCCGCGACGCGGACGGCGACATCTTGTCCCTGAGCGACGAGCGCATCAACGGCAACTCGCCCCGGGACGTCTACGGCTCCACGTACGCCGCCCCCATGTGGCGCGAGTACATGGATGAGGCCCTGGACGGCGTGGAGGGGAGCGACTTCGGCTCGCCGGACTGGGGCCTCGTGGGCCCGGTGCGGGCCGCACCCCCGAGCGACGGCCCCGGCTCGGGCTCGAACGGCTCGGGCAGCGGCTCCGGCGGCGGCCAGAACCAGACCGACGACGAGGACGACGACTGACCCTCGTCCGGCACGACGACGCCCCGGCACCCGCGCGAGCGGGTGACCGGGGCGTCGTCGTCCGTGCGGCGGCGCTGCGCGCGGCGCGTCAGCCCTGCAGCTGGCGCCGCACCTCGGCGGCCACGCGGCCGCCCTCGGCCTGCTGGCCGACGCGGGGGCGCACCGCGCCCATGACCTGGCCCATGGCGCCCATGCCGGTGCGCCCGGCCCCGGCGGCCCGCGCGACCTCCTCGGCGACGAGGGCGCGCAGCGCGTCGTCGTCCATCTGCGCCGGGAGGTAGGTGGCGAGGACGCCCTCCTCGGCGGCCTCGCGCTCGGCGCGCTCGGGACGGCCGGCGTCGGCGAAGGCGGTGGCCGACTCGCGGCGCTTCTTCGCCTCGGCACGCAGGACGCCGAGCACCTCGTCGTCGGAGAGCTCGCGCGCCGTCGTGCCCGCCACCTCGGCGGTGCGGACGGCGGTGAGCACCATGCGGAGCGTCGACAGCACGAGCTCGTCGCGGGCCCGCAGGGCGGTCGTGAGGTCCTCCTGCAGGCGCGCCTTGAGGCCGCCGGCCGGGGAGGGAGGGGGTGTGCTCATGGACCGATCCCAGCACACCGGCGGGACCGCCCGCCGTCCCGGCACACTGGCGCCGTGCCGTCCCCGACGTCGTCCGCCGCCACCGCCCGCGCCCTCCCCCTGCTGCGGGCCGCCGCGGCGACGACGGGCGCCGTCGCCGCGGCCGGCGCCCTGGCCCTGGCGTGGGGCACGTACGAGGTCGACCGGCCGCGCCTGCGCCGGGTCGAGGTGCCGGTCCTCCCGCCCGGCCGGCGCCCCCTGCGCGTCCTGCACCTGTCCGACCTCCACCTCCTGCCGGCGCACGAGCGCACCCGGCGCTGGGTCGCGCAGCTGGCCGACCTCGAGCCGGACCTCGTCGTCGACACCGGCGACAACCTCGGGGGCGCGGGCGCCGTCCCGACGGTCCTCGAGGCCCTCGACGGGCTGCTGGACCGTCCCGGCGTCTTCGTCCTCGGCAGCAACGACCGATACGGCCCCCGCCGCGCCAACCCCTTCCGCTACCTGCGAGGGCCTTCGCGGCTGACGCCGGACCGCGAGGAGCTGCCGACAGCCGACCTCGTCGACGGCTTCCGCCGCCGCGGCTGGGTCGACCTCGACAACGCCCGCGCCGACCTCGAGGTCGACGGCCTCCACCTCTCGCTCGTGGGCAGCGACGACCCGCACATCGGCCTCGACCGCTACGACGACGTCCGCCGCACCACCCCGCCCGCGGGCGCCGACGTCGCGCTCGGTGTCGTCCACGCGCCCTACCGCCGGGTGCTCGACCCGATGGCCGCCGACGGCCTCGACCTCGTCCTCGCCGGCCACACCCACGGCGGCCAGGTGTGCGTGCCGGGGTTCGGCGCGCTCGTCACCAACTGCGACGTCCCCCGGCGCGCGGTCAAAGGCCTCACGCGGTGGCGCAGCGGCGTGGGGCCGGTCGACGCCCCCACGCCGCTCGCCCCGGGCCGCGACGACGACACCTGGCTGCACGTGTCCGCCGGCGTCGGCGCCTCCGTCCACGCGCGCGTCCGGGTGGCGTGCCGTCCGGAGGCCACCCTCCTGCGCCTCGTCCCCCGCCCCGCCTGACCCGGAGAAGGGGTGTGCGAGCCACCCCCCGACCTCGGCTAGGCTGTCCCGCGGCCCGGCAGGTACGCCCGGCGGGCCACCGGGGTGTGGCGCAGCTTGGTAGCGCGCTTCGTTCGGGACGAAGAGGTCGCAGGTTCAAATCCTGTCACCCCGACCGGTGCACGAGAGGCCCGTGGTCAGCCGCCGCTGACCACGGGCCTTCGTCGTCCCGGCCCGCGGCGACGACGACGAGGTGCCGGTGCGTCCCCCTTGTCCGGGTCCGTCCCGCGGGACCAGACTCCGGGCCCCACCGGCCGTCGAAGGAGACCCGCCATGCGGACGCCCCCACGCACCCCTGCCCTCCTCGCCGCCGCGGCGCTCGCCGCGTCCGCGCTGGTGGGCGCGGCCCTGCCCGCCGCCGCGGACGACGTCGGCCGTCCGGCCACGTCCGCCGCGTGCGCCCGCCCCGCCGTCATGGGCACGACGACGATCGACGTCGCCTTCGGGGGCACCACGTACCCCGTGCAGGTCCACGTGCCCGCCGGGCTCGACGCGCGGCGCAGCGTGCCGCTCGTCCTCGACCTGCACGGCAGCAGCGCCAACGGCCCGGTGCAGGCCCGCGTGAGCGGGATGGCGGACGTCGCCGACGACGAGGGCTTCGTCGTCGCCAACCCCAGCGGGGCCATCCCGCTGGCGCCCGCCTCGCCGCCCGACCCCGACGGCAGCTGGGCGTGGAACGTGCCCGGCGTGCCGACGACGGCGGGCCAGCTGCCGCCGCCCACGGCGCGCGACGACGTCGCCTACCTCACCCACGTGATCGACGTGGTCTCGGAGCGCTTCTGCACCGACGACCGTCGCACGTACGCCACCGGCCACTCGGGCGGCGGGCGGATGGCGTCGGCGCTGGGCTGCAAGGCCTCCGACCGCGTCGCGGCGATCGCGCCCAACGCGGGCCTGCGGGCCGGCCGGCCGGACCCCGCCGACGTCTCCCGCCCCGAGGCCGCGGACTGCCGCCCGGAGCGGGCCGTGCCGGTCGTCACCTTCCACGGCCGTCCCGACGTCGTGAACCCCTACCTCGGCAACGGCGACCTCCGCTGGGGCTACACCGTGCCGCTCGCCGCGCAGACGTGGGCGGACCTCGACGACTGCCGCCGCGGGCCGCGGACGACGCAGGTCGCCGAGCACGTGACGCTGACGACGTGGACCGGCTGCCGCCAGGGCGCGGCCGTCCACTTCTACGACCTCGCCGACGGCGGCCACACGTGGCCCGGCTCGGACGGCCCGCCGCACGGGCCCGGCCTCGTCTCCCAGGAGGTCGACGCCTCGCGGATCATCTGGGACTTCTTCGAGCGCTACCGCCTGCGCGGGGCCTGACGCCGCCGACGCACGGACGCGGGAGGGCCCGGCACCCCGAGGGGTGCCGGGCCCTCCGGCGTCCCGGCCGTCGAGGAGGCGGCCGGGTCAGGCCTTGACGGCGATGACCGGGCAGTCCGCCTGGAGGAGGATCTTCTGGGCGTCGCTGCCGAACAGCAGCTTCCCCGTGGGCGAGCGGCGCCGCAGGCCGATGACGACGGCGGACGCCCCCACCTCCTCGGCGGCGCGCAGGACGGCGTCCGCCCCGTCCGCGCCGTCGCCGACACGCTGGTCGAGGGTGTGCTCGACGCCGGCCTCCTCGAGGAGCGCGCGGACCCGCGCCAGGTCGTCCTCGCCGGCGAAGGCCGTGTCCACGAGCGACTGGCCGCTGCTGGCGTTGACGACGTGCAACGGCTCCCCGCGGCGGTCGGCCTCGTCGAGCGCCGCGCGCAGCGCCGCCTCGCCGGCCGGCTTGGGCACGTAGCCCACGACGACGGTCATCGCGTGTCCTCCCGGTGGTCGCCGGCGGGACGGTCGCCGTCGCCGGGGGTGCTGGTCGTGCGGGCCGACGGTCCGGACGCGCGGTGAAGGTCCGCCGGCTCGTGGACGAGGGCCCCGACGAGGGCGCTCGAGGTGCCGTCGCCGTCGGGCGCGCTCCCCGCCCCGGCCAGGGGGCCGCCGGTGGTGGCGAGGACCTCCTCGCCCAGCCGCCGCTCGCGGCGCCGCAGGACGACGCTGAGGACGAGCAGGACGACGAGGGCGCCGTAGACGACGAGGGAGAACGGCGACGAGACGAGGATCGTCGGGTCGCCCTGGCTGATGGCGAGCGCCCGCCGCAGCTGCTCCTCGGCGATGGGCCCGAGGATGAGACCGATCACCGCCGGGGCCACGGGGTAGCCGAAGGCCCGCATGCCCCACCCGAGCAGCCCGAGCGCGCCCAGCAGGACGAGGTCGGTCACGGACGCCCCGACGGAGTAGCAGCCGAGGCAGGCGAACAGGAGGATCCCGCCGTAGAGGTAGGGGCGGGGGATGCGCAGCAGCTTCACCCACACCTTGACGAGCGGCAGGTTCAGCACGAGCAGCAGCACGTTGGCGACGTAGAGGCTCGCGACGAGGGCCCACACGAGCGGGGCCTCGTCCTCGAGCAGCTGCGGCCCGGGCTGGATGCCGTAGCTCTGGAAGGCGACGAGGAGGATGGCCGCCGTCGCCGACGTCGGCAGGCCCAGCGTCAGGAGCGGGACCAGCACACCCGCGGCCGCCGCGTTGTTGGCGGCCTCCGGGCCGGCGACGCCCTCGATGGCGCCCTTGCCGAACTCGTCCTTGCGGCGCGAGAGCTTCCGCTCGGTCGCGTAGGACAAGAAGGTCGAGACGTCGGCACCGCCGGCCGGGATCGTGCCGATGGGGAAGCCGATCGCCGCACCTCGCAGCCAGGCCGGCCAAGAGCGGCGGAAGTCGCTGCGCGAGAACCAACGTCCCCCGATGGGGATCACCGGGACGGGTCCGCGACGCATTCGCGAGGCGACGTGCAGCGCCTCACCCACGGCGAAGATGCCGACGGCCACGACGACGACCTCGACGCCGTCCGCCAGCGCCGGGACCCCGAAGGTGTAGCGCTGCTGCGCGGTGAGGCTGTCGGTGCCGACGAGGCCGAGGAAGAGGCCGATGCCCAGCGACGCGACGCCCCGCAGCGGCGACGAGCCGAGCATGGCGGCGACGGTGAGGAAGGCCAGGACCATGAGCGCGACGAAGTCGGCGGGGCCGAGCAGGACGGACAGCCTCGCGACGACGGGGGCGAGCAGCGTCAGCGCCACCGTGGCGACCGTGCCGGCGACGAAGGAGCCGAGGGCCGCCGTCGCCAGCGCCGCCGCGCCACGACCGGCCTTCGCCATCTGGTTGCCCTCGAGGGCCGTGACGACGGAGGCGGACTCGCCCGGGGTGTTGAGCAGGATCGACGTCGTCGACCCCCCGTACATGCCGCCGTAGTAGATGCCGGCGAACATGATGAGCGCCGCCGTGGGCTCGAGCGAGTACGTCAGCGGGAGCAGCAGCGCCAGCGTCATGGCCGGGCCGATGCCCGGCAGGACGCCGACCGCCGTGCCGACCGTGACGCCGACGAGCGCGTACAGCAGGTAGACCGGCTGGAGCGCCGTCGCGAAGCCGTCGGCGAGCAGACCGAGCTCGTCAGCCACCGAGCACCGCCTCGAGCGGTCCGGCCGGCAGGAAGATGCCGAGCACGCGGGTGAAGAGGACGAACGTCGAGACGGCGAGCACGAGCCCGACGAGCGCCGCACGCCACCAGGGCCGGGCGCCGAGGGACCACGCGGTGCCGGTGAAGAAGACCGTCGCGGCGACGGGCCAGCCCAGCGGCTCGACGAGAAGGGCGAGCAGGACGAACGAGGCGACGAGCTTGCCGACCGTGGCCCAGTCCGTCCCGCGCGAGGCGTCGACGTCCTCGCCGTCCTCCAGCTCGGCGCGGGCGCCGCGCAGCACCTGCACGACGAGGCCCGCGCCGACGAGCAGGAGCAGCACGCCGACGGCGTAGGGGAAAGCGCGCGGCCCGACGGTGCCGGCCGAGACCGGCACGGCGATCGTCGCCGCCTGGGCCACGACGACGACGCCGAGGCCCAGCAGCAGCACCGGAGGGACGAGCTCGGTCGTCAGCCACCGGGGCCGGGCGCCCGCCCGGGCGCCCGCCGCGGGGGCGGACGCCGGGCGGGCAGGGGTCGGGGTCGTCACTGGACGAGGCCGAGGTCGGTCAGCACCTCGCGGACGCGGACCTCCTCCTCGGCGAGGAAGGTGTCGAACTCCTCGCCGACGAGGAAGGTGTCCTCCCAGCCCCGCTCCGTCAGCTCGGCCTGCCACGCCTCCGAGGCGTGCGTCTCCTCGACGAGCGCCGTGAGCCGCTCGCGCGCCTCGTCGCTGATCCCGGGGGGCGCTACGACGCCGCGCCAGTTGCTCAGCTCGACGTCGTAGCCGGCCTCGGTGAGGGTCGGGGCGTCGATGCCCTCGACGGGCTCGGCGCCGGAGACTGCCAGCGGCCGCAGGTCGCCCGACTCGATGCTCTCGGCGTACTCGCCGATGCCCGAGATACCGGCGTCCACCTGGTTGCCGATGAGCGCCGCGAGCGACTCGCCACCGCCGGAGAACGGGATGTAGTTGAGGTCCTCGATCGGCACGTCGCCGGCCTGCGCGATGAGCCCGGCGAGGATGTGGTCGGTGCCGCCCGCGGACCCGCCGGCGATGGACACGTCCCCGCCGCGCGCCTGCATGTCGGCGATGAGGTCGTCGATGCTCTCGTACGGCGAGGCGGCCGGGACGACGACGACCTCGTCCTCGGCGGTGAGCCGGGCGATCGGGGTCGTGTCGGCGAGCGTCGCCTGCGAGGCGTTGGTCTCGATGGCGCCGACCATGACGAGGCCCATGACCATGAGGAAGTCCTCGCTGCGCTCCCCGGAGAGCTCGGCCAGGCCGACCGTGCCGCCGGCGCCGCCGACGTTGGTGACCTGGGTGCTGCCGACGAGACCCTCGGACTCCATGCTCGCCGAGAGCGCGCGGGCGCTGGCGTCCCAGCCACCGCCCGGGTCGGCCGGGGCCATGATCTCGAGGCGACGGATCTCCTCCGCGGCGCCGTCGCCGCCGGCGGAGGCGCCGGTGGTCCCGCCGGTCGTGCCGCAGCCCGCGAGGACGGCGGCGGTCGCCACGGCGGCGGCCACGGCGGCGCGGGTGCGGCGGGCCGTGCGGGTGGGGGTGCGGCGGGTGGTGGTCGTGCTGCTCACGGGGGTCCTCCTCGTCGAGGGCCGGTGACTCCGGCGTCGCGACGGACCGTAGGGACGGCCCGGCGGCCGCCGGCCCTTGTGGCCGCAGCGGTGGTATCGGTCGTTGCGGTCGCCGTGAGGGGCGCGCCGGCGGGCGGCGAGGGTGCACACTCCCCGCGTGCGCCGGTCGATGCCGCTGGGTGTGCAGCTCGCGCTGCTGCAGATCGGCGTCGTCCTCGTCGTCCTCGTGCTCGCCGGCGCCGTCGCCGTGCGGCTGCAGGAGGACCAGATCCGCGACGCCTACCAGCAGCAGGTGCTGTCCGTCGCGACGTCGACGGCCACCCTGCCCAGCGTCGTCGAGGCCTTCGACGACGCCGACCCCGCCGCGACGCTGCAGCCCCTCGCCGAGCTGCTGCGCGAGGCCTCCGGCATGACCTTCGTCGTCATCTCCGACGCCGAGGGCGTCCGGTACAGCCACCCGGACCCCGACCGGATCGGCGAGCCCGTCTCGACCGACCAGTCCGGCACCCTGCGCGGCGAGACCTTCGTCGGGACGGAGCGGGGCACCCTCGGCGTCTCGTTGCGCGCCAAGGTGCCGGTGCGGGCCCCGGACGGCACCGTCATCGGCGCCGCCTCGGTCGGCATCCTCGAGAGCGAGCTGCAGGACGACCTGCGCGAGGACATCCCCGCCGTCGTCACGTGGATCGGCGGCGCGGCGCTGCTCGGCGTCGTCGCCTCGCTCGTCGTGGCACGGCTCGTCCGGCGCCGGCTCCACGGCCTCGAGCCCGAGGAGATCGGCCGGCTGCTGCAGGCGCGCGAGGCCATGCTCCACGGCGTCCGCGAGGGGGTCCTCGCCGTGGACCGCCGCGGCGTCGTCGTCCTCGCCAACGACGCCGCCCGCCGGCTGCTCGACCTCTCGGCCGACCCCACGGGCTCCCCCGCCGCCGAGGTGCTCGACGCGCACGTCGTCGGGCTGCTGCAGGGCACGCGCGAGCTGGCCGACGAGCCGGTCCTCGCCGGGGAGCGCCTGCTGCTGGCCAACCGCACCCGGGCGGTCGTCGACGAGCGCACGGTCGCCGACGTCCTCACGCTGCGGGACTCCACCGAGCTGTCCGGGGCCATGCGGGAGCTCGACGGGCAGCGCAGCCTCACCGCCACCCTCCGCGCCCAGTCCCACGAGTTCCGCAACCAGCTCCACGTCGTCCAGGGGCTGCTCGAGCTGGGCCGCCCCGACGACGCGAGCGCGTACGTCAGCCGCATCGGCCGGGGCGGCGACCTGCTGCGCAGCGACGCCCTCGACGGCGTCACCGACCCGGCCACCGCGGCGCTGCTCATGGCCAAGGCCGCGGTGGTGCGCGAGCGCGGCAGCACCCTCGAGCTGGACCCGGCGAGCTCCCTCGTCGCGGCGGACGACGACGTCCTCACCGTCGTCGGCAACCTCGTCGACAACGCCGTGGACGCCGTCGGCGCCGAGGGGGCGGTGGTCGTCCTCCTCGCCGAGGACGCGGACGGCGTCCTCGTGCAGGTGGACGACGACGGCCCCGGCGTCCCGCCGGCCGAGCGGGAGCGGGTCTTCGAGGTGGGGGTGTCGACGAAGGCGGGCCCGTCCGCCGTGGACGCACCGGGCGACCACCACGGCCGCGGCATCGGTCTCGCGCTCGTGCGCCGGGTGGCGCACCGGCGCGGCGGCGAGGCCCGCGTGGGCACCTCCCCGCTCGGCGGCGCCCGCGTCACGGTCCGGCTCGGGCCTCGCGACACCCACGGCACCGGCGGCACCGACGGCGGGGCCGCGTCCGCGGCGCCCGTCGCGGCGGGTGCCCGGTGAGCCCGGCGGACGACCGGCTGCGCGTCGTCGTCGTCGACGACGACGTGGCCGTCGCGGCGGTCCACCGCGGGTACGTCGAGCAGGTGCCGGGCTTCGTCGTCGTCGCCGTCGTGCACCGCGGCGCCCCGGTCGTCGACGTCGTCCGCCGCACCGGCGCCGACCTCGTCCTCCTCGACGTGCACCTGCCGGACATGTCCGGGGTCCAGGTCCTCGAGCAGCTGCGGGCGCAGCGGCTCCCGGTCGACGTCATCGCCGTGACGGCGGCCCGCGAGGTCGAGACCGTCCGCGGCGCGATGGCCGGCGGCGTCGTCCACTACCTCGTCAAGCCCTTCCCGCTGTCGACCTTCACCGACCGCCTGCAGGCGTACGCGCTGCACCGGCGGCAGCTGGACCGGGCGCGCGACGGCGGGCGGCCCCTCGACCAGGGCGAGGTGGACCGGCTCCTGCAGGCGCGGCAGCGGGTGCTGCGCGGCGACCGGCTGCCGAAGGGCCTGTCCGAGCGGACCCTCGAGCTCGTCGCGACGACGCTGCGGCGCACCGGCACGGGCGACGGCGACGTCTCGGCGTCAGAGCTCGCCGAGGAGTGCGGCCTGGCCCGGGTCAGCGCGCGGCGCTACCTCGAGCACCTGGAGAACGTCGGGCTCGCCGAGGTGCGCCCGCGGTACGGGCGGGCGGGGCGGCCGGAGAACGGCTACCGCTGGACGGGCTGACGGCCGGTCCCCGCCCGAGCGGCACGGGCGGGGACCGACCGGGCGTCAGCGGCCGCTGAGCTCCGCGGCGACGAGCTCGGCGATCTGCGCCGTGTTGAGCGCGGCGCCCTTGCGGAGGTTGTCGCCGCAGACGAACAGCTCGACGGTGTTCGGGAAGTCGAGCGCCTGGCGCAGGCGGCCCACGAAGGTGGGGTCGGCGCCGACGACGTCGGCCGGCGTGGGGAAGTCCCCGTTGGCCGGGTCGTCGACGAGGACGACGCTCGGCGCGTCCATGAGCGCCTGGCGCGCCTGGTCGACCGTGATCCGCCGCTGGAACGTCGCGTGGACGGCGAGCGAGTGCGTCGTCACGACGGGCACGCGGACGCACGTGGCCGAGACCTTGAGGTCGGGGATCCCGAGGATCTTGCGCGACTCGTCGCGGACCTTGAGCTCCTCGCTCGACCAGCCGCCGTCGCGCAGCGACCCCGCCCACGGGACGACGTTGAGCGCGAGCGGCGCCGGGAACGGCGAGGACGCCGACCCGAGCTTGTCCTCGACGGCGCGGCGGACGTCGCCCGAGCGCTGGCCGAGGGTGCGGTCCCCGCCCACGACGGCGAGCTCGTCGTAGAGCCGGTCGACGCCGGGCTGCCCCGCGCCGGAGGCCGCCTGGTACGAGGCGACGACGAGCTCGGTGAGGCCCCAGCCGCGGTGGAGGGCGCCGAGGGCGTCCATCATCGTCAGCGTCGTGCAGTTGGGGTTCGAGATGATCCCGCGCGGACGGTTGCGCACCTGGGCCGGGTTGACCTCGGGCACGACGAGCGGGACGTCGGCGTCCATCCGGAAGGCGCCAGAGTTGTCGACGACGACCGCGCCCCGCGCGGCGGCGACGGGCGCCCACTGCGCGGAGACCTCGTCGGGGACGTCGAACATCGCGACGTCGACGCCGTCGAAGACCTCCGCCGTCAGCTCCCGGACGACGACCTCCTCGCCGCGCACCCGCAGGCGGGTGCCGGCGGAGCGGGCCGAGGCGACGAGGCGGATCTCGCCCCAGACGTCCTGGCGCTGGGACAGGATCCCGAGCATCACCGTGCCGACGGCCCCGGTGGCGCCGACGACGGCGAGGGTGGGCCGGCCCTGCCGGGCCTGCGTGGTGGCGTCGCTGGCGCTGCTCATCGGCCGGTCCCTCCGTAGACGACGGCCTCGCCGTCGGTGCTGTCCAGGTCGAAGGCCGTGTGCAGCGTCCGGACGGCGGTGTCCAGGTCCTCCGCGCGGGTCACGACCGAGATACGGATCTCCGAGGTGGAGATCATGTCCATGTTGACGCCCGCGCTGCTCATCGCGCGGAAGAACTGCGCGGAGACGCCGGGGTTGCTGCGCATGCCGGCGCCGACGAGCGAGAGCTTGCCGATCTGGTCGTCGTACTGCAGCGACTGGAAGCCGACGGCGCCCTGGATGGCGGTGAGCCGCTGGACGGCGCGGGCGCCGTCGTCCTTGGGCAGCGTGAAGGAGACGTCGGTGCGGCCCGTCGTCGCGGCGACGTTCTGCACGATCATGTCGATGTTGACGCCCTCCGCGGCCACGGCCTCGAAGATCTCGGCGGCCTTGCCGGGGCTGTCCGGCACGCCGACCACGGTGATCTTGGCCTCGCTGCGGTCGTGCGCGACGCCCGAGATGATCGCCTGCTCCACGGGGAGGTCCTCCATCGATCCGGTGACGGTGGTGCCGGGCTTGGACGAGAAGCTGGAGCGCACGTGGATCGGCACGCCGGAGCGGCGGCCGTACTCCACGCAGCGGAGCATGAGCACCTTCGCGCCGCAGGCGGCGAGCTCCAGCATCTCCTCGTACGTGACGGTGTCGAGCTTGCGCGCCGCGGGGACGATCCGCGGGTCGGCCGTGAAGACGCCGTCGACGTCGGTGTAGATCTCGCAGACGTCGGCCTCGAGCGCGGCGGCGAGCGCGACGGCGGTCGTGTCGGAGCCGCCGCGGCCCAGCGTGGTGATGTCCTTCGTGCCCTGGCTGACGCCCTGGAAGCCGGCCACGATGGCGATGTGCCCGTCGTCGAGCGCGGCGCGGATGCGGCCCGGGGTGACGTCGATGATCCGGGCGCGGCCGTGGACGGAGTCGGTGATGACGCCGGCCTGGCTGCCGGTGAAGGAGCGCGCCTCGAGGCCCAGGTTGGCGATGGCCATGGCCAGCAGCGCCATGGAGATGCGCTCGCCCGAGGTGAGCAGCATGTCCAGCTCGCGCGCCGGCGGCAGCGGGGAGACCTGGTGGGCGAGGTCGAGCAGCTCGTCGGTGGAGTCGCCCATGGCCGAGACGACGACGCACACGTCGTCGCCCCTGCGCCGGGTCTCGGCGATGCGCCGGGCCACCCGCTTGACGCCCTCGGCGTCCGCCACGGAGCTCCCGCCGTACTTCTGCACCACCAGCGCCACGGGAGGGGAGCCTAGCGGCGCCGGCCGACGGCCCGGCCGGGGCGCCCGGCCAGCGGGACGGCATGTCGCGCACCCCTCCCCACGGCGGTGGCCGAGGGCTAGCGTCCGGCCATGGCGACGACGCGCTGGCCCGACCCGGCCCCTCCCGCGGCGCCGCGCCCGGGCGGCGGCGGGCTCGTGGCCCACGACGTCGCCCGCTCCTTCCGCGGCCGCGTGGCCGTGGTCGCCGCCGACCTCGTCGTCCCGCCCGGCTCCGTCACCGCGCTCGTCGGCCCCAACGGCGCGGGCAAGACGACGCTGCTGCTCGTCCTCGCGGGCCTCCTCGCCCCCGACCGCGGGTCGGTGACGCTCGACGGCGTCGACCTCGTGGCCGACCCCGTCGGCGCGCGCGCCCGGACGGGGTGGATGCCCGACTCCCTCGGCTCGTGGGACTCGCTCACCGCCCGCGAGCTGCTCGCGACGATGGCGGACGCCCACCGCCTGCCCCGCGCCGCGTCGGCCGCGCGCGTCGCCGAGCTCCTCGCGCTCGTCCACCTCGAGGACCTCGCCGACGCCCCCGCCCACGTGCTGTCCCGCGGCCAGAAGCAGCGGCTCGGGCTGGCCCGCGCCCTCGTCCACTCCCCCGCGGTGCTCCTCCTCGACGAGCCGGCGTCCGGGCTCGACCCGCGCTCGCGCGTCGAGCTGCGGGACACCCTGCGCCGCCTCGCCGGCGAGGGGGTGGCGGTCCTCGTCTCGTCGCACGTGCTCGGCGAGCTCGACGAGCTGGCCGACCGCGCCGTCCTCATGAACGGCGGCCGCACCGTCGACGTGCTGGAGGACGTCGGCGTCGGCGGGCTCGGCAGCGATGTCCCGGGGTCGCGGCCGCGGCCCTGGCGGGTGCGGGCCCTCGAGCCGGCGCAGCTGCTCGCGGCGCTGGAGGGCCGGGGGCTGCGGCCGCGGCCGGCGGAGGGCGGGATCGACGTCGTCGTCCCCGACGAGGAGTCCGCCGCCCGGCTGCTGGCCGGCCTCGTGGCCGACGGCGTCGGCGTCGTGTCCTTCGCCCCGGCGACGGGGCTGCTGGAGCAGGCCTACCTGGAGCTCGACGAGGGGAGCCGGCGGTGACCGACCTCGACCAGCGGCCCGCGACGGCGTCCGCGCCGCGCCGTCGCCCGGACCTGCGGGTGTCCGCCCGCGGCGTCCGCACCGTCGCCCGCCTCGAGCTGCGCCAGCGGCTGCGCGCCACGCGCTGGCTCGTCGTCCTGCTCGTGTGGGTCGGCGTCCTCGTCGGCGTCAGCGCCCTCGTCCACGCGGCCGCCGTCTCCTCGGGCGCCGAGGACGAGGTCGGCTCGCTCCTCTTCTCGGCCGTCGCCTTCCTCGTGCTCGGCATGGGCCTGCTCGTCGTGCCGGCGCTCACCTCGACGAGCATCAACGGCGACCGCGCCGCCGGGGTGCTGGCCCCGCTGCAGGTGACGCTGCTCAGCCCTCTCGACGTCGTCCTCGGCAAGCTCGTCACGGCGTGGCTCTGCGCGCTGGCGCTGCTCGCCGCCGCGGCGCCCGTGCTCCTGTGGGCGGTGCTCGCCGGCGGCGAGAGCCTGCTGCGCGGCGCGGTCGTGCTCGTCGTCCTGGCCGTCCTGCTCGGGGCGGTGTGCGCGGTGGGTCTCGGCTGGTCCGCCGTCGTCGCACGGCCCGTGGGCTCGGCCGTGCTCACCTACGTGACGGTCGCCGTCCTCACCCTCCTCGCGCCGCTGCTCTTCGCGCTGACGCTCGTGCTCGTCGAGGAGGACGCGCTCGTCACGGTCCGCGAGCCCACGCGGTACTCCGAGGAGGGCGAGCCGCTGGACTGCGTGCAGCGCACGCAGACCCAGTCGGTCCTGCGCACCGACCGCACGTGGGGCCTGCTCGCCGTCAGCCCCTTCGTCGTCCTGGCCGACGCCGCGCCGCGACCGGTGGACACGACGACGGTCGACGGCGTCGAGCGCTTCGACCCGCTCTCGGCGGTGCGGACGGGCGTGCGGACCGCGCGCCTCGGACCCTCGTACTCCGAGGACTGGTGCGGCCTCACGACGTACGACGTCCTCGCCGAGCAGGAGGAGGCGGACGCCGCCGGCGCGGTGTGGCCGTGGGGCCTCGGGGCCCTGGTGCTCCTCGGGGCGGGCGCGACGGCGCTGGCCGCGCGGCGCCTGCAGGTGCCCTACGCCGTGCTGCCCCGCGGGACGCGGGTGGCCTGAGGGGTCCCGGCCG
The DNA here is from genome assembly GCF_003751265.1 of Pseudokineococcus lusitanus. Classification (NCBI taxonomy): domain Bacteria; kingdom Bacillati; phylum Actinomycetota; class Actinomycetes; order Kineosporiales; family Kineosporiaceae; genus Pseudokineococcus; species Pseudokineococcus lusitanus. The sequence continues at coordinate 86,712 of NZ_RJKN01000002.1, forward strand.
GCCCGGGCGGGGGCCGCGTCAGACGTCGAGCAGCCGCCGGCCCTCGAAGGCGCGGCCGAGGGTGACCTCGTCGGCGTACTCGAGGTCGCCGCCGACGGGCAGGCCGGACGCGAGCCGCGTGACGCGCAGCCCCATCGGCTTGCAGAGGCGGGCCAGGTACGTCGCCGTCGCCTCGCCCTCCAGGTTGGGGTCCGTGGCGATGATGATCTCGGTGACCTCGCCCGAGGCGAGGCGGGTCATGAGCTCCCGCATCCGCAGGTCGTCCGGGCCGACGCCCTCGATGGGGCTGATGGCCCCGCCGAGCACGTGGTACCGGCCGCGGAACTCGCGGGTGCGCTCGACGGCGACGACGTCCTTGGGCTCCTCGACGACGCAGATGACGGAGCCGTCGCGCCGCTCGTCGAGGCAGATGCGGCAGCGCTCGGCCTCGGCGACGTTGCCGCAGACGGCGCAGAAGCGGACGCGGCGCTTGACCTCGGTGAGGGCCGTCGCGAGGCGCTCGACGTCCTCGGCGTCCGAGGCGAGGAGGTGGAAGGCGATGCGCTGCGCGCTCTTGGGGCCGACGCCGGGCAGCCGCCCGAGCTCCTCGACCAGGTCCTGGACCGCGCCCTCGTACACGTGGCGAGACTACGCGCGCCCCGGGCCGCCGCCCGCCCCCGCCGCGAGGCGGACGACGGTGTCGTCGAGGTGCTCGCGGACGGCCGCCGCCCCGCGCACCGGCAGGTCCGCCAGCAGGGCCGCGTGCTGGGCGGCGAGCTCGCCCGGCCGGTAGACGTGCCGGGCGTGCAGCAGGAGGAGGTCCATCTCGTCGGCGATCTGCTCGTGCGCCGCGGTGATGCGCGGGCTGCCCGCCGCCGCGACGAGCGCGCGGTGCAGCGCCGAGTGGGCCCGCTCGACCGCGCGCCACGCGGTGGCGTCGTCGCGGTCGGCGGGGTCGGCGCGGTCGGCGGGGGCGGCGTGGTCGGCGGGGTCGGCGGGGCGGTCGCCCGCCGCGCGCTCGGCGGCGGCGAGCTCCGCCACGCACGCCTCGAGCGGCGCGAGCACCTCGGGCGGCCAGCCGTCGGGGTGCCGGCGGACGAGGACCTCCACGGCCTCGCACTCCAGCGCCCGCCGCAGGTCCTGCAGCGCCACGGCCTGCTCGACGTCGAACGAGGTGACGGCGGTGCCGCGGTAGGGCTCGGAGCGGACGAGGCCCGTGGCCCCCAGGCGGGCGAGCGCCGTCCGGACGGTGTGGCGGCTGGCGCCGAAGCGCTCGGCGAGGGCCTCCTCGCGGAGCGCCTGCCCGGGCGTCGCGCGGCCGAGGAGGATCTCCTCCCTCAGCGCGGCGGCGATGCGGGCGACGGCGGTGCCGCCGCCGCGGGGACCTCCGGCGTCGTCCATGGCGCGCCATCCTCCCCGTCGCCCGCCGCCGTCGGGACGGGCGCCCCCTCGGCGACCGGCCGGCGGCCCGCGAGCGCGAGGACGCCGAGGGCCGCGGCCACGAGGACGAGCCCCGCGACGCCGGTCCCCGTGACGCGCTCCCCCAGCACGACGAGCCCGAGCGCCGCGGCGACGACGGGCTCGGCGAGGGTCAGCGTGGCCGCCGTCGCCGCGCCCACCCCGGCGAGGCCGCGCACGAAGAGGGCGTAGGCGAGCGTCGTCGTCGCCAGGCCGAGCCAGAGGACGGCGACGAGCGAGGGGACGTCGACGACGACGACGGGCCGCGTCAGCGCGAGCTGCAGGGCGCCGACGGCACCGGCCCCGCCGAAGACCGCGCCGACGGCGTCCAGCGGCGCCCATCCCCGGTCGAGCAGCGCCTTCGTCGCGACGGTGAGGACCGCGTAGGCCGTGCCGGCGGCGACGGACGCCAGCAGCCCGAGGGGCGCGACCCCGCCCGCGGCCCCCGACGGCCCGCCGGGCAGGCCGAGCAGCACGAGCCCGACGACGGCGACGCCGGTCGCGACGAGCCACGGCCGGCTCCACGGCCGACCGGTGAGCAGCCGCTCGAGGACCCCGGCGACGAGCGGCCCGGCCCCGAGCGCGACGACCGTGCCGACCGCGACGCCGTTGGCCTGCACCCCCGTGAAGAAGGCCGGCTGGTACGCCAGCACCGCGAGGGCGCCGAGGGCCACGACGGCGGCGCCTCCCCAGGGCCGTGCTCCCGTGGAGCGGCGGGCGGGGGCCGGTCGGCGACGCCGGGCGACGAGGGCGACGGCCGCCAGCGCCAGCCCCCCGACGGCGACCCGCGCCGCCCCGGCGGCGGCCGGCTCGGCGTCCGGCGCCCCGAGCGCGAGGGACGTCCCGGTGGTGCCGAAGAGCACGGCGGCGGCGAGGACGAGCAGCGCGGGCACGGCGGATTGTTACACAATCCCGTGGACACCGTCGTGCGATGTCGGCAACCCGAGACCCACGTCGCTGCCGACGTCGCGCCCAGGCGCTTCTCGAAACCCACTTCGCTGCCGAAGTCGCGTGAAAGCGCCCCCACGGACCCACTTCGCTGCCGAAGTCGCTTCTGAGCGCCCCTCGGGCCCCACTTCGCTGCCGACGTCGACTGCCGGCGCCCCTCCGGACCGACATCGCTGCCGAAGTCGCTTCTGAGCGCCCCTCGGGGCCCACTTCGCTGCCGAAGTCATTCGTGGCGGGGCACCCGCCGCCCACGTCGCTGCCGACGTCACCACGAGGCGCCCTGCTCACCACCTCGCCGACGGCGTCGCCCGCGGGCCACGGGTCGGCGTCGCGCCGTCACCGGGACGACGCAGCACGGTCCACCCGGACGCGAGCTCGCCCCAGGTGCCCGTCGGGTCGTCGACGTCCGGACGCCGGCTCGCTCGGCTCGCCGACGCCGCCCCGCGCCCGACGAGAGGGCGGAGGCGGTCAGCCCTCGTCGATGACGCGGCCGCCGAGCACCTGCTCGACGAGGCGGGCGCCCACGAGGCTCTCGTCCTCGGCGTCGGCGTCGTCACGGCTGGGGGCGTCGTCGGGGTCCTCGACGACGTCGCCCGCGGCGGCCGGTGCCGCGGGCTCGGCGGACGTCGCCAGCCGGCTGCGGGAGGCCGCGGCGGCCGCGCGGGCCGCGGCCGCGCCGGTGAGGCGGGGCGGCGTGGGCGCGGTCGGCTCCGGCGCGAGCGGCGGGCCGCCCGCCCGGGGACCACCGGGCGCCCCGGCGTCGGCCGACGGGCCGACCGGGGCGACGGCGACCGGCTCACGGACCGCCGGGGCCTCAGCCACGGGAGTCGGCGTCGTCGGCCGCGGGGACGGCTCGTCGCGGTCCGGCGTCGGGGCCTGCTGCTGCTCCTGCGGCGGGGCCGCCGCCCGCTCGCCGGCGTGCCCCTGCGGGCGCGCGGCGGCGGGCGGTGCCGACGGCGCGACGGCGCCGCGGGGGGCGTGGAGGTCCGGGGGCGGGCCGTCCTCCGGCGGGGCGTCGTCGTCCGGCGGCTCGGCCGGCGGCAGGTCGTCCCAGTCGGTCGGGGGCAGCGGACGGCCGCCGCGCGCGGCACCGCGCGAGGAGGAGCCGCGCGCCGCCTGGCCGCGGGACGCGCCGCCCCGGGCCGGCGCACGGCCGGTCCCACCCTGGGCGCGTGCCGGAGCACCGCGGTCGGGCGTCCCGTCCGCGGACGCCGGCTCGGGAGCGCGACGACCACCGGCGGCCGGGGGGTCGTCCTCCCCCGCCGCGGGGGCGGGCGACGGGGGCACCGGCGCGGCAGCGGGAGTAGCCGCGGGCGCGGACGCGGACGCGGACGTCGTCGGCGCGGCCGTGGCCTGGCGGCCCGCGCCGGGGCGCGCCGGCTCGGGCCAGTCGTCCTCGCCCGCGGCGGGAGCCGACGCGGGCGCGGCGGAACGGGCCGCAGGAGGCGTGGACGCCGGGGCGGAGGAGCCGCGTCCGCCCCCGGCCGGGGGTCGCTGCGCGCCCCGGCCGTCGGACGACGACGGCGCACCGGTCGGCGCACCGCCGGGACGGGTCGCCGACGGCGGACGGCCACCGTCCGTCCCGCCCGCGTCGCCGCGGGACCGGCCGCCGTCGCCCGACGAACCACCACCGCGCGGACCGCCGTCGCGGCCCACCGGACGGGAACCGGACGCGCCCGCCGACGAGGGAGGAGCGGCCGGCGGTGCGCCGGGCGTCGCCACCTCGACCGGCAGGTCGAGCCCGAGGACGTCGACGAGCGCGCGGCGGACGACGTCGGCGTGCGGCCCGCTGGCGAAGGTCCGGGCGAGCCCCTCGGACGGCAGCGCGAGGCGGACGGCGCCGCCGGTGACCTCGTGCACCTGGACGTGCTGGCTGACGAGCGACCACGTCGCCCGGCGCAGCGTGCCCACGCGCTCGAGGACGTCGGGCCACATGCGGCGCACGGTGTCGACGTCGCCGCCGGCCGACGACGCGGTGGGCGCGGGCCGGGTCGGCGCGGGGGCGGGCGCCTCGGCCGGCGCCGAGGGGGCGGGCGCCGACGGGGCGGGCGCGGCGGGAGAGGTGGCGGCCGGGGCGGCGGCAGCCACCGGCTCCTCCGCGGGCGCAGGCACCACACGACGGCGCGGCGCCTCGACGGCCGCCTCGTCGGGCGCGGGCGCCGGGGCGGCGGCCGCCGGGGCGGGCGACGGCGCCAGCGGAGCGGCAGCCGTCCCCGTCGGCCCGGTGACGGGCACCCCGAGGCGCCGCTCGAGCCGGTCGACGCGTGCGCCGAGCCCGCGCTCGCCGACGTCGGCGACCGGCAGCAGCAGCCGCGCGCAGAGCAGCTCGAGGTGGAGCCGCGGCGACGTCGCGCCGGTCATCTCGGTGAGGGCGGCGTTGGCGACGTCGGCGGCCCGGCTGAGCTCGGCGAGGCCGAGCAGCTGCGCCTGGCCCTGCATGCGGGCCAGCTGGTCCTCCGGCACCGTGCGCAGCACGGCGCGGGCCCCCTCGCCGGTGGCGCGGACGACGACGAGGTCGCGCAGCCGCTCGAGGAGGTCCTCGACGAAGCGCCGCGGGTCGTGGCCGGAGCCGACGACCCGGTCGACGACGCGGAAGACGCTGCCGCCGTCGCCGGCCGCCAGCGCGTCGACGACGTCGTCGAGGAGGCTGCCGTGCGTGTAGCCGAGCAGGGAGATGGCGCGCTCGTAGTCGACGCCGCCCTCGTCGGCGCCGGCGACGAGCTGGTCGAGCACCGAGAGGGAGTCGCGGACCGAACCGGCGCCGGCGCGCACGACGAGGGGCAGCACGCCCTTGCCGACGGGCACGCCCTCGACCTCGGCCAGGTGCTCGAGGTAGCCGAGCAGCACCTCGGGCGGCACGAGCCGGAAGGGGTAGTGGTGGGTGCGCGAGCGGATGGTGCCGAGCACCTTGTCCGGCTCCGTCGTGGCGAAGACGAAGACGACGTGCTCGGGGGGCTCCTCGACGAGCTTGAGCAGCGCGTTGAAGCCCTGGGACGTGACCATGTGGGCCTCGTCGACGACGAAGACCTTGTAGCGGTCCCGGGCCGGGGCGAACGTGGCGCGCTCGCGGAGCTCGCGGGCGTCGTCGACGCCGCCGTGGCTGGCCGCGTCGATCTCGAGGACGTCGAGGCTCCCCGAGCCGCCGCGGGCCAGCTCGACGCAGCTGGGGCACTGCCCGCACGGGGTGTCCGTGGGCGTCTGCCGCTGCCCGTCGGGCCCGGTGCAGTTGAGGCAGCGGGCGAGGATCCGCGCCGACGTCGTCTTCCCGCAGCCGCGCGGCCCGGAGAAGAGGTACGCGTGGTTGACGCGCCCCGTCCGCAGCGCCTGCATGAGCGGCGCCGTGACGTGCTCCTGGCCGATGACGTCCTCGAAGCTCTCCGGCCGGTAGCGCCGGTACAGCGCGAGCGTCGGCCCGTCCCCGCCTCGTCCACCCGCAGCCACGACGGAGACGGTAGCCGCGCCCGCCGACAGCCGGGACCGGCCCGGTGGACGACGGCGGGCGCCCGCGGCGTCGGCACCCCCGGCGCGGGGCGACCATGGTCGGGTGGCAGACGCGGCGGACGACCGGCAGGGCACGGCGGGCACGGGGTCGGCGCCGCCCGGCGGCGCCCGGCTCGGCCTGCGGGCCCTCGTGCCCTACCTGCGCGAGCACACCCGCGCGCTGGCCCTCGTGGCCGTCGTCTCCCTCGTGGGGGCCGCCGCGTCGCTGGCCCAGCCGCTCCTCGTGCAGCGGATCATCACGGCGGTCTCCGACGGCGCGTCCGTGGCCGGGCCCGCCGCCGTCGCGGTCCTCGTCCTCGTCGTCGCCGCGCTCGTCGGCGGCCTGCAGCAGTACCTCCTGCAGCGCACCGCCGAGGGCGTCGTCCTGTCGACCCGCCGCACGCTCGTCGAGCGGCTGCTCCGGCTGCCCGTCGCCGAGTACGACAGCCGGCGGACCGGCGACCTCATGTCGCGCGTCGGCGCCGACACGACGCTGCTGCGGGCCGTCGTCACGTCCGGCCTCGTCGAGGTCGCCGCCAACGTCCTCGTCGTCGTCGGCGCGCTCGTGGCGATGGCGCTCGTGGACCCCGTCCTGCTGGCCGTGGCGCTGACGGGCGTCCTGCTCGGCGTCGTCGCGGGCGTCTCGGTGGCCCGGCGCGTGCGGGCCCTGTCGCTCGCCGCGCAGACCCGGGTCGGCGAGATGAGCGCCGCCGTCGAGCGCGCGCTCGGCGCCGTCCGCACCATCCGCGCCAGCGGGGCGACGGAGCGCGAGGTGGCCGTCGTCCTCGACCGCGCCCGCGCCGCGCACGACGCCGGCGTCCGGTCGGCCCGGACGAGCGCCGTCGTCTCGCCGGTCATGGTCGTCGCGGTCCAGGGCGCCTTCGTCGCGGTCCTCGCCGTCGGCGGCGCGCGCGTGGCGGCCGGCGCGCTGACGGTCGCCGAGCTCGTCTCCTTCGTCCTCTTCCTCTTCCTCCTCGTCCTGCCGCTCGCGTCCGTCCTCCAGGCGTACACGCTCCTGCAGCAGGGCCTCGGCGCGCTGACCCGGATCGAGGAGGTCGTCGCGCTCCCGCTCGAGGACGACGACGCCCCGGCGGCGCGCGCCCCCGTCGTCGCCCGGCCGCGCGCGCCGTCCACCGCCCCCACGCCGACGGTGCCGCTGCTCGAGCTGTCCCGGGTCTCCTTCACCTACCCCGACGGCACCGAGGTGCTGCGCGACGTCGACCTCGTCGTCCCGCACGGCTCCCGCACGGCGCTCGTGGGCCCGTCCGGCGCCGGCAAGTCGACGCTGCTGCAGCTCGTCGAGCGCTTCCACGACGTCACCGGCGGGGAGCTCCGCCTCGACGGCACGGACGTCCGGGCCCTCCCGCGCGACGCCGTCCGGCGCCGGCTCGGCTACGTCGAGCAGGACGCGCCCGTCCTGGCCGGGACGCTGGCCGACAACCTCCGGCTCGCGGCCCCCGATGCCGACGACCGCGCGCTGCACGACGTCCTCGCGGCGGTCCGCCTCACCGGCCTCGTGGAGCGCTCGCCCGAGGGCCTGGCGGCCGAGGTCGGCGAGGAGGGCGTGCGCCTGTCGGGCGGCGAGCGCCAGCGGCTGGCCATCGCCCGCTCGCTGCTGGCCCGCCCCGAGCTGCTGCTGCTCGACGAGCCGACGGCGAGCCTCGACGCGCGCAGCGAGCAGGCGCTGCGGGAGGCGCTCGCGACGGCGGCGCGGGCGAGCACGCTGCTCGTCGTGGCGCACCGGCTCTCGACGGTCGTCGACTCCGACCAGATCGTCGTGCTCGAGGCGGGCCGGGTGGTCGGCACGGGCACCCACGCGGAGCTGCTGGAGACCTCGCCGCTCTACCGCGACCTCGCGACGGCGCAGCTGCTCGTCGCGCGCTGAGCGCGGCCGTCGGGCCCGGCGGGCGGGACGCAGAGGACCCCCCGCGCACCCGCCAGAGCCTGCCTGCCCTTGCTGCCTTCCGGCCCTGGGGGAGTTCAGCAGGGTGACGCCACGCGAGGGGCCGGGCGCCACTGTAGGGGACGCACGCGGAGGCCGTCGCCCCTCCCTGCGGGCGCGAGCGGTGCCGGACCTGGGCTAGGCTCCTCCGCGGAGGATTCGCCTAGTGGCCTATGGCGCACGCTTGGAAAGCGTGTTGGGGAGACCCTCGGGGGTTCGAATCCCCCATCCTCCGCCAGGGCGTCCGCGCCCCGAAGGCCCCGCCCCGGCGGGGCCTTCGTCGTCCCGGGGCACCCGGACGGCCGACCCGCCGGGACTGCTGCGACCCGTTGTCGGACCCCCGTGGCACCGTTCCGGCCATGACCACCACCTCCTCCCGCACCCGTGCGCGCGCCGCGGCCGACGCCGCCGGGGAGCTCCGCTGGGCCGCCGCCCTCGACGACGCCGACTGCGCCGTCTGCGGCACCGCCGTCCCCCACGAGCTCGTCGAGTGCGTCGACGGGCACGGCGACGACTGCCCCGACGTCGTGTGCACCGCCTGCGGCGCCGTCGCCGTGACCGCCCGGAGCCCGCTCGCCCGCGCGTCCTGACCCGTCCCGGCCGGTCCGCCGGTCGAGGCCCGCGGGCGGGGCGGCACCGCCGTCCGCGCGGCGCACCGCCGGGCCGGCCGTCCCACCGCCTACGCTGCGCCGGTGATCTTCCGGTCGGTGGGCGAGGGGCGCCCCTACCCCGACCACGGCCGTACCCGGACGCGCGACTGGTCCGAGGTGCCGCCCCGGCAGGTCCGCCTCGAGCACCTCGTGACGACGCGCAGGACGCTCGACCTCGACGCGCTGCTGGCCGAGGACTCCACCTTCTACGGCGACCTCTTCGCGCACGTCGTCGAGTGGCGAGGGGTCATGTACCTCGAGGACGGCCTCCACCGTGCCGTCCGCGCCGCCCTGCACCAGCGCCCCACGCTGCACGCGCGCGTGCTGGTCCTGGAGGACTGACATGGCCCGACCCGCCACCCAGCCCACGGACCCCGGGGCCGCCGTCCGCCGCCGCCGCCGCGCCCGGGCCCGCCAGAGCGCCGTCTTCGTCGCGGTCTTCCTCGTCGTCATCGGCATCGGCATCGGCGCCGCCGGCGTCAACCGCGGGTGGTGGGAGGGCCCCTTCGGCGCGGCCGAGGAGGAGGTCGCCGAGGGCGGCCCCTGCCCCCAGGCCGTCACCGTGCAGGTCGACCCCGCCTCCGTCGAGGTCACCGTCCTCAACGCCACCGGGCGCACCGGCCTCGCCGGCGACGTCACCGCCGAGCTCGTCGCCCGCGGCCTCGCCGTCGGCACGCCCGGCAACGCCGCCTCGGGCACGAGCGTGACCTCGGCGGCGCAGGTGCGCTACGGCCCCGAGGGCGAGCGGGCGGCGCAGGGCCTCGCCAGCATCGTCCCGGGCGCCGAGCTCGTCGCCGACGACGGCCGCCCCGGCACGGCCGTGGACCTCCTGCTCGGCGAGGCCTACGAGTCCCTCGCCCCGGCGGGGTCCCCCCTCACCGCCGTCCAGCAGCCCGACCCGGCGTCGGTGCCCGCCTCGTGCGCCCCGCCGACGACGCCCGCCCCCTCCCCGGCGCCCAGCGCGGCGCCGACGTCCTGACGTGGGCGCCCGCCCGCCCGTCGGCGGGCCCGGTCCCGCCGACGACGCGCCCCCGGAGGACGACCGGCCCGCCGACCCGACGCCGGCCCCGAGCGCCCGGGACCTCGTCCGCGGACGGCGGCGGGCGCCGCGGCGGGCCGACCCGGGCGGCCGGCAGCACCACATCGGCGACGCCCCGGCCCGCATGCCGGTCCTCCGCCCGGACGGGACGACGGGGACGACCCGGACGTCCGTCGTGCAGCTGAGGTCGGCGCACGCCGCGCGCCTGGCCGCGCTGGAGGCCGAGCTCGAGGCCGAGATGCGCGCCGAGGCGGCCGCCGGTCGCTACGAGGAGGCGGCGGTCGCCCGCGACGAGCTCGCGGCCGTACGGGCCGAGGTCGCGGCCCGGGCCGCGAGGGCGGCTCCCTCCCCGGGGCCCGACGGGTCCGCCGCGGGCTGACCCGCCAGCAGACGGCCCAGGGCGGCGAGCGCCCGCGGCAGCTCGGCGGACGACGGCGCCGCCCACCCGACGACGAGCCCGGCCGCCGGCGGCCGCGCCGCGTCGACGGCGCACCCCGCCAGCCCGGCGAGGACCAGCCCGGCGCGCCCGGCCCGCCCGAGGAGCCGCCGCTCGTCCTCCGCCGTCGGCAGGCGCACGACGACGTGGGCGCCGGCGGCGTCGCCGACCGGGACGTGGCCGGCCGCCCGGACCGTGGCGAGGACCAGCTCGCGGCGGGCCGCCAGCTCGCGGCGCAGCCGGCGCAGGTGGCGGGACAGGTCGCCCGACGCCGCCATCGCGGCCAGCACCCGCTGCCCCGCCCGCGGCGGCCGCGTGCCCGTGGCGGTCCGCCGCGCCACGAGCGCCTCGCGCACCGCCGGCGGGGCCACGACCCACCCGGCGCCGAGCGTCGGGCTCACCGTCTTCGACGTCGTCCCGAGGTGGACGACGACGTCCGGGGCCAGCGCGGCCAGCAGGGGCAGCGGGGCGACGTCGTAGCGGAGCTCGCCGTCGTAGTCGTCCTCGAGGACGAGGAAGCCCTCGGCCCGGGCCCGCTCGACGAGCCGCGTCCGCCGGGCCGCGGGCATCCGGCCGCCGAGGGGGAACTGGTGCGCGGGGGTGCAGACGACCGCCGCCACGTCCGGCGGCACCTCGTCCACGACGAGCCCGCCGGCGTCGACACGGACCGGGACCGGCACGCAGCCGGCGGCCCGCAGCGCGCCGACGCTGCGCCGGTACCCCGGGTCCTCCACCGCGACCCGCGCACCGGGCGGCAGGAGCGCCGCCACCTCGGCGACGGCCGCCGACGTGCCCGTCGCCGCGAGGACGTCGTCCGCGGAGGCCGGCAGCCCGCGGTGACGGAGCAGGTGGGTGGCCACGGCCGCCCGGAAGGCGGTGGTCCCCCGCGGGTCCGGCTCGCCGTCGGGCGGCTCGTCGCCGGCCGCCCGCCAGGCCCGGCGCCACGCCGCCCGGTCGAGCACCTCCGTGCACGGCGCCCCCGCGCGCAGGTCGGTCCCCGACGGGCCCGGCGGGGGCGACGACGGCGCGGGCGGGACCGCGGCGGGCCGACGGGCCCGGCCCACCGGCGCGGGCACGTCGACGACGAAGGTCCCGACCCCGCGGCGCCCCTCGACCCAGCCTTCCGCCAGGAGCTGGTCGTAGGCGGCCGCGGCGACGGTGCGGCTCACGCCGAGCACGCGGGCCAGCTCACGGGTCGAGGGCAGCCGGTCGCCGGGCGCCGGCGCACCCGACGCGGCGGCGTCCCGCAGCCCGGCGACGAGCTGCACGGCGAGCGGCTCCGCCGCCGCACGGTCGAGGACGAGGGGCGGGACCTCGGGCACGGGCACCTCCGCGGGCCGACGGCGGGTCGGCCGGTGGCCTGCTGAGAACCCGTCGTCCTGGCCGTCCCAGGATGCCACCGCGGTCGTCACGCTCGTCCCGTGACCACGTCCCCGCCGCTGCCGCCGCTGTCCCCGACCGCCCGCTCGACCGTCCGCCGCGGCGACCGGCGGGCCGTCACCGACCGCACCGCCCTCCACGCCGTCCTCGACGCCGGCCTCGTGGGGCACCTCGGCGTCGTCGTCGACGGCGCCCCGCTCGTGCTGCCGACCGGCTACGCCCGGGTCGGCGAGGTGCTCTACGTCCACGGATCCACCGGCGCCCGGTCGCTGCGGGAGTCCGCCGCGGCGCCGGCGTGCTTCACCGTCACGCTCGTCGACGGCGTCGTCTACGCGCGCTCGGCCTTCCACCACTCGATGAACTACCGGTGCGCCGTCGTCCACGCGGTGCCGCGCGTCGTCGCCGACCCCGCCGAGCACGAGGCGGCGCTCGCGGCGATCACCGAGCACCTCGCGCCCGGCTCGTGGGACCACAGCCGCCGACCGGACCGCCGGGAGGGCGCGGCCACGGCCGTCCTCGCGCTCGACCTCTCCGAGGCGTCGGTCAAGGTCCGCACCGGCCCGCCCGGCGACGAGGAGCGCGACGTCGCGGCGGGCGGCGACGCCGTGTGGGCCGGGGTCCTGCCGCTGCGCACGAGCTGGGGCGAGCCGGAGCCGAGCCCCGACCTGCCGGCCGGGGCGCCCGTGCCGGCCCACGTCCGCGACCGCGCGGGTCAGGTCGCGGGCGCCGCGCCCTGAGCCGTGCGGCGGCGCACCTCGCGCACCAGCGCCACGGCCACCGTCCCGAGGACGACGACGCCGAGCACCGCGGCCGCCCGCACGTAGTCCTCGCGGGCGGGGCTGCCGGTCGCGTCGACGACGAGGTACCCCAGGTAGGTGAGGTAGGCGCCGAGCAGGACGGCGCCGTCACGCCGTCCGAGGCCGCGGCGCACCGCGAGCAGGACGAGGAGCCCGGCGACCGACGCCACCATGACCGGCAGGTCGACGGCCCGGGCGCTCGTGTCGACGGGGACGCCGTCGCCCGCGACGAGCGCCGTCACCCCGAGCACGCCGCCGACGTTGACGACGCAGCTGCCGACGACGTTGCCGACCGCGAGGTCGGCCCGGCCGCCCAGCCCGCCGACGACGCAGATGGCCAGCTCGGGCAGCGACGTGCCGACCGCGACGACGGTCAGCCCCACGAGGAGGTCGTCGACGCCGAGCTGCTCGGCGACCGTGCTCGCCGCGTCGACGAGGACCTGCGAGCCGCCCAGCAGGAGCGCCACCCCGACGACGAGGAGGACGACGTCGCGCACCGTCCTCCCCCGGCCGGCCGGGGTGGCGTCGTCCTCCGGCGCCGCGGCCGTCGTCCGGCGCGAGACGAGCACGGTGCGGACGGTGTACGTGACGAGCACCGCGAGCAGCAGGAGCCCGTCGACGACGCCGACCTCGCCGTCCAGGGCGAGGAGGAGCAGGAGGACGCCGACGCCCACGGCGACCGGCAGGTCGACGCGCAGCACCTGCCGTCCCACGACCAGCGGGGCGACGAGCGCCGCGACGCCGAGGACGAGCAGGACGTTGACGGTGTTGCTGCCGACGACGTTGCCGACCGCGAGCCCCGGTGCGCCCTCCCGGGCGGCGAGCACGGACACCGCCAGCTCGGGGGCGCTCGTGGCGGCCGCGACGACGGTCAGGCCGACGACGAGCGGCGACAGCCCGGCCGCGGTCGCGAGGCCCGAGGCGCCCCGCACGAGCAGCTCGCCGCCGACGAGGAGCAGCACGAGACCCAGCACGAGACCCAGCACGAGGAGGGCGGCGAGCAGCACGGCGGCTCCGGTCGTCGTCGGGTCGCCGTCCCCGGGCCCCCGACGGCGCCCGGAGTCTCCCGGCGCCGCGGTGGGTGCGCACCCGGACGACGGGGCCCGGCGACGCGAGAGCCGGCGCCGCGGGGCTCCCGGGGGAGACCTGCGACGCCGGCTCGTGGCGGTGGCGGTGGCGGTGGGATTTGAACCCACGGAGGAGTTGCCCCCTCACACGCTTTCGAGGCGTGCTCCTTAGGCCGCTCGGACACGCCACCGTGGTGGACCCTACCGGCGCCCCGCCCGGCCGCCCAAACCCGCCCCCGCACGCCCGCGCCCCGGCCGCACCTCGCGGCCGCGGGGCTCCCCACCGGCGCACGACCCGGCCGCACGTCTCGGCCGGGCGGGGGCCGTCAGGCGGGGAGCGCCGCGGACAGCCGCGGGAGGGCCCGCTCGACGGCGGCCGGCAGCGTCGTGAAGGGCGTCACCTCCAGGGCGGGGCCGCGCACGCGGCCGGTGCGGCGCCACGTGCCGACGGCCCGGCCGCCGACGACGACGGTCGGCGCGAAGATCCCGTTGCCGCCGGGGACGACGAGGGGCTCGTGCTCGGCGGCGAGCGTCGCCGTCCGGTCGGCGTAGCCGAGCACCATCTCGTCGAAGCCGGGCAGCAGCCGCGGGCGCCGGGCGGCGGTGCGGGCCCCGTCGAGGAGCGCGGGCGTCGCCGGGTCGAGGAGGTGCTCGACGCCGTCGACGTCGAGGACCTCGAGCGAGGGCCGCGCCAGCGCGAGGCTGGTGCGCACGTCGCCGACCCGCAGGCCCGACCAGCGCACGAGGTCCGCGACCGTCGCCGGGCCGTGGCCGGCGAGGTACCGCCGGGCCAGCTCGCCCAGCGCCTCCTCGCGCGGCAGCCGCCGGGGCTGCGGCACCCACTCGTCGAGCAGGACGAGCCGCTGCTCGTCGCCCTGGCCGCGCGCGGCACCGTCGGGCGGCGCGGCCGGCGGGCCCCAGCAGACGAGCCCGGTGTGGGCGAGGTGCCACAGCAGGTGGTACCCGCGCTGCCCCGGCCCGTCGAGCAGCCCGGCGTCCCGCAGGGCGTCGAGGGCCTCGGCGCGGGTCAGGGACCGCCCGCCCGCCAGCGCCCCGACGAGCACCTCGCGGCCGCGCGCGAAGGCCGCCTCGTCGAGCCCCAGCGCCGCCCGGCGCGACGCGGCCCCGGCGAGGGTGCGCTCCGCGGTCAGCCCGAGGAGCCACCCGAGGTCCTCGGCGGCGACGAGGTGGAGCGTGCCCCTCATCGGCCAGGACCGGACGACGGACGCGTCGGCGAGCGCGGCGCGGACGGCGTCCAGCGCCCCGGCGCCCGCGAGGCCGCACCGGAGCGCGACGGCGACGAGCGCCCCGCGGAGGTCCTGCCCCTGCAGGGCCAGCAGGTGCCGGACGGCGTCGGCCGGGCCGGCGGCGGGCGGGCCCGCGAGCCGCTGCGCGACGAGGCGCAGGAGCGCCACCTCGGACGGCCGGACACGCACGCTCGCTGCCACGGCCGGAGCCTCCCGGCTCGGGACGGCCGCGACAAGGTCGCACGTCGCGGGACGTGCACGACGCCGAGGCGCGACATGGCCACACATCGCGGTGGTGGAGTGGCCCCGGGGGCCGCACGAGACCTAGCGCCCCGGGACGACCCCCGTCCACGTGGACAGGTCGACGACCGGGTCGTCTCCCGCCGCGCCCGGTCGCCGCGCGGCGAAGAAGTCGCGCAGCAGCGCGCCGCACTCCTCCTCGCGCACCCCGCCGACGACCTCGACCCGGTGCGGGAGGCGACGGTCGCGGACGACGTCGAGGACCGACCCCGTCGCGCCGGCCTTCGGGTCCCACGCGCCGAGGACCACCCGCCGCACGCGGGCGAGCAGCAGGGCGCCGGCGCACATGGCGCAGGGCTCGAGCGTGACGGCGAGCGTCGCGCCCTCGAGCCGCCAGGTGCCGGCAGCGCGGGCCGCCGCGCGCAGGGCGAGGACCTCGGCGTGCGCCGTCGGGTCGCCGTCGGCCTCGCGCCGGTTGGCCCCCGTGCCGAGCAGCGTGCCGTCGGCCGCCACGACGACGGCCCCGACCGGGACGTCGCCGGACGGGGCCGTCTCCCCGGCGACGTCGAGGGCCAGCCCCACGAGCGCGTGCAGCTCGGCCGGCGAGCCGGGGTGGAGCCCGGCGAGAGGGCCGGCCGCCGGCGTCAGCGCAGGGCCTCGAGCAGGTCCTCGAAGCCGCAGTCCGCGCCGAGCTGGGCGAGCGCCCCGTCCGGGTCCTGCGGGGTCCCCTCGACGACGGCGAGGAGCCGGGCACGGTCGACGCCGAGGTCGGTCAGCAGCTCGGGGTCGCCGGACCACGGGGACAGGCCGGGGGTCCGGTCGTCCCGCTCGCCCTCGGTCTCGTCCTCGTCCTCGGCGTCCGCCTCGTCCTCGTCGTCCACGGGGACGGGCGCCTCGGCGGCGGCGCGGGCGGCGGGGCCCTGGCTGCGGGCGGCGGGGTCGGTGACCTCCTCGGGCGCCTCCTCGGGGAGGTCGCCCACCTCGGTCTCGACCTCGGCGGCGGGCGCCAGGAGGTCGGCGTAGTGGCTGCGCTGGCTCGCCGGCAGGTCGGAGACGAAGAGGCGGACGTCGTCGTCCACGCCCTCGGCGGCCGCGACGTCGTCGCCGTCGACCCGGACGACGGCGAACCACTCGTCCTCGTGCTCGAGCACGGCCAGCGCGGTCCCGCCGTCGGACACGGTGCCGCGCAGGACGTCGGCGAGGTCGTCGAGGTCGGTGACGTCCTCGAGGTCGACGTCGTGCGAGCGCCAGGCGCCGTCGGTGCGGGTGATCACGGCCGTGAAGTAGGACATGGGGCGATGGTGGCGCACGGCTAGGGTCTTGCGCCATGCGCCTGCACGTCGCGGACCACCCGCTCGTCGCCCACAAGCTGACCGTGCTGCGCGACCGGGAGACCGACTCGCCGACCTTCCGCCGCCTGGCGGACGAGCTGGTGACGCTCCTCGCCTACGAGGCGACCCGGGACGTGCGGACGACGACGGTCGAGCTCCGCACCCCCGTGGCCGCCGCCACCGGCATCCGGCTGGCGACCCCGAAGCCGCTCGTCGTGCCGATCCTCCGCGCCGGCCTGGGGATGCTCGACGGCATGACCCGGCTGCTGCCGACGGCCGAGGTGGGCTTCCTCGGGATGATCCGCGACGAGAAGACCCTCGAGGCGACGACGTACGCCAACCGGCTGCCCGACGACCTGTCCGGCCGCCAGTGCTACGTCCTCGACCCCATGCTCGCCACGGGCGGCACCCTCGCGGCGGCCGTCCACTTCCTCCTCGACAAGGGCGCGGAGGACGTCACGGCCCTCTGCCTGCTGGCGGCCCCCGAGGGCATCGCCAACCTCCGCGAGGCCGTCGGTGACGACGACCGCGTCGGCGTCGTCACCGCGGGCGTCGACGAGCGGCTGGACGCCGACGGCTACATCGTCCCGGGCCTCGGGGACGCCGGGGACCGGCTCTACGGCGTCGTCTGACGACCCGCGGCAGCGCTCGACGGCGCACCGGCCGCCGCCGGTGCGCCGCCGTCCGTCGGCTCAGCGTCGCGGGCTGACGAGGATCTTCACCGCCTCCTCGGTGCGGTGGAGGAGCGTGTCGTAGCCGACGTCGACGAGCTCGTCGAGCCCGATGCGGTGGGTGATGAAGGGCGCGAGGTCCACCCGCCCCTCCTGCACGAGGCGGATGGTCGCGGGATGGTCGCCGGCGTAGCCGATGGTCCCGCGCAGGTCGACCTCCTTGAGCACGAGCCGCTGGATGTCCAGCTCGGCCCGGTGCCCCCAGATCGACACGTTGACGACCACGCCGCCCGGGCGCACCGCGTCGAGGAGCGTGTCGAGGACCGGCTGGACGCTCGAGCACTCGAAGCACACGTCGGCGCCCCGGCCGCCGGTCAGCTCGCGCACCCGGTCCGCGACGGACCCGTCCCGCGGGTCCAGCACCTCCTCGGCGACGCCGGTGTCCCGCGCCTTGGCCTTGCGCGCCTCGCTGACCTCGGTGAGCAGCACGCGCAGGCCCTCGGCGCGGAGCAGCGCCGCGAGGAGCAGCCCGATGGGCCCGGCCCCGCCGACGAGCGCGACGTCACCGGCCCGCGCCCCGCTGCGGCGGTAGGCGTGGTGGCCCACCGCCAGCGGCTCGACGAGGGCCGCCTGGTCCAGGGGCACGTCCCCGACGGGGTGGACCCACCGCCGCTCGACGACGACCCTCTCGGCCAGGCCGCCGCCGCGGCCGCCCAGCCCGATGAAGTTCATGTCGGGGCTGAGCTGGTAGCTGTCGTCGTCGCCGGTCGGCGTGCCCGGGCGGAGGATGTACGGCTCCACGACGACGGCCGCGCCGACCTCGAGGTCGTGCACGCCCTCGCCGAGCGCCGTCACCGTCCCGGAGAACTCGTGGCCGATGACGAGCGGGGCGCTCTCCCCGGACACCGGGTGGGGGTGCCCGGCCGGCGGGATGAAGATCGGCCCCTCCGTGAACTCGTGGAGGTCGGTCCCGCAGATCCCGCACCAGGCCACCTCGACGGCCACCGTGCCGGGGAGCAGCTCCGGCTCGGGCACCTCCTCCACGCGCACGTCCCCGCGGGCGTGCCACCTCGCCGCCCTCATCGGGCGCTCACCGGGTGTGGTGCACGGGCGCGAGCGCGTGCACGGGGGTGTCGAGCCCCTCGTAGCGGGCCTTGAGCTGGAGCGCCAGGTACAGCGAGTAGTGCCGCGACTGGTGGAGGTTGCCGCCGTGCATCCACAGGCCCTCCTGCTGGGTCGGCTTCCACATGTTGCGCTGCTCCCCCTCCCAGGGGCCGGGGTCCTTGGTGGTGTCGGAGCCGAGGCCCCACACCTTGCCGACGCGGTCGGCCACCTCGGGCGAGATGAGGTCGGCCGCCCAGCCGTTCATGGAGCCGTAGCCGGTGGCGTAGACGACGAGGTCGGCGGGCAGCCGCCGTCCCTCCGGGGTGCCGTCGTCGAGGACGACGGCGTCCTCCACGAGCTCGCGGACGGGCTCGTGGACGACCGTGACGCTGCCGTCCGCGAAGAGCTCGCTGGCGCCCACGTCGATGTAGTAGCCGGAGCCGCGGCGCAGGTACTTCATGAAGAGGCCCGAGCCGTCGTCGCCCCAGTCGAGCCAGAAGCCGGCCCTCTCGAGCCGCTCGTAGAAGTCGGCGTCGCGCCGGGCGATCTCCTCGTACAGGGGGATCTGGAACTCGTGCATGATCCGGTACGGCAGCGACGCGAAGACGAGGTCCGCTTTCTCCGTCGTGACGCCCGCGGCCAAGGCCTCCTCGGAGTACAGCGCGCCGAGGCCCACCTCCATCAGCGAGTCCGACCGCACGACGTGCGTCGACGAGCGCTGGACCACCGTCACCTCGGCGCCGTTCTCCCACAGGGCCGCCGCGATGTCGTGGGCGGAGTTGTTGGCCCCGATGATCACCGCCTTCTTCCCGCGGTAGGCGTCCGGGCCCGGGTGCGCGCTGGAGTGGTGCTGGTCGCCGCGGAAGCGCTCGACACCGGGGAAGGCGGGGACGTTGGGCTTGCCGGACATGCCCGTGGCCAGGACCAGCTCGGTGGGGCGCAGGACGACGTGCTCGACGTCGTCCCCCCCGCCGTCGGCACCGGGTCGGCGACGCTCGAGGCGGACCTCCCAGGTCCCCGCTCCGTCGTCGCGCCGCGCGGAGACGACGCGGGTCGAGCCCCAGTAGTCGACCTCCATGACCTTCACGTACATCTCGAGCCAGTCACCGATCTTGTCCTTCGGCGCGAAGACCGGCCAGCTCCGCGGGAAGGGCAGGTACGGAAGGTGGTCGTACCAGACCGGGTCGTGCAGGCAGAGGCTCTTGTAGCGCCCGCGCCACTGGTCGCCGGGCCGCGCGTGGGCGTCCACGACGAGCGTCGGCACGTCGAGGTGGCGCAACCGGGCGCCCAGGGCGATGCCGCCCTGGCCGCCGCCGACGACGAGCACGTGCGGCTGGCGCTCGCCGCCCCAGCCCTCGACGCTCGCGTCGCGCCGCTCGCGCCAGCTGCTGCGGCCGCGGTGGACGCCGTGCTCGGCGCCCCGCGGCCGGCGGCCGTCCTGCGGCTCCTCGAAGCCTTTGAGCTCGAAGAGCGTCGTCAGCAGGGTCCACGCGACGTCGCGGCCCGGTCCTTCGCCGCCGTCCCCGCCCTCGTCCTCGTCCTCGCGGACCAGGCGCAGCAGGCCCTTGCCGCGGCCGACGGCCGTCTCGAAGGTGATCCAGGCCTCGACGGTGGGACGCCCGTCGGGCGCGCTCGCGTCGGTCGCCGGCTCGCTCGTCGCGAAGCCGGAGGCGCTCGTGCGGGCCGCCGTGGCGCGCACGCGCTCGGCGACCTCCTCGCGGCCCTCCGCCGTCGTGATGTTCCAGGTGAAGGCGACGAGGTCGCGCCAGAAGCAGGAGGTGGCGAAGAGACCGGCCACCTCCTCGGCGTCGGCCCGGCCCAGCGCCGCCTCGAAGGCGGCGAGCCACGCCTCGGCGCGCTCCTGCGCCGTCGGAACGGTGGTGCCGTCGCGGCGGGCGGCGGCGAGGTCGGGCGCGGCCTCCGCCGTCGGCCCGAGCGCGGGGTGGTCGAGGGTCTGGCTCATCGCGAGCGCCTCCCGGGGGCGGTCCGGCCGGCGGCTCCGTCGTCGCCGGCGAGGTCGCGAGCGTGCGCCCGTCCGGTCGGCCGGGCCAGGGGTTGCACCGGGGGTTGCAGCGACGTCGCCGCCCGGGGGGTCCGCCGGGGCGGACCCGTGCTGGACGGCGACGGCCCCGCGGGGGCACCCTTCGCCGGCACGGCACCGTCGCCGCGCGCCGAGAGGAGGTCCCGTGCCGACCCCCGCCCCTGCGCCCGAGCGGGCCCAGAGCGCACTGCCGCTGGGCACCGACCCCCGCGAGCACGCCCGCCGCCTGCAGCGCACCCGCCTGGCGGTCCTCGGCGGCGCGGGCCCCCGGGCCGGCCAGCCGGTGCGGACGGTCATCGGCGCCTCGTGGCGCCGGTCGCGGGGCTCGGGCCTCGACCCCGCCGGCGCCGGGGAGGTGCCCGCGCTCGGCGACGCCGCCCTGGCCGAGCACCGCCGGGCCAGCGGCCTCGAGCCGCTCATGCCGCTGCTGCGGAGCCGGCTGCTGCCCGCCGCGGAGGCCGCCGGCCAGATCGTCGTCGTGGCCGACGCGGGCGGCCGGGTGCTGTGGCGCGAGGGCGGGGCGGCGGTGCGGCGCCGGGCCGACGCCCTCGGCTTCGTCGAGGGCTCGGCGTGGGACGAGCGCGCGGTGGGCACGAACGCCATCGGGACGTCGATCGTCACGGGCGAGGCCGTCCACGTCTTCGCCGCCGAGCACTACGCCGAGGCCCACACGGCCTGGACGTGCGCCGCCGCCCCGCTCCACGACCCCGTGACGCGCGAGGCCATCGGCGTCGTCGACCTGTCCGGGCCGGCGCAGACCGTCCACCAGAGCACCGTGGCCCTCGTCGACGCCGTCGCGCGGCTCGTCGAGCTGGAGCTGCGCGCGGAGGTGGAGCAGCGCCTCGCGGCGCTGCGCGAGGTGGCGGACCCCGTCCTGCGGGCCCTCGACGGCCCGGCCGCCGTCGTCACCCCCGACGGCGCGACCGCCGCCGCCCGCGAGGTGGAGGTGCCCCGCCGCGTGTGGCTGCCGACGGGCCTGCGGCCCGGCCCGCTGTGGCTGCCCTCGCTCGGCGCCTGGACGGCGGAGGCCCTCCCGGGCGGGTGGCTGCTGCGGCCCGCGGGGCCGGCCGCCGGGGCCGGGACCACGGCCACGGGGGTGGTGCTCGACCTGTCGGCCCGGCCCGCGGTGCTGCGCGTCGCCTCGGGCGAGGGCGCGTGGGAGCACCCGCTGACCCCGCGCCACGCGGACCTGCTGACGACGCTGGCCCGGCACCCGGAGGGGCTGAGCGCCGCCCAGCTGGCCGCCGCGGTGCTCGGCGACGCCGACCGCACCGTCACCGTGCGGGCGGAGCTGTCCCGCGTGCGGCGGGCGCTCGGCCCGCTGCTGGCCCACCGGCCGTACCGGCTGGCGGTGCCGTGCGCCGTCGTGACCGGCTGACCGGCCCGCTCCTCCGCGGTCCGGCGCCCGCGGCCGGGCCGCGGACGGGCGCCGCCTCAGGCCCGCGGCAGGCGCGGTGCGCCGTCGGCCTCCTCGGGCGTCGGGGCGCTGCCCCCGAGGTGGCGGGGCAGCCACCAGGCCCCGCGGTACCGGGGGTCCGTGGTGTCGGGGTGCTCGGCCTGGACCTCGTCGAGCAGGTCCTGCAGGCGACGGCGGAGCTCGGTCGTCGTGACCTCGAGGCGGTCACCGCGCACGTCGGCGGAGGTGACCTCCATCGGCTCGCCGACCCGCACGGTCACCGTCTGGCCGCGGCTGAGGTCCCGCGGGGTGCCCTTGCCGTAGAGGCGCTGCGTGCCCCAGACGGCGGTGGGCAGCAGCGGCACCCGCGCGGACGCGGCCATCCGGAGGGCGCCGGACTTGAGCGGCTTGACGACGAAGGAGCGCGACGTCGTCGCCTCGGGGAAGAGGCCGACGAGCTCGCCCTCGGACAGCGCCCGCAGCGCCGCCCGCAGGGAGCCCGAGCCGGCGGCGCGGTCGACGGGGATGTGGTGCATGCCCCGCATGAGCGGGCCGGCCAGGCGGTGCCGGAAGACGCTCTCCTTGGCCATGAACCGCGTGAGGCGGCGGTGCGCCTCCCACGGCGCGAGACCGGCGAAGACGAAGTCGGTGTAGCCGACGTGGGTGCTCGCGATGACGCCGCCGCCGACCGCCGGGACGTTCTCCAGCCCCTCGAGCCGGGTGCGGATCCCCAGCACGCGGAAGGACGTCTTCGCCAGGGCGATGACCGGCGGGTAGACCCGCTCGGGACGACGCCGGGCCGGGGGCGGGGTGCTCACGCGGAGGACCGTAACCGCCGCCGGGACGCACGCCCCACCGCGACGGCGGGCCGACGGCGCCCGGGACCCGGAGGCGTGACGGACGTCACCCCGCCTCGGCGCACTCCTCGCGCGTGACGCCGTGCGGGCTGCTCTCCAGCGCGCCGAGCACCGCGGTGCAGATCTCGCCGAGGACCCGCCGCTGCTCCACCGTCAAGGGGTCGAACAGCACCCGCCGCACCTGCTCGACGTGGCCGGGCGCGGTGCGGTGCAGCACGTCCCACCCGGCGTCGGTGAGGGCGGCGACGGCGCCCCGGCCGTCCTCCTCGGCGCGGCTGCGCTCGACCCACCCCTTCTCCTCCAGGCGGGTGACGGCGTGGGAGATGCGGCTCGGCGAGGACGTCGTGATCTCGGCGAGGCGGCTCATCCGCAGCCGACGGCCCGGCGCCTCGGAGAGCATCGCGAGGACCGTGTAGTACGTCTGGGGCATCCCGGCCTCGGTGCGCATCTGCCGGTCGAGGCTCACCTGGAGCAGCTGCGTCATCGTCAGCAGGTCGCGCCAGGTGCGGTCCTCCTCGGCGTCGAGCCACCGGACCGCCCCGTCCGCGCCGTCCGCCCGCTCCTCGTCCGCCATGGACCCATCCTCCCCCGCCGCCACGGGCGGCTGGTCCGTCCGCCCACCACGGCCTCTCACGGCCGGTGCCCGGCGAGGACCACCGGCCCGGTCACATGCCCGAGGACGCCATCCCGAGGCTCGCCAGCTGACCGAGGACGCCCAGGACGCCGAGGACGAGCAGGACCACGCCGACCACGAGCTTGGCCGTGCCCTTCGAGGGCGCCGGCCCGGGCGCGCCGGACGCACCGTGCTCGGCCGCGCGCCGCGACGAGCGGCGGGAGCTGACGACGAGGAGGATCCCGCCCACGACGAGCGCGAGCAGGAGCAGCCAGCCGATGAGGACTCCGACGGCGAAGCCGGCGGCGGCGGCGGACGAGGCGGTGGCGGCGAGCACGGTGTCCTCCGAGGACGGGGGGATGTCGGGGTCGCTCGACGGTAGCGAGGGACGGGCGCGGCAGCGTGCGCGCCGGAGCAGGACCACCCGTCAGGGCACGGACCACCACCCGCGCCGACCTGGCACCGTGCGGCCATGAGCGTCCTGCGCCCCGCCGTCCCCGACGACGCCCCCGCCCTGGCCGCCGTGCACGTCGCCGGCTGGCGCGCCGGCTACCGCGGGCTCGTCCGCGACGACTACCTCGACGCCCTCGACCCGTCGGCGCGCGAGGCGCGCTGGCGCACGACGGCCTCGGGGCCGGACGGCGTCCTCGTCGTCGAGGAGGACGGCGCTCTCGTCGCGCTGTGCGCCTTCGGGCCCTGCCGCGACGACGACCTGCCCGACGAGGCCGGCGAGGTCCGCTCGCTCTACGTCCTCCCCGAGCACTGGGGCACGGGCGTCGGGGGGCGGCTGCTCGCCGCGGCGACGGCCGAGCTCCTGGCCGTCGGCGCCGACGAGCCGCCCGTCCTCTGGGCGCTGACCGGCAACACCCGCGCCCGGCGCTTCTACGAGCGTCGCGGGTGGCACCCCGACGGCACCACGCGCGTCGTCGAGCGGGCCGAGCTCGACGGCGTGCCCGCCGTCACCTTCCCCGAGGTCCGGCACCGGCTGACCGCCGCAGGAGCGCAGGAGTAGGTCGGCCCCGCCGCCGTCCGCGGGCCCCCGACCTGCGGTGACGCGCCGTCACCGCGACCTTCTCCTGCGGCCCGGCGTCAGCCCGCCTGCAGCGGCACGTGGTCGGCGACGACGGCGGCCGCGCCCTGCGGGCCGTCGACGGGCGCCGGCACCTCGCCGTCCCCGCGCGGGGAGGACACGGCCGCCGGGACCGCCCCGTGCGCGATGGGCGCGGTGAGCCAGGCCTCGGGGATGCCGAAGCCGTCGACGAGCAGCCGGGCGTCCGCCCGCACCTCCCGGCAGAGCGCGTTGACCTCGGCGAGGACCGCCTTGCTGCGGCCCGGCGTCAGCCACCCGTGCTCGAGGTACCAGGCCCGCTCGCGCTCGACCACGGACAGCACGTGGAGGTCGCCGACCCGGCCGAGCAGCGCGCGGACCCCGTCGTCCTCGCAGGCCTCCTCGGCCGCGACGAGGGCCTCGACGACGACCCGGTCCACGTGCGCCCGCGCCGCGGCGAGCAGGTGGTCCTGCGCGTCGTCGACGACGGCCGCCGCGTCCGCGCCCTGGGCCCCCGCCCGGCGCAGGCGGCGGGCGACGCCGACGAGCAGGTGCGCCTCGCGCTCGAGGAGGAGCCGCAGCTGCCAGCCCCGGTCGCGCAGGTCCTGCCGGTCGTCACCGCGGCCGGGGGCGGCCTCCCGCAGCCGCTGGAGGGTGACGCGGGCGGTCGACCGCTCGGCGAGCCGGCTCACGGCCTGGTCGACGACGGCGCGCACGGTCCCCCACGTACCGAGGTCGCCGAAGTCCGCGGCGTACCCGGCGAGCAGGTGCTTGCCGACGAGCTGCAGGAGGACGGTGTTGTCACCCTCGAAGGTCGTGAAGACGTCGGTGTCCGCCTTGAGCTGCGGGAGCCGGTTGACAGCGAGGTACCCCGCGCCGCCGCAGGCCTCGCGGCAGGTCTGGACGGTCGCCGTCGCGTGCGCCGTCGCGACGGCCTTGAGGCCGGCGGCCCGGGTCTCGAGCTCCCGCTGGGCCGTGTCGTCGGCCGGGGCGGGCGCCGTCTGCACGTCGTGGAGCCGGGCCGTCAGCTCCTCGGTGGCGAGGGCGAGGACGTACGTCGTCGCGAGGGCCGGCATGAGCCGCCGCTGGTGGGCCCGGTAGTCGAGCAGCACGACCTCGGGGTCGCCCGGTGCGGCGCCCGGCCGCGCGAACTGCCGGCGGGACAGGCCGTACCGGACCGCCGTGGCGAGGGCGACCTGCGTGGCCGACCCGGCACCCGCCGCGATGCAGACGCGGCCGCGCACGAGCGCGCCGAGCGTCGCGAAGAAGCGGCGCCCCGCGCTCGCGATGCTGCTCGAGTAGCGGCCGTCCTCGGCGACCTGCGCGAAGCGGTCGAGGAGGTCCTCGCGGGGGACGCGGACGTCGGTGAAGCGCAGCCGGCCGTTGTCGACGCCGTTCAGCCCCATCTTGTGCCCGTCGTCCTCGGCCTCGACGCCCGCCAGCAGGCGGCCGTCCGCGTCGCGCAGCGGGACGACGAAACAGTGGACGCCGCGGCCCGTCGGCTCCTCGTCGGGGCCGCCCGTGACGAGCTGCGCGAAGACGGCGGCCACCCGCGCGTGCCGGGCCGCGCCGCCGATGTAGTCCTTGCGGGCGCCGTCGTGCGGGGTCGAGAGCACGAAGGTGCCGGTGGCACGGTCGTAGGTGGCGGTCGTCTCGAGCGAGGCGACGTCCGAGCCGTGCGCGGTCTCCGTCATGGCGAAGCAGCCGACGGTCTCCAGCGAGAGCACCGGCGGCAGGTACCGGCGGTGGTGCCGGTCGCTGCCGAGGCTCTGCACCGCGCCGCCGTAGAGGCCGAAGTGGACGCCGGACTTGATCATGACCGACAGGTCGCCGTAGCCGAGCATCCCGAACTGGACGACGCTCGCGCCGACGTCGCCCTCGCCGCCCACGGACGGCGGGAACGAGTGCACGGGCGAGCCGGTGGCCCCGACCTGCCGCACGAGGTCCATGACCTCGTCGCGGTAGACGTCGAGCGGCGCGTGCGGGTCGGTGGTGAAGAGGCCCGCGGGCAGCGTCGCCCGTGCCTCCTCCCGCACCCACCCCCAGCGGCCGTCGAGGAGGGCCGTGAGGTCGGCCGCCGTGACGAGGGGCGCCGGGGCGGGGGGCGCCGGCGGCCCGTCCGGGCGCCGCGCCTCGCGGCGCGCCCGGCCGGGGCGGCGACGCGGGGCGGGCGGGGCCGGCGGGGCGGGCGGGGCGGGCGGCGTCGTCCCGACGGGGGCCGGGACGTCGTGCTCCCGGGGCGTGGGGTCGGTGGTCGTCATCGCGCGCCTCCGCAGGGGCCGTCCCGGCGGGTCGCGCCGGGTGCTCGGCTGGGGTGTTACTGGCGAGTAACACTGTACGCACGGCCACGCTCCGGGGACCAGCCCCGGACGTCCGGACGGGTCCGCGCGGGCCGTGCGTCAGGCGGGGAGCGGCCGCAGCGCGGAGACGGCCACCACCCGGCGGCGGCGGGCGGCGAGCGCCGTCGCGACGAGGGAGACGACGAGGTAGGCCCCCAGCACCGCGACGGCCTCGAGCACCGGGCGCGCCGAGACGTCGGTCCCCCCGGCGCCGAGGGCGCGCAGGGCGTCGACGGCGTAGCCCATCGGCAGGACGTGGTGGAGCGAGGCCAGGGGCGCGGGCAGCGTCTGCCACGGGAAGGTGCCGCCCGCGCTGACGAGCTGGAGCACGAGGAGCACGAGCCCGAGGAACTGCCCTGGCAGCCCGAGCCACGCGACGAGCGCGTGGACGACGGCGACGAAGGCCGCCGAGGTGAGCAGCATCATCGCCAGCAGGCCCAGCGGCTGGGCCGGCTCGAGCCGCAGGACGCCGACGACGACGCCCCACAGCAGCACCGCCTGGACGACGCCGAGGGCCAGCGCGGGCGCGTACCCGCCGACCGCCGTCCCGAGCGCGGAGCGCCCGGCGGCCGCGGCCCGCCGCGAGAGCGGCCGGACGACGAGGAAGAGGACGTAGCCGCCGATCCACAGCGACAGGGCGAGGAAGAAGGGGGCGAGCCCCGCGCCGTACCCGGAGACCGTCGCGTCGGAGGTGCTCTGCGTGGCCACCGGGTCCGTGATGCCCCCGACGGCGCGCTCGCGCTGGTCGTCGTCGAGCGCCGGGACCCCGGCCGCGCCCTGCTCGAGGCCGTCGGCGAGGGCGGTGGCGCCGTCGCGGGCGGGCACCAGCCCCTCGGCGAGGGCGCCGGCGCCGTCGGCGAGCTGCTGCGTGCCCGCGAGGGCCTGCTCCTGGCCGTCGGCCAGCTGCGACGCTCCGTCCGCCAGGGCGGAGGCGCCCTGGTCCAGCGCGCGGGCGCTGTCGGCCAGCGGGCCGACGCCGTCGGCCAGCTGCCCCGTGCCCTCGGCGAGGGCGGAGGCGCCCTGCGAGGACGCGGCGATGCCGCCGGCCAGGGCGGGCGCCGCCTCGGCGAGCGCGCCGGCGCCGTCGGCCACCTGGCGGGAGCCGGTCGCGAGCGCGCCGAGCGCGGCGTCCGCCTCGGCGACCTGCTCCTGCGCGTCGCGCACGGGGGCCACGAGGCCGTCGGCCTGCTCGAGCACCGCCGCCACCTGGGTGTCGTCGAGGCCGAGCGCGGTGAGCTGCGCGGCCAGGTCGGCGCGGGCGGCGTCGAGGCCCTCGACCGCCTGCGCGGAGGCGTCGGCGAGGGCGGTCGCCGTCGCGGCCACCTGGGCGTTGCCGTCGGCGACGGCGGAGGCGCCGTCGGCGAGCGCCTGCGCCTGGGCGGGGAGGGCGGCGGTCCCGTCCTCCAGCTGCCCGAGCCCGTCGGCGAGCGCCCCGGCCCCGGCGTCGAGCTGCTCGACGCCGGTGACGAGCTGGTCGACGCCGCCGACGGCCGCGCCCGTGCCGTCGGCGAGCTGCCCGGCGCCGTCGGCGAGCGCGCCGGTGCCCTGCACGAGGGCCTCCTGCCCCTGCACGAGGGCGCCCGCGCCGGTCGTGAGCGCGTCGGCCCCCTCGACGGCGCCGCCGAGGCCCTCGCCGAGCTGCGTGGCGCCGTCCGCGGCCTCGCGCAGCTGCTGCGACACGGTGGCGAAGCCGACGAGGAAGGAGTCGGCGGTCTGCGTGCCCACCTGGTCGACGACGGCCTGGCGGGTCGCGTCGACGACCCGCTCGGCGACGGTCCGCCCGATGTAGCTCGTCGCGTCGTTCGTCGTCAGCAGCAGCTGGGCCTGGCGCGGCGGCGCGGGCTCGCCCGCGGAGACGGCGGCCTGGACGGTCGCGAGGTCGGCCGAGAAGCCGGACGGGATGGTGACGGCGGCCTCGTAGCGGCCGTCGGCGACCCCCGCCGCGGCGTCCGCGGCGTCGGTGCGCTGCCAGTCGAAGGAGCCGTCGGCCTCGAGGTCGGACGCCACCTGCGCGCCGAGGGAGACGAGCACCCCGCCGGTGGAGGCGCCCTCGTCCTCGACGACGAGCGCCGCCGGCACCTCGTCGAGGCGGCCGTAGGGGTCGTCGTTGGCCCAGAGGTAGAGGCCGGCGTAGAGGGTCGGGACGACGGCCAGGGCGACGAGGGTCAGCCGCGCCATCCGGGACGCCGAGAGCCGGCGGGCCTCGCTGCCGGCCCCGGCGCGGGCGGCCGCCCACGCTGCGCCGAGGGACGCGGCGAGCCCGCCGCCGGGTCGCGCGCTCACAGCGTCACCCCCGCCGTGACGCGGCCGGCGTGCGGGGCCGGCAGGTCGTCGGGGCGCGCGGCGCGCGGGACGCCGTGGGTGGCGCGGAGGTCGTCGGCGCGCAGCAGCCCGGCTCCCTCGAGCACGGCGGCCGCGGGACGGCCGACGCAGACGCCGACCGCGAGGCCGTCGTCCGCGAGGTCGCCGGCGACGTCCCACCAGCCGCCCTCGTCGCGGGGGTCCCCGCCGCCCCGGTCGGGCCGGACGAGGACGAGCGCGACGACGCCGGGCCGGCCGGCCGCGAGGTGCGCCAGCGCCCGGGTGCGCGGGCCGGGGGCCAGGTCGCGGGCGAGGACGTCGGCGTGCGCGGCGAGGCCGCGGTCCTCCAGCCAGGCGCGGGCGTCGTCGGCGCCGGCGGGCTCGCGGCGGGCCCGCAGCTCCTCGGCGACGGCGGCGCGCAGCGGGAGGACGGGCTCGGGCTCGTCGACGCCGGGCGCGTCGACCAGGGCCGTGGAGCGGCGCAGGTCGTCGCGGCCCCAGAGGCCGACGTCGTGCCCGTCGGCGAGGACGCGGCCGCGGCCGGGCACGAGACGGCCGGTCAGGGCGAGGGCGAGCGCGAGCGGCGCGGAGCCGTCGGCGCCCGGGTCGCCGGCCACGAGCGTGCGCCGCCCCGGGACCAGCAGCACCCCCGTCGGGGGGAGCACCTCGCCGCCGTCCGCCGTCACGGCGACGTCCTGGGCCTCGATCTCCATGCCTCGCGCTCCCCCGCTGCCGGGCCGCCGGGCTCCCGCCGACGGACCGGCGGCCGTCCTCGGCGTCGCGGACGACGGTACGGCGGGCGGCGGCCGTCACCGGCCACGGGGCCGTCCTCCGTCCCCGGCACCGCAGGGCGGGAGCGCTCCCACCGCGCGCGCGGCGGTCCGGGCGGCGAGGGTGGGACGCAGAGGTCGGTCCGCAGGGGGGCGGCCGGGAGGGCTCCACCATGACCACCACCGCAGCACCGGGCCCAGGCCCCTCCGGCGCCCCGGGCGCCGCCGGCGCGAGCGCCCGCGAGGGCGGCCCCACCGAGGGCGGCGTCGCCACGACGCCGCGGCCGCTCGCCGTCCGGGCCGTCCAGGCGCTCGAGCGGGCCCGCTGGCTCGACGCGCCCGCCGACGCCGAGCAGCGCGTCGCGACGAAGCTCCTCACCGCGAGCCCCGGCCTGCTGGCGCTCCTGCGCGGCCGTCCCTCGGGCCACGCCGTGCACCCACCGATGACCGACGTGCCGATCGGCGCGTGGCTGTCGGCGTCGGCGCTCGACCTCCTCGGCGGCGAGAAGGCGCGCCCCGCCTCGCGGCTGCTGCTCGGCCTCGGCTGCGTCACCGCGCTGCCGACCTTCACGACCGGCCTCGCCGAGTGGGTCGGGACGAGCGGCGGCGACAAGCGCGTCGGCTTCGTCCACGCCGTGACGAACGGCGCCTCGTGGGCCGGGTACGCCGCCTCGTGGTGGGTCCGTCGCGACGACGACAAGCACGGCCTCGGCGTCGCCCTCGCGCTCGGCAGCGGCGTCGTCGCCGCCGTCGGCGGCTACCTCGGCGGGCACCTGTCCGTCGGGCGCGACATCGGCACGCGGGACCCGGCCTTCGCCGACGACCCGGCGGCGCGCGAGCTGAGCAGCCCGCACCGGCGCTGACCTCCCGGACGTCGGTCCGGCGGGTGGAGGAGGCGTCCACCTCGCCCCCCAGGCGCCCGAGGGGTGACGTAGACGTCCACCTCACCTCCCCGGGTGGTGCCCGGGAGGTGAAGTCGGCGTCCACGTCACCGCCCGAGGTCCCCGGGACGTGAAGTGGACGTCTCCTTCACCTCCCGAGGTCCCCGGGACGTGAAGTCGGCGCCTCCTTCACGTCCCGGGCATACCGGAGCGGGACGCCGCCCCTCCGTGCGTCACTGGTAGGAGACGAAGTCCGGCAGCGGGTCCTCGGCCATGGTCTCCGCCGGCGTCATGGTCGGCGTGTCCTCGTCGTAGAAGTTCTTCCAGCCCCAGCGCATCCCCTCCGGGGCGTCCTGCTGCAGCGCGCGGTAGGTGTCGGCCTTCTGGCCCGGGGTCCCGTGGCCGTCCGCGTGGACGAGCGGCACGAGCTCGTCGCGGGAGGTGTCCAGCCGCCCGCGGTCCGTGATCATCCGCTGCTGGAACTGGTGGAGCAGGAAGACCTTGGGCGGCAGCGTCTCCCGGCGCACGAGGTCGGCCAGCCAGTCCGCGGTCTCCTCGACCTCCTCGACGTCCACCCGGCCCACCTGCTCGAGGTGCACCTGGTCCGGCTCCAGCCGCCACTCCGGGTCGAGCGCCAGGCCGACGTGGGGCTCCGCGAGGAGGGACTCGTAGGCGCGGGCCTGCGTGAGGAAGTCGGTACGCCCGGGCTGCAGGTCGAGGACGACGTAGATCCCGGCCTCGCCGGCGGCGTCGACCCACGGCCGCAGGTCGTCCGCGTCGAGCTCGTTGGAGTAGTCGCCGTCCGGCCCCGGCGCGCCGGAGGCGACCGTCGTGATGATCTCGAAGGTGGGGACGACGGGGTCGCCCACGAGGTCCTCGTACTCCGCCGCGACGTCCCGGGCCCGCTCGACCGAGGCCTCGAGGCCCTGCTCGCCGAGGACGCCGAGCGACGGCGACCCGGGCGTGCCGTAGAGGGCGACCATGTGCCGCCCCGGGAAGGGCACCTGACCGCCGCCGGGCAGCTGGACGCCCGTGGCCGCGACCGCCGTCCGCGCACGGACCTGCTCGGCGTCGCCGAAGAGCGGGGACGTCGCGACGACGCCGTCGGGCGCCGCGGCGGCCACCTGCTCGACGACGTCCCCGTCGGCCCGCGGGTCGCCCCCGGGGACGGCGACGACGCGGGCCCCCGCGGCCCGGGCGGTCGCGGCGGGCGCCACGTCGCCCGCGGAGCCGTCCGTCAGCAGGAGCACCGGGGCGCCCGCGGCGGCGGGCGCCGGGGCCTCGACGTCCGCGGCGGCCGGCAGCACCTCGACGTCGAGCGCCTCCTCCGCCCAGGACGCCGCGGCGTCGTCCGCGGCCAGCACCTGCTCGGCGCCGAGCCGCGCGACCTCGGCGACGACGTCCTCCGGCGCCGCGCCGGCGGGGGCCTCCGCGCCGGCGTCGGCGGACGGCTCGGCGGCGTCGGCGGACGGCTCGTCGGACGGCTCGTCGGACGGCTCGGCGCCGCTGGACGGTGCCGGCGCGGCGGCCACGACGAGCAGCGGGACGCCGAGCTCCTCGGCCCGCGCGGCCGCGGCGCCGACGTCCGCGCCCGCGTCGACGAGGACGACGAGGGGCGAGGCGGCCACGAGCGCGGCGCTCGCCGCGACCGAGCGGTCGCCGCCCTCGGCGACGTCCAGGACGACGCCGCCGTCCACGGCCGCGGGCCGGACCAGCGGCGCCTCCGCGGTCGGCGACGCCGCACCCCCGGCCCCGGCGCCCGGGGCGGCGCCCCCGTCGCCGCCGGTGCACCCGGCGAGGCCGAGCGTCGCCGCCACGGCCAGCGCGACGGTCCGGCGGACGGGCGCGCCGCCGCGCCGCGGGGCGGTCCGGGCGGCTGCGGTGGAGGAGGCGGTCGGGGCGGCAGGGGCGGCAGGCATCGGCGTCGACCGTACGGCCCTCCCCGTGCGCGGCCCCGCAGGCGGCGGGGGGATGATGAGGCGGTGACGGGCAGCCGGGGGTCGACGCGCGAGCGTCCCGCCGCCGTCACCACCCCCACCGCCCTCCTCGACGCCTGGCGTCCCGACGAGGACGTCCTCTGGTCGTCCCCGCGCGGCACGCTGCTCGCCGCGGGCACCGCCGAGCGGCTCGACCTGCCGTGGACGACCGACCTGCCGGGCGCGGTGGCCGAGCGGCTGCGTAGGGCGCGGGGCCGGGGCGAGGTGGACGTCGTCGTCGGGGCGCTGCCCTTCGCCACCGGGGTGCCGGCGGCCCTCGTGCGGCCGGAGGTGCTCCACCGGGCGGCCGGACGCCTCGTCGTCCCGCCGGCCACGGCCGCCGAGCCCGCCCTCGCCCGCGTCGTCGAGGAGCGGCCCGTCCCGGCCGAGGAGGACTACCGCGCCGCGGTCCGGCGGGCCCTGCGCCTCCTCGCGGACGACCGGCTCGAGAAGGTCGTCCTCGCCCGCGCGGTCGACCTCCGCACCGACGGCCCCGTCGACGTGCGGGCGCTCCTGCGCGCGCTGGCCCGCCTCGACGAGCGGGCCCGCGTCTTCGCCGTCCCGCTGCCGGACGAGCCGGGCGAGCCGCCCGCCGGCGGGCCCGGCCGCACCCTCGTCGGCGCGAGCCCCGAGCTGCTGTGCGCCCTCCACGGGGACACCGTGACGGCCGTGCCGCTGGCGGGGACCGCTGCGCGGCAGGCCGACCCGGCCGACGACGCCGCGGCGGGCGCCGCGCTGCTCGCCTCGGACAAGGACCGCCGCGAGCACGCCATCGTCGTCGAGGCGATGGTCGCGGCGCTGGGCCCGTGGTGCGCCGACCTGCAGGTGCCGACCGGGCCGCAGCTCGTCGCCACGCCCACCGCCTGGCACCTCGCGACCCGCCTCGAGGGCCGCCGGGCGGACGCCGCGACGACGTCGTTGCACCTGGCCCGCGCCCTGCACCCGACGCCCGCCGTCGGCGGGATGCCCGCGGCCGCCGCCTGCCTCGCGGTGGAGGAGCTCGAGCCCGTGGACCGCGGCTTCTACGCCGGCGCCGTCGGCTGGGCGGACGCGAGCGGCGACGGCGAGTGGGCCGTGAGCATCCGCTGCGGCGTGGCCGGCGGCGACACCGTGCGCCTGCACGCGGGCGCCGGCGTCGTCCGCGGCTCGGACCCCGCGGCGGAGCTGGCCGAGACCGGCGTCAAGCTCGACCTGCTGCGGCGGGCGCTCGGCGCCTGACCCGGTCCCGGCCTCACCGGGGCCGTGCGCCGGGACCCACGGGCCCCGGCGCAGCGACCTCCGACGGCGGTCAGCTCCCCAGCGCGACGACCGCCCGCACCGCGGCCGTGGAGCGCGCCACGGTGGCGACGGCGTCCCCGTCGCCGCGCAGCTGGCGCTCGGCGACGCCGTCGGCCAGGCGCATCTCACGGGCGGCCGCCCGCAGGTCCCCGGCGTCGGCCGCCGCGGCCGCCCGCTCGACGCGGCCGACGAGCCGCTCGGCGGCCCGGCCGGAGAGCCGGCCGTCGGCGACCCGCTCCTCGACGGCCTCGACGACGTCGCTGTACCAGGCCGGGTCCTGCGCGAAGCCGTCGTGGAGGTGGCCCGCCGCGACGGCGTCCGCCGTGGCGCCCACCACCCCGGCCACGTAGGCGTCCTCGTCGGGGTACCAGGACGCGAGCGTCGCGTCGTCGACGGGCGCGGACGCGCCGTCGAGGAAGCAGAAGCCGGGCCCGGTGTTGAGGCCGGAGTTCAGCCGCTGCGGCACGTCCTGCGGCGCGAGCCGGATGCCGCCGAGGCCGAGACCGCGGTCGTCGGTGGCGACCGTCCCGTCCGCCAGCGTGATGGCCGGCGCGGAGGGCGGGGCCGTGCCGTCCTCCACCCAGGCCGCGACGTGGTCGTAGAGGGTCGACTGGACCATGTGCTGCGGGACCCGCGACCCCGAGGGCTGCGCGCAGGTCTGCGGCGTGCCCGGGAAGCCGCCGGGCAGGGAGCCGATGTCGCGCAGCCGCAGGGGCCCGTAGTCGGTGATGAGCTTCCAGTCGCCGTGCGAGGCCCCCGACACCTCCCACGTGCGGAGGACGTCGCTGTCCGGCTGGCGCTGCGCCGCGCCGAGGAGGTCGACCGCCACGTCGGTCTCGCTGTTGATCTTGAAGACCGGCGTCCCCAGGTCGGTCCTCATGACCCCTCCGCCGCCGTGGAGGACGACGGCGTCGACGACGTCGGCGAGCGGGTCGACGCTGTTGACGTAGCTCCAGAGCCGCCCGGCGGACTGCGAGTGGCCGGTGGCGACGACGCGCTCGGCCGCCAGCGGGCCGAGCAGCGGCGTCCCCGCGGGCTCCCGGACCGCCTGCACGGCCTGGGAGAAGATGTCCCACGACAGCGTGTCGTCCGTGACGGTGCCGCCGTCGGTGACGTCGAGGTCCCCGTACCGCTCCGGCCCCCACGCGCGCAGCCCGGTGGCGGAGTGGACGCCCGCCCGCTGGGCCGAGACGCCGACCCACGCGTAGCCCTCGCGGACGAGGTGCTCGTGCGTCTGGAACCAGTCGACCTCCTGGTCCCACTGGTTCGACACGTTGACCCACTCGGCGACGACCGTGCCGTTGAAGTCGGCGGCGTCCACGGGGCGCCGGACGACGACGCGGGTCGTGTAGTCGTGGCCGGTGCTCAGCACGGTGGCGTCCGCGGCGCCGTCGGCCGCGTAGCGCGTGGCCTCGCCGGAGAGGAAGAACTCCTCCTCGACGTACCCGCGCTCGGCGAGCCCGTAGTCCGTGGCGAGGAAGGTGTAGCCGTGGCCGGGGTCGCCGACCGCCGTCGTCCACGGCACCGGGCCGGTCACCGTGGGGTCGGGGACCGCCGCGGACGCCGGCGCCGCGGCGGCGACGAGCGAGGCCGACAGGGCGAGCACGAGGAGCGCGGGGCGGGCGGCGCCGGCGGTCAGCGCACGGGCGGCGGTGGTGGTCGGTCTGCGAGCGGTCATGCGGGTCCCCCAGGACGTCGTCGTCGACAGGACGGCCGGTCGCCGACGCGGCGGACGCCCTCGGCCACCGCGACCGTAGCCCCGGCGCACGACTTCCGGCGGTGAGCGGTCAGAAGGGGTCGCGGCCGCCGTCCACGGGTCGACGCCGCCGTCGCCCCGCCCGCCCGGGTGCGGCAGCATCACCCCGGACGCCCGGGCCCCGCCCGGCGCACCCGCACGCCCGACGAGCCCGACCGAGCCCCCTGACACCGGGAGACCCCATGGCGGCCAGCACCTCCGACAGCAACGACGGCACCCGACCGGACCTCGCCGACATCGGCGTCACGGGCCTCGCGGTCATGGGCCGCAATCTCGCCCGCAACATCGCGCGGCACGGCCACGCCGTCGCCGTCCACAACCGCTCGTCGCAGCGCGTCGACGACCTCATCGCCGAGAACGGCGACGAGGGCGACTTCCGCCCGTCGCACTCGGTCGAGGACTTCGTCGCCTCCCTCGCCAAGCCCCGCCGCGTCATCGTCATGGTCAAGGCCGGCCCCGCCACGGACGCCGTCATCGACGAGCTGACGCCGCTGCTCGAGGAGGGCGACATCGTCGTCGACGCGGGCAACGCCCACTTCGAGGACACCCGCCGCCGCGAGGCCGCCCTCAAGGAGAAGGGGATGCACTTCGTCGGCACCGGCGTCTCCGGCGGCGAGGAGGGCGCGCTCCTCGGCCCGTCGATCATGCCCGGCGGCTCGCGGGAGTCCTACGAGGCGCTCGGCCCGATCCTCGAGTCCATCGCGGTCGAGGTGGACGGCACCCCGTGCTGCACCTACGTCGGCCCCGACGGCGCCGGGCACTTCGTCAAGATGGTGCACAACGGCATCGAGTACGCCGACATGCAGCTCATCGCCGAGGCCTACGACCTGCTGCGCCAGGGCCTGGGCCTCTCGCCCGCCGAGCTGGCCGACGTCTTCGACGAGTGGAACTCCGGGGACCTCGAGTCCTTCCTCGTCGAGATCACCGCGCGGGTCCTGCGGCACACCGACGCCCGCACCGGCCGGCCCTTCGTCGACGTCGTCGTGGACGAGGCCGAGCAGAAGGGCACGGGCCGCTGGACGGTCCAGTCCGCGCTCGACCTCGGCGTCCCGGTGAGCGGCATCGCCGAGGCCGTCTTCGCGCGCGCGCTGTCCGGCGCCGCCGACCAGCGGGCCGCGGTGCAGGCCAAGGGCCTCGCCGGCCCCACGGGCGGCGCGCTCGAGGGCGCGGACGCCGAGGGCTTCGTCGACGCCGTCCGCCAGGCGCTGTACGCCTCGAAGGTCGTCGCGTACGCGCAGGGCTTCGACCAGAT
This sequence comes from Pseudokineococcus lusitanus, assembly GCF_003751265.1. NCBI lineage: Bacteria > Bacillati > Actinomycetota > Actinomycetes > Kineosporiales > Kineosporiaceae > Pseudokineococcus > Pseudokineococcus lusitanus. Next base: position 122,989 of record NZ_RJKN01000002.1, read on the forward strand.
CACCGCCGCCAGCGAGCAGTACGGCTGGGGCGTCGACCGCGGGATGATGGCGACGATCTGGCGCGGCGGCTGCATCATCCGCGCCCGCTTCCTCGACCGGATCAAGCAGGCCTACGACGCCGACCCGCACCTGGCCTCGCTGCTGCTGGACGACTACTTCGCCTCGGCCGTCGCCGACGCGCAGGACGCGTGGCGCCGCGTCGTGGCCACCGCCGTGCACCTGGGCATCCCGACGCCAGGCTTCTCCAGCGCGCTCGCCTACTACGACGGGCTGCGGCGCGACCGGCTGCCCGCCTCGCTCGTCCAGGGCCTCCGCGACCTCTTCGGGGCGCACACATACCGCCGCGTCGACGCCGAGGGGACCTACCACGTGCTGTGGTCGGGCGACCACAGCGAGGAGCGGCAGGACCACATCGACCAGGGCTCGCACAACCCGCACTGACCCACGTCACCCCGCCCGGGGCGACGGGCGACGGCCCGGGAGGCGCTCCGCCGGAGCGACTCCCGGGCCGTCGTCGTCCGTGGTCACCGCCGGCGTCAGCGGACGGCGCCGGCCCGGTCGGCCGCGCCCGGGCCGCTGCGCTGCGCGGGCGGTCCCGGCGCCCCCGCGCGCGGGAGCAGCGCCTCCATGTCGGCGACGGCGAGCGCCGGCGCGAAGAGGTGGCCCTGGCCGTAGCGGATGCCCAGCCCCACGAGGTGGTCGCGCTGCTCGACCGTCTCCACGCCCTCGGCGAGGACGTCGAGCCGCAGCGCGGCGGCCATCGCGGCGATGCCCGCGAGCAGCTCCCCGGCGTCCTCCCGGGCCGCGACGACGAGCGAGCGGTCGAGCTTGAGCAGCGACACGGGGAAGCGCTGGAGGTAGCCGAGCGAGGTGTACCCGGCCCCGAAGTCGTCGAGGCTGACCCGGACGCCCGCCGCCTCGAGGACCTCGAGGACGGAGACGACCTCCGGCGACGCGGGCACCTGCTCGTGCTCGGTGATCTCCAGCCGCAGGAGCGAGGCCGGCACGGCGTGCTCGGCGAGCGCCCGGCGGACCCGGGCGTCGAGGCCCCCGCCGAGCAGGCTCGCCGGGGTGACGTTGACGCTGACCGGCACCGCCGCCAGGCCGTCGGCGAGCCAGCGGCCCACCTGCCGCAGGGCCGTGTCGAGGACGAGGGCGTCCATCGCCGGCTCCAGCGCGTGCTCGTGGGCGATGTCGAGGAAGTCCAGCGGCGGCAGCAGGCCCAGGTACGGGTGGTGCCAGCGCACGAGCGCCTCCGACCCGACGACCTGGCCGGTGGACAGCTGCACGAGCGGCTGGTGGTGGACGACGAGCTGCCCGACCCGCGCCGGCGACGCGCCCTCCAGAAGTAGCCGCAGGTCCTCGGCGAGCCGCTGCCGCCGCTGGACCTCGGCGCGCATCCGCGGCCGGTAGTCGACGACGCCGTCCTTGCCCGCGGCCTTGGCGCGGTACATGGCGATGTCGGCGCGGGTCATCGCCTGGTGGAGCGTCGTCGGCGCGACGACGTGGACGACGCCGACGCTGGCGCGCGTCCGCAGCTCGTGGCCCGCGGCGCGCAGCGGCTCCTGCAGGGCGGCGAGGAGGCGGGCGGGGGTGCCGGCGTGGCGGCGCACGGGCGCGTCGGTGACGGCCTCGTCGGCGCGCCCCTGCTCGTGCCCGCCGGGGAGCAGGACGACGAACTCATCGCCGCCGAGGCGGGCGACCACGGCCTCCGGGCCGGCCGCGCGGAGCAGCGCCGCGGCGACGCCGCGCAGCAGCTCGTCGCCGACCTCGTGCCCGTAGGTGTCGTTGACCTGCTTGAAGTCGTCGAGGTCGACGAGGCAGAGCAGGAGGCCGTCCGGGGAGGCGGCCCGGAGGTCGAAGGCGGCCTCGAGGCCGCGCCGGTTGCGCAGGTCCGTGAGGGGGTCGTGGTCGGCCGCCCGCTCGCTCGCCCGCAGCGCCAGCACGCCGCGGACGACGCCGAGGAGGGCGATGAGGGCGCCGACGAGGACGAAGGCCTCGGTCGGCAGGCCGTCCCCCGCCCGGTCGGCGCGCTCCTGCACCGACCACAGCACGGGCGAGACGGCGACGAGCGGGGCGAGCCCGAGCAGCTGGAGGGAGGCGGCGCGCCGGTGGCCGCGGGGCCGCAGGGCCGTGCCCATCGAGGGCATCAGCGCGGCGCCGCCGAGGAGCGCGAGCGCGGCGGCCGCGACCGCCTGGAGCCCGGCCCCGCCCCCGCCGGCAGGGGCCGCGACGACGCCCACGAGGTGGTGGACGAGCGCGAGGCCCGCGCCGAGGGCGAGGACGGCCGACGCCGGCGTGAGGCCGGCGCGCGACACGGCGAAGCGCAGGAGGAGCGCGAGGAGGAGCACGTCGAGCGCGGCGGTCGTCATGGCGCCGGCGCCCGTGAGCCGGCCGCCGTCCCGCATGGCGACGACGAGCTGGGCCGCCACGAGGGCGGCGACGACGAGGAGGATCGCCAGGTCGACGACGCCGCCGGCGCCGCGCCGGCGGCGTGCCGTGGGTCGGCCGGTGAGCAGCGCCCGCAGGAGCAGGACCACCCCGACCCCCTGCCCCGCCGCGGCCGCCACGAGCGCCGGGGTGCCGCCCCGGTCGTCGAGGAGGCCCAGCGCGGAGGACGTGCACCAGGCGCCGAGGACGACGGCCAGGGCGACCCAGCCGGGTCGGTCCGCGGGACGGCGGACGGCGGTGCCGACCACCACCGCGACCAGCGCGAGCAGCGTCACCGCCCCGAGGACCACGGGCCACGCGGCGGCGGCGACCACCGTGACGAGCGCGGCGAGCGCGCCGGCCGCGACGACGACGAGGAGGCCGAGCCGCTCGTGCGGACGGAGCGCGACGGGGACCACCGGCGGGCACCTCCTCGGGCTGGACGACAGGGCACCGGCAGGGCACCGGCTCCGTCCCGTCCGTCGGCCCCGGGCACCGCCCGCCTGAGACGGGACCGGGAGGGCCACCCGCACGGGTGCGCCCGGCCGGACCGCGCCCGTCCCGGCGGGCCGCGGCTCCGAAAGGCAGCTCCGCAGGGCGGCACGGGCCGGGGAGAGCACCCGGACGGGCCCCGCCGGGTCACGGGCGGGTCACCGTCCGGCGGGACGCCTGACGAAGAGCCCTGCCGCGGCCGACAGTGCAGGTCGACGACCCCGCCACCGGGCGAGGGTCCCGCCCACGCCCGCACCGCACCTGGACCACGAGGAGACGAGCACCGTGAGCACGCCCGGCGGCCCCGACCGCGACCCGTACGCCCCGCGCACCCCCGAGGACGCGGGGCACGGCGACCCCCGCACCCCCGAGACCGCCGCGTACGGCGCCGTCCCGCCCGCGCCGCCGGCGTGGCCGGTCGCGCCGCCGTCCTGGCCCGCGACCGGGCCGCACCCCGCCCCGCCCGGGTACGGCGCCGGGGCTCCGGGGTACGGGCCGCCGACGGCCGTCCCGCCGGGCTGGTCGGTCCCGTCGGCCCCGCCCGCGCCCCGCGGTGCGTCGGGCCTCGTGGCCGCGGGCCTCTTCACGACGGCGGCAGCGGTCTTCCTCCTCGCCCTCGCGGTCGGCTCCCTCGTCCTCCTCCTCGGCGTCGGCGGGGCCGCGCTGGGCGCCGGCCTCGGCTTCGAGGACTACGAGGGCGGCACCGAGACGGGACAGGCCTACGGCGACAACGACTACCTCGACGGGCTGTGGGACGACTGCGAGGCGGGCGACGGCTTCGCGTGCGACGAGCTCTCCTGGTCCTCCGAGTACGGCTCCGACTACGAGCGGTTCGGCTCCACGTGCGGCGACCGGCTCGACGACGACGCCTACGCGCCGATGACCTGCGACGACGTGGTCGGCTGAGCCGCGACGCCCGGCATCCCGGCGACCCCACCGACGCCCGCGTCCCGCGGGCCCACCCGAGGAGCTCTGCGTGACCACGCCCGACGACCGCTACCGGCCCGGCACGGACCCCGCACGACCGGACGCCGCGCCGTCGGCATCCCCGACGTGGGCGGTCGGCGCCCGGCCTGCCCGGGACGCCGCGGCCCCGGGGCACGGGGCCGCGGCCCCGGCCGGCACGGCGGCCGACGACCTCGACGCCCCGGCGACGACGGCCGCGCCGCGCGGACGCCGCGGCGAGGGGCTGCTCGTGGCCGCCCTCTTCACCACGGCGGGCGCGGTGCTCGTCCTGGCCCTCGCCGTGGGCGCCCTCGCGGTCGCCATCGGCCTCGGCGGTGGCGACCCGTCCCTCGGGTGGACCTCCACGCTCGCCGGGAGCTCGGGCGAGGGTCCCAGCGCCTACGGCGACGACCCGGACCTGGACGCGCTCTGGGACGCCTGCGGCGCCGGCGAGGGCGAGGCGTGCGACGAGCTCTACGAGCTGACGCCCCCCGACAGCGAGTACGAGCGCTTCGGCTGGACGTGCGGGGAGCGCTTCGACACCTCCCGCGACCCCGGCACCTGCCCGGCGGAGCTGGGCTGACGCACGGCGACAGGCGTTGCCCGTCCCTCCTCCGTGACGCACGTCGCCGACCTGCGACGACGTGGGAGGCCGGCGAGCAACGCCTGTCGCCCGGCGCGGGCCGCGCTCAGGCCAGCGTGCGCGTCCGCTGGTCGACGCCGCCCGGCCCGTAGGGGTAGTCCTGCGGCGTCGGCGCGCTGGCGGCGTCGAGGCGGGCCGTCTCCTCCTCCGTGAGGTGCAGGCCGACGGCCGCGAGGTTGCCCTCGAGCTGCTCGGGCGTGCGCACGCCGAGGATCACCGAGGCCACGCCGGGGCGGTCGTGCAGCCAGGCCAGCGCGACGGCGGCCATGGTCGCCCCGCGGCCGTCGGCGACGGCGCGGACGGCGTCGACGACGTCCCACGTCTGCGCGCTGGCACCCCGCTTGCTGACCGCCTCCATGCCCCGCTCGGGGTCGTCGCCGAGCCGGGTCGCGCCGGTGGGCGCCTCGTCGCGGCGGTACTTGCCGGTGAGGTAGCCGCCGCCCAGGGGCGACCACGGAAGCAGCCCGAGCCCGCCCGCGACGCAGGCGGGGACGATCTCGTACTCCGTCTCGCGGACGAGGAGGCTGTACTGCGGCTGGTGGCTGACGAGGGGGAAGCGGCCGGCGGCGAGGCCGACCATCGTCGCGGTCTGCCAGCCGGTGTAGTTCGACAGCCCGGCGTAGGAGATCTTGCCGCTGCGGACGGCGTCGTCGAGGAAGCCGGCCGTCTCCTCCATCGGCGTCAGCGCCTCGTGCGCGTGCACCTGGTACAGGTCGACGTGGTCGACGCCGAGGCGCTGCAGCGAGCGGTCGAGGGACCGGCGCAGGTTGCGGCGGCTCCCGCCGGCGTCCCGCGGCTCGACGCCGCGGCTCGGGAAGCGGCCCTTGGTCGCCAGGACGACGCGGTCGCGGGTCGACGAGCCCTGTGCGGCGAACCAGCGCCCGATGATCGACTCGGACAGCCCGCCGCCGTAGACGTCGGCCGTCTCGAGGACGACCCCGCCCGCGTCGACGTACTGCGACATGAGCCAGTGGCTCGTGGGCTCGTCGGCCTCCACGCCGAAGGTCATCGTGCCGAGCGAGTAGGTCGAGACGGCGAGGCCGCTGCGGCCGAGGGTGCGGTGCTCCATCGCGGTGCGCTCCTGGGGTCGGGGGTCCCCACCCTCCCCCGCGGAGCAGGGCGGCACGACCCGGGCGAGGGCCCGGGTCGTGCCGCGGGCCCTCAGCGGGACGCCGGCCGGGCGGTCTCCGCGCGCACGTCCGCGGCCGCCTGGTCGACGGCGTCGGCGTCCGCCGTGCCGGCCGGTGCGCCGGGCGCCGGCGTCGTCGCCTGCTCGGCGTCGAGCCGCAGGAGCTCGTCGGTGTCGACGCTGCCCGGGTCGTCGAGCACCTCCCGCAGCCGCTCGCGGTCGAGCTCGCCCGTCCACCGGGCGATCGCGAGGGTGCCGATGCCGTTACCCGTGAGGTTGGTCAGCGCGCGGCCCTCGGACATGAAGCGGTCGATGCCGACGATGAGCGCGATCCCGGCCAGCGGGATGACGGTCTCGAAGGCCGCCAGGGACGCGGCGAGGGTGACGAGACCCGCCCCGGAGACGCCGGCCGCGCCGTTGCTGGAGATGAGCATGAAGACCAGCAGCGCGATCTGCGTCCACACCGACACGTCGACGCCGAAGGCCTGGGCGATGAAGATCGCGCCCATCGTCATGTAGATCGCCGTGCCGTCCAGGTTGAACGAGTACCCGGTGGGGATGGTCAGCCCGACGACCGACTTCGGCGCCCCCGCCGCCTCGAGCTTGACGAGCATCCGCGGCAGCACCGTCTCAGAGGAGGAGGTGCCGAGGACGATGAGGAGCTCGTCCTTGATGTAGCGGACGTACTTGAGGAGCGAGAAGCCCGCGAGCCGGCACACCGCGCCGAGGACGAGGCCGATGAAGAGCAGGCAGGTGAGCCAGAAGCTGACCATGAAGTACGCCAACGAGCCGATGATCTGGCTGCCGTACTCACCGATGGTGAAGGCCATGCCGCCGAGGGCGCCCAGCGGCGCGAACCACATGACGATCTTGATGACGCCGAACATGACGCGGGAGATCGTGTCGAGGGCTCGCACCGCCCCGGCGCCGCGCTCGCCGAGGGCCGTCAGCGCGACGGCGACGAGGATCGCGAGCACGAGGACCTGGATGAGCTGGCCGTCGACGAAGGCGGAGAAGAAGCTCTCCGGGACGAGGTAGAGCAGGAAGTCGGTGAAGCCGCCGCCGCCCGCGTCCGCCGCCGAGCCGAGCGTGGCCTCCGCGGCCGAGGCGTCGAAGGTCTCGATGTCGAGGCCGAGCGCGTCGCCGGGGCGCAGGACGTTGATGGTGACGAGCCCGATGCCGAGGGCGAAGACGGTCGTGACGTTGAAGTACACGACCGTCCGCAGGGCCAGGCCGCCCGCCTTCGCGAGGTTGCCCAGCCCGGCGATGCCCACGACGACCGTCGCGAAGATCGTCGGGGCGATGACGACCTTGACGAGGCGGATGAAGAGGTCGGCCAGCCACTTCATCTGCGCGCCCACCTCCGGCAGCGCGAGGCCGATGGCGATGCCGGCGCTGATGCCGACGAGCACCCAGAAGTACAGGTGCTGGTAGAGCCGCTTCTTCCGCCGCGGCGGCCGGTCGGCCACCGCCCGGCGGGTGGCGGGTGCGCCGGGCACCCCGTCCGAGCTGGTCCCCGTGGCGGGCACGTCGGTCTCCCCTCGCGCCGCGCCGGGCGTCGGTGCCCGGCGCACGGCCGTCGTCGGCTGCGCGCCGTCGACCGTGGTCCCCCGCGCGCGCCGCCTCAAGGGGCACGGCGCGGATCTGACGTGGACCTGACGTCCGGTGCCGGCGAGGCCCCTACGGCCCGGCCGGCGCGTCCGCCCGCCGCAGCGCCGCCGCGGCGTCGAGCCCCCCGCCGGGCGCCGGGCGGAGCACGAGGGAACCGCCCGCGACGGCCAGCAGCTCGGCGCACACGGCCAGCCCGAGGCCCGTCCCGGCGACGTCGGTGTGCTCGGGCGCCCGCCAGAAGCGCTCGAGGGCCCGCTCGCGCTGCCGCTCGTCGAGGCCACGGCCGTCGTCGACGACGTGGACGACGACGTCCGGCCCGCCCCCGTCCACCCGCACCTCGACGCGCGTCCCGCCCGACAGCCGCGACGCGTTGTCGACGAGCTCGTCGAGCACCGCCGCGAGGCCGCCCGCCGGCTCCACGACGACCGCGGCCGTCCCCGTCGGCACGGGCCCCAGCACCAGGCCGTGCTCCCGCGCCCGCTCCGCCCAGCGGGGCGCCGCCGCGACGAGCACGTCGTCGAGCGCGACCGGCTGCGGCGGGACGACCCCCGTGCGCGCGGCGGCCAGGAGCGCCTCGAGCATGCGGCCCATCGCGTCGGCCTCCTCGACCGCCTCGGCGAGGACGACGCGGCCCTCGTCGTCGGCGACGTGCGGCGCGAGGTTCTCCACGCCGAGCCGCAGGCCCGCCAGCGGGTTGCGCAGCTGGTGGGAGGCGTCGGCGAGGAAGCGCCGCTGCCGCTCGTCGGCCTGGCGCACCGCGACGACCATCGCGTTGAACGACGTCGCGAGCCGGCGCACCTCGGGCGGGCCGACCTGCTCGTCGGCCCGCGCCCGCAGGTCCCCGGCGGTCACCGCCCCCGCGGCGCGGTCGAGGTCGGCGATGGGCGCGGCCAGCCACCGCGCCAGCGGCCGGGTCATCGCCGCACCGACCGTGAGCGGCACCGCCCCCGCGGCCGCGAGGAGGAGCCACTGCCGCACGACGGCGTCGTGCAGCGCGGCGGTCGGGGCGAGCAGGACGACGGCCCCCACCGCGCGCCCGTCGACGACGACGGGGTCGACGACGACGAGCGGCTCCGTCCCCCACGGCCACGACACGGGCACCGGCGCGGGCCGGCGGCCCGCGACGGCGTCGACGACCCGCTGCCGCACCTGCTCCTCGACGTCCTCGCCCGCCGTGCCGGGCGGAGGCCGGCCGGGGGGCTCGAGGAGCGTCCCGCCGTCCGGGCCGACGAGCCGGGCGGCGACGCCCTCCCGGCGCGTCTCCGCCACGAGCGCCGCCGTGAGGCGCGCGCCGAAGTCACCCCCGACGTCCCCGGCCGTCGGGACGCCGCCCGGCGGGACGACCTCGGCGAGCAGCGGGCCCGCCGTGTCGGCCAGCACCCCCGCCTCGGCGAGCCGGTCGAGGTACTCGGCCTGCGTGGCACGCTCGGCGACGGCCAGCCCGAGGGGCAGGCCGAGCGCCAGCGCGAGGAAGACCAGCGCGGGCACGAGGACGAGCGCGAAGCGGCGGGCCACTCAGCCGGTCCCGTCCGCCGGCTCGAGGCGGTAGCCGGTGCCGCGGACCGTGGTGATGACGACGGCGGCGCCGGCGGCGGCGAGCTTGGCGCGCACCGACGCGACGTGGGTGTCGACGGTACGGCTCTGGCCGACCGCGCTGGCGTGCCACACCTGGTCGACGATGAGGTCGCGGCGCACGGTCGTGCCCGCGCGGGCCGCGAGCAGGCAGAGCAGGTCGGCCTCCTTGCGCGTGAGGTCGAGGACGTCGCCGCCCCCCACCCGGACCTCCCGGGCCGCGGGGTCGAGGGTCAGCCCGCCGACGTGGAGCAGCGCCGGCCCCGGCTCGGAGCGCACCTCGCGCGTGCGGCGCAGCACGGCGTCGACCCGGGCGAGCAGCTCGGCCGTGCCGAAGGGCTTGACGACGTAGTCGTCCGCGCCGGCCCGGAGGCCCAGCACCCGGTCGGCCTCCTCGGCCCGTGCGGTGACGGCGATGACCGCGGTGGCCGGCCGCTCGCGCCGCAGGCGTCGGAGCACCTCCACGCCGTCGACGTCCGGCAGCCCGAGGTCGAGCAGGACGACGTCGGCCGCCCCCGCGGCGAGCGCCTCGGCGCCGGTGCGGGCGGTGGCCACCTCGTGGCCGGCGTGACGCAGCGCCCGCACCAACCCCCGGGCCACCCGGGCGTCGTCCTCCACCACGAGGATGCGCATGGGGCGCCAGGCTAGGGGCCGTCGCGGCGGGCCCGGCTCAGCCCGCGAGCGTCGCCACGGCGCCGACGGCCAGCGTGATGATGATCGTGTTGAAGGCGAAGGCGACGACGGTGTGCCCCGTGACGGTGCGCCGCATCGCGCGGGACGTCACGACGACGTCGGTCGAGCCGAAGGACGTCGACACCGCCGCCGCCAGGTACAGGTAGTCGGAGAAGGCGCGGCCGTCGCCGGGCAGGTCCGGGCGGCGGACGCCACGGACGACCGGCACCGGCTCGTCGGGGAAGACCAGCCCCCCGCGGCCGTCGGCGTGGAGGTGGCGGCGGGCGTAGTCCACGGCGTACGTCGTCGTCATCGCCGCCCAGGCGCTGACGACGAGCACGAGGCCCAGGACGAGGGTGAAGACCGTCGAGGCCGTGTCGGCGGCGCGGACGGCCTGCGGCATGAGGGCGCCCGCGGCCACCAGCCCGATCGACGCCGCGGACACCGCCACGCCCGCGCCGGGCTGGCTGCCGTCGAGCGTGCTGCGCACGGACCGGCGCAGCGGCATCGAGCGGGCGGCGTCCACGAGCGCCGGCCCCACGAGCCCGCCCCACACGAGGAGGGTCAGCAGCACGTACGCGGCCTGGAAGCCGGCGAGCGCGGTCATCGGCACGACGGTCTGCTCCACGACGGACGACGGGAGGTCCACGTCGACCGAGCGCGCGACGGGGACGGCCACGAGCACGCCGAGGACGGCGGCGGCACCGCTGCGACCGACCTCGCGGTGCAGCCCGCGCCGCGCCCTCGCCAGCAGCCGGGCCGCCCTCTCCCCCACGGCGGCGACGGTAGCGGCGGCGCCCGCCCGCGAGGGCCGGGGACCGCCTCAGGCGAAGCCGGCGTTCTCCCGCGGCGTGTAGTGCTCCTCGAGCCGGGCCACCTCGTCGTCGTCGAGCTCGAGCGTCGTGGCGGCGACGGCGTCGTCGAGGTGGTGCGGCTTCGTCGTCCCGACGATCGGCGCGGACACGACGGGGTTGCGCAGCACCCAGGCGAGCGCCACCTGCGCCGGGCTGACGCCGCGGCCGCGGGCCACCTCCGCGACGGCGTCGACGATCCGGCCGTCGTCGTCCCGGTAGAGCTTCTTGCCGAACTCGTCGGTGTCCGTGCGGGCCGTCTCCTGGTCGAAGGGCCGGGTGAGACGGCCCCGGGCGAGCGGGCTCCACGGGACGGTGCCCACCCCGGTCGCGGCGCAGTACGGGAGCATCTCGCGCTCCTCCTCGCGCATGAGGAGGTTGTAGTGGTCCTGCATCGAGACGAAGCGCGTCCACCCGCCGCGGTCGGCGGCGTGCTGCATCTCGGCGAGCTGCCAGGTCCACATCGACGACGCCCCGAGGTAGCGGGCCTTCCCCGCGCGGACGACGTCGTGCAGCGCCTCCATCGTCTCCTCGACCGGGACGTGGGGGTCGAAGCGGTGGATCTGGTAGAGGTCGACGTGGTCGACGCCGAGGCGCCGCAGGCTGTGGTCGATCTCCGTCATGATCGCGGCGCGCGACAGCCCCGCCCCGTTCGGCCCGGGCCTCATGCGCCCGTTGACCTTCGTGGCGATGACGACGTCGTCGCGGGAGGCGAAGTCGCGCAGGGCCCGGCCGAGGAACTCCTCGCTCGTGCCCGCCGAGTAGACGTTGGCGGTGTCGAAGAAGGTGACGCCCGCCTCGAGCGCCCGCCGGATCGACGCCCGGCTCTCCTCCTCGGGCATGGACCACGCGTGCGTCCCGGCCCCCGGCTCGCCGTACGACATGCACCCCAGCGCGATGCGCGAGACCTCGAGCCCGCTCGTCCCCAGCCTGACCTGCTCCACGGTGCCTCCTCGCGGGCGCCGTGCCCGTCCGGGGCCACGCCACCACGACGCCGCACCCGCCGCACCCCGGACGACCGCCCCCGCCCTCCCGACTTCGCTGCCGAAGGTGGGCGCGCAGGCCCCCCACGCACGACTTCGGCAGCGAAGTCGTCAGGACGGGGCCCTGGTGACCGATGTCGGCAGCGACGTCGGGAAAGGGGGCGGGTGCCTCAGGCGGGCGCCCACCGGGAGGCGACGAGGGCGGCGCCGAGGCCGACGGCCATGAGCGCGGCCATCGGGACGACGGACGCGGTGCTCAGCGCGCCGGTCAGCGGGATGACCACGGCGCCGCAGGAGAAGGCGAGCCCGCCGCCGAGCGCGGACGCCGTGCCCCGGGAGCGGCGGCCCGCCTCCTGCGCGAGCGCGAGGCCCATGGGCAGGACGAGGCCCATGCCGCCCGTGAGCCCGGCGAGCAGGACCCAGACCAGCGCGAACGGCGGGACGCCGCCGTCGGCCCCGAGCGGACCGGCCAGCAGCGAGGTGGCGAGGAGCAGGACCGACGACGTCGTGGCGAGCACGAGGCCGGCGCGGCGCAGCACCACCGGCCGCCACCGGCGGACGAGGCGCGTGACGGCGAAGCTCGCCGACGCCATCGCGACGCCGTTGGTCGCGAAGACGAGCGCGTAGGTGCTCGGGGCGATGCCGTAGACGTCCTGGAGCACGAGGCTCGAGCCGCCGATGTAGCTGAAGAAGCCGACCGTCGCGAGGCACGCGACGACGACGTGGGCGCGGAAGCGACGGTCGACGAGGAGGTCGGCCATCCGGGCGAGCGTCGCGCGGGCCGATCCGTGCTGCCGCTCCTCGACGGGCAGCGACTCCGGCACGGCGCGCCAGACGCCGAGCAGCTGCACGAGGCCGACGACGACGAGCAGCGCGAAGGTGGCCCGCCAGCCGCCGGCCGCGACGACGACGGCCCCGACCGCCGGGGCCACGACGGGCCCGAGCAGGCCGATGGCCATGAGCAGCGCGTAGCGGGAGGCGGCCTCGTCGCCGCGGTGGACGTCTCCGACGACGGCGCGCGCGCAGACGGCGCCCGCCGCGCCGGCCACCCCCTGGACGAAGCGGGCGACGACGAGCACCTCGACCGTCGGCGCCACGGTGCACACGACGGAGGCGAGGAGGAAGACGAGCGGCCCGGCGAGGAGCAGCGGGCGGCGGCCGACGGCGTCGCTCACCGGTCCCAGCGCCAGCTGGCCGCCGGCCAGCCCCACGAGGAAGGCCGTGAGGGTGAGCTGCGTGCCGACGGCCCCGGTCGCGAGGTCGGCGCCGAGCGCCGGCAGCGCCGGCAGGTACATGTCGGTGGCCAGCGCGGAGACGCCGCTGAGCAGCACGAGCACCCAGAAGGCGGGCGCGAGGCGGTGCGCGGCACCGCCGCGGAAGGGGGCCCGGTGGGCGGTGGTCGCGGCGTGGGGCGGCCCGGTCGTCACGGTGCCAGCCCACCACAGCGCGGGCGGCCCTCTCCCCCGCACCCCGGGCCGGGGAATGCCCGGGCACCCGCGGGCGTCATGCACCACGGCGGCCGCCCGGCCGCCGGCGTGGTCGACGGGGACCGCACCACCCCGTCGACGAGAGCCGAGACCATGACCCACCCCACGACGACCGTGCCGCGCCAGGGCGGTCGGCGGCCGCTGCTGCCCCTCGAGGACGCGGGCCGGGCGAGCCTGTTCACCGACGCCCGCACCGCCAACCGCTTCACCGACGAGCCCGTCTCGGACGCCGAGCTGGCCGAGCTGTGGGAGCTGGCCCGCTGGGCTCCCACCTCCGCCAACACCCAGCCGCTGCGCGTGCTCTTCGTGCGGACGGACGAGGGCCGCGCCCGCCTGGCGCCCCACATGGCGGACGGCAACCGGGCCCGCGTCGAGGGGGCGCCCGCCGTGGCGGTGCTCGCCGTCGACCGGCGCTTCCACGACCGCATCCCCGAGGTCATGCCCCCGATGGCCGGGCTGCGCGACGTCCTCGAGGCGGACCCCGAGCGCCGCCAGGGCATGGCGGGCTTCTCCGCGGCCATGCAGGCCGGCTACGTCGTGCTCGCCGCGCGCGCGGTGGGCCTGGGCGCCGGCCCGCTGGCCGGCTTCGACGCCGACGGCGTGGACGCCGAGCTCTTCGCCGGCACGAGCTGGCACGCGGTGCTCGTCGTCACGCTCGGCCACCCGGACGAGGGCTCCTACCGCCCGCGGATGCCGCGCCTGGCCGCCGAGGACGTCGTGCGCTGGGCCTGACCGAGCCGGCCGCGGGCCGGGGCCGACGAGCCCTGCCCGCGGCGCCGCGGTCACCGGCGCGCGTCGCCCCCGGCGAGCCGCACGAGGTGGTCCGGCAGCAAGGGGCGCCGGCGCCGCGGCAGGCCGGCGTGGACGAGCAGGTAGGACTCGACGACGAGGTCCTCGACGAGCTCCGCGGTGATCGCGTCGTCCCCGCGCACGGTGATCCAGTGGCGCTTGTCCATGTGGTAGCCGGGCGTGACGGCGGGGTGCTCCTCGCGCAGCGACCGCCCGTCCTCGGGCCGGCACTTCACCGTGATGATCGCGTCCGCGCGCAGGTCGGTCGTCAGCAGGAAGATCTTCCCGCCCACCTTGTGGACGTCCCAGTCCGGGCCGAAGGGCTGCTCGAGGACCGCCCCGGGGAGCTCCTCGGCCGTGCGCAGCGCGAGCTGCTGGACCGCCGCTCCGTCCACCCGCCGCCTCCCCCTAGCGTGCGCGGACGACCGCACCCGCCCGACGCCGGCGAACCTACCGCCGGCCGGCCGCGCCGGGTCCGCACGAGCGGGGGACGACCATGACCACCGACATCCCGGCGCGGCGCCCGCGGACCGGCGTGATGCTGCCCCGCGACCTGGAGGCGTCGGCGGTCCTGCCCTTCGCCCGCCGGGCCGAGGCGCTGGGCTTCGCCGAGCTGTGGGTCGTCGAGGACCTCGGCTTCCGGGGCGGCGTGGCGCAGGCGGCGGCGGTGCTCGCGGTCACCGAGGAGATCGAGGTCGGCGTCGGCGTGCTCCCGGCGGCGGCCCGCAACGCGGCCTTCACGGCGATGGAGCTCGCCACGCTCGCGCGGCTCTTCCCGGGGCGGGTCACGCCGGCGCTCGGGCACGGCATGCCGGCGTGGATGCGGCAGGTCGGGCAGTGGCCCGCGAGCCCGCTGTCCACCCTCGAGGCCCACGTGACCGCGGTGCGGACCCTGCTGCGCGGCGGGCGCGCGACCGTCCGGTCGCCGCGGGGCGGCGTCGACCTCGACGACGTCGCCCTCGACCCGTCGGCGGTGCCCACGGCCGTCCCGCCCGTCCTCACCGGCGTCCGGGGCCCCCGCTCCCTCGCCCTGTCCGGGCGCGTGGCCGACGGGACGGTGCTCGCCGAGCCGGTGACCCCCGAGTACGCCCGCGCGGCCCTGGCGCACGTGGCCCCCCACCGCGAGCACCGGCTCGTCGCCTACAACGTCGCCGCCGTGGACCCCGACCCCGACCGGGCCGTCGCCACGGCCCGCCCGGCGCTGGAGTGGGTGGGCGAGCCCGACTGGGCCCCGCACCTCGCGCCGCTGCCCTTCGCCGAGGACCTCGCCGTCCTGCGCGCCGGCTGCGCCTCCCGGCAGGACTTCACCGCACGCCTGCCCGAGGAGTGGGTCCGTCGTCTGGCCGTCGTCGGCACCGCCGACGACGCCCGCCGGCGGCTCGTCGAGCTCGCCGACGCCGGGGTGACGACCTCCGTGCTCCTGCCCGCCGGGCCCGACCCGCTGGCCGCGCTGGAGCAGCTCGCGACGGCGCTCTAGGTCACCGCACGACGCCGCCCCGCCCGGCGCCCGGTCACGACGACGCGGCCACGAGCTCCTCGAGCACGGCACGGACGGGCACGGGCGGGCGTCCGAGCAGCCGCTCCAGCGCGGGGTCGGTCACGGCGAACTCGCCCCGCCGAGCCGCCCGGTACATGCCGAGGGCGAAGTCGGCGGCCGCGGCCGGCATCCCCCGCCCGACGGCGGCCGCGGCCCACGCGTCGTCGTCGACGACCACCCGGGTCACGTCCCTCCCGGTGATGTCGGACAGGAGCGCCGCGACGCCCTCGAGGTCGACCGCCTCGGACGCCGTGAGGGGCGGCGTCACGCCGTCCAGCACCCCGTCGTCCACGAGGGCCGTCGCCGCCGCCTCGGCGAGGTCGGCGTGCGCGGTCCACGACACGGGGCCGTCCGCCGGGGCCTCGAGCCGGCCCGTCCGGAGGGCGTCGCCGAGGGGGAACGCCAGGGCGCTCGCGTAGAAGCCGTTGCGCAGCGCGGTGAAGGGGACGCCCAGACCTGCCAGGTGCTCCTCGGTGGCCGCGTGCGCGGGCTGCGCGGCGAACAGCGAGGTGCGGGAGGCGGCCTGGTGGCTCGTGTAGAGCACGCGGGAGGCGCCGGCGGCCCGGGCGGCGTCCAGGGCTGCCGTGTTGGCGGCGACCGCACCGCCGCCGCGGATGGCGGCGGAGACGACGAGGACGCGCTCCGCCCCCTCGAAGGCGTGCCGCAGCGAGGGCGGGTCGGTGAAGTCGCCGGCCCGCACGCGCACGCCGCGC
The DNA here is from genome assembly GCF_003751265.1 of Pseudokineococcus lusitanus. Classification (NCBI taxonomy): domain Bacteria; kingdom Bacillati; phylum Actinomycetota; class Actinomycetes; order Kineosporiales; family Kineosporiaceae; genus Pseudokineococcus; species Pseudokineococcus lusitanus. Next base: position 138,844 of record NZ_RJKN01000002.1, read on the forward strand.
CCGGCGAGCGCGGACGCCGCCGCGACGTCGCGGACGCTGACCGCGACCTCGGCGGCCGGCACGCGGTCGAGGAGCTGCTCGACGACCCGTGACCCGAGGTGCCCCGTGGCACCGGTGACGACCAGCACGGTGGTGCCTCCCTGATCTGGTTCCGTTGGTACGCCGGAGACGTTAGCACCGATAACGTCGGCGCGGTACCGCCGCTACGCTCGACCGGTGGCAGGCACCCGGACGGACGGCACGGCGGGCCCCGGGGCGGTGCGCCCGGAGGCGCGGTCGGTCGTCCTCGACGCGGCGGCGCGGCTGCTCTCGTCCCGTGGCGTCGACGCCGTCACGACGCGGGCCGTCGCGCAGGAGGCCGGCGTCCAGGCGCCGACCCTCTACCGTCTCTTCGGCGACAAGGACGGGCTGCTCGACGCGCTCGCCGAGAGGGTCATGGCCACCTACGTGGCCGCCACCGCGTCGGCCGCGGCCGACGAGGAGCGCGAGGGGGGCGACCCCGTCGCGGACCTCAGGTCGGCGTGGGACGCCCACGTGGCCTTCGGCCTGGCGCACCCAGACCTCTACGCGCTGCTGACGGCGCGGGCCCTGCCCCGCCCGTCCGCCGCGACCGCGGCCGGCGTCGACGTCCTCCGCCGGCGGCTGCACCGGCTGGCCGTGGCGGGCCGTCTGCGCGTCGACGAGCGCCGCGCGCTCCTCATGGTCCACGCCGCCGGGTCGGGCACCGTCCTCGCCCTGCGGGGCCGACCCGCCGGCACCGGCGACGAGGGTCTGCCCGACGCGATGTTCGCCGCCGTCGCGGCGCAGGTGCTCGACGACGCCCCGGCGGCCGTCGCGGCGCCGGGCGCGCCGGCGGTGGCCTTCGCGACGACGGTGCCGACGCTCCCCGGGCTCACCGAGGCCGAGCGCGGTCTGCTGACGGAGTGGCTGGACCGCTCGGCGAGGGCTGCACCGGAGGGCTGAGCCGGAGGGGCGACCTCCGCGGGGCCCGGCGCAGGCGCCCGGAGCCGCGGGGCGGTGGCGCGGCACCGACCGGCCCGGGGCGCCCGTCCGAGGTGGTCGACGGCACAACGGGTGTCACTGCTCATGCCGGGGAGACCCGGTGCCGATGGTCAGGTGTGGGGCGACGCGGCCGGACGGGGGGCGGGCGTCGCGCCGGCGCCGCTGCGGCCGCCGGCGCGACGTCCCAGGGGCGACCGCTCTGGCAGCACCTGACCGCCCTCGTCGTGCTCCCCCTCGTGGCGACCGCCGTGGTGGCCACCGCGTCGATCGCCGACCGTCTGGACGAGGCGGAGGCGGCCGGGGCCGCGGCGGACCAGGTGCGTCTCATCACCGTCGTCGACGACCTCCGGAGGGCCGTGGACGTCGAGGCCCTCTCCGTCGTGGCGCTCGACCTCGCGGTCGACGGCGAGGCCACCGACGACGCCGTGCGCCGGGTGGCGCTGCACGACCTGGCGGCCGAGAGCTCCGCCGCACGTCGGGCGACCGACCGGGCGGTCGACGCGCTGGCCGCGACCGCGGCCGACCTGTCCGCCGACGGGGCCTCCGCACCGTCGACCAGCGCCGCCACCGTGAGCGCCCGGCTGCTGACCGCCCGGTCGGCCGCCGACCAGAGCACCACCGGGACCGCGACGACGGCGCAGGCCTACCTCTCCCTGTCCGACACGTTGGGGGTGGTCCAGCAGCGCACCGCGGCCCAGGTCGCCGCGGGAGCGCTGAGCGCGCGCAGCACGCAGGCGGTCCAGGACCTCGAGCGCGTCCTGCAGCTGGAGCGGTTGGCCGGCCAGGAGGCCGTGTCGATGCTGGCCGCGAGGACCGCCGACGGGGCCGGCGACCCGGCCACGGGGGCGGTCGCCCCGGGGCCGGACGACGCGCAGGAGAGGTGGCTGGCGACGTGGGGGGCCTACACGCAGCTGGCCGGGCGCTCGGAGTCACTGTCGACCCCGCAGCTGCGCGTGGCCTGGCGGTCCGCCCTGACGGCCGGGCCCGTGCAGCGGCTGGACGCCGACCTCACCCTGGCCGCGGGCGACGGCCGCGCCGGCCCGCAGCGGGCTCCCGAGGCCGACGAGCTGCTCGACCTCGGACGTGCCGTCCGGGCCCGGGACGGGCACCTCGCCGCCCTGGTGGAGCAGGCGTCCTCCGCCGTTGGGGCGGCCGTCACGGCCGACGCCGCCGGTGCGACGTCGAGGGCGTGGTTGACCGCCGCGCTCGGGCTGGCCGCCCTGGCGGTCGGCGGGGCCGGCGCCCTGACGCAGGCGAGGTGGCTCTCCCGGGCGGTGCGACGCCTTGCGGAGGCGGCCCGTCGCATCACGGCCGGAGAGCTCATCGCCGTGCCCGTGCACGGCCCCGGCGAGCTGCGGGACGCCGCCCGCGCCCTGGCCGACGCCGTCTCCGGTCTCGACCACGTGCAGGCCCAGGCTCGCGCCATCGCCCGTGGCGACCTCGAGACCGCGATGGCGGCCGCGCCCCTCCCCGGTCCCCTCGGCGAGGTCGTCCGCGCGTCGCTGGGCCGGATCACCGCGACCATGCACTCGCGCGACGAGCTGCGGTCGAGCCTGGCCCACCAGGCCGTCCACGACGCGCTCACCGGGCTGCCGAACCGTGCGAGAGCGGTCGCCCTCGTGACCGACGCCCTGGGGCGCTCCCGCGCGACGGGCTCGACGACCGGGCTGCTCTTCGTGGACCTGGACGGCTTCAAGAAGGTCAACGACGCCCACGGCCACGCGGCAGGTGACCACGTCCTCCGCGTCGTGGCGCAGCGCCTCGCCGCCGCGGTACGGCCCGGGGACGTCGTCGCCCGTCTCGGCGGCGACGAGTTCGTCGTCCTCGTCGAGGACGTCCGCGCGCCGCAGGACCTGGTGCTCCTGGGCCGCCGCCTCGTCGGCACGGTCAGCGCACCGGTCCTCTCGTGGTCGACGACGCCCGCGGCCGCCGACACCCCGACGACCGCGACGACGCTGCGCGTCGGGGCCAGCGTCGGCGTCGCCCTCGGCCGCGGCGACGGGGCGACCGCCGACGCCTCGGCCACCGACGCCCTGCTGGCCGAGGCCGACACCGCCGTCTACCGCGCCAAGGCCGGTGGCCGCGGCCGGGTCGAGGTCTTCGACGACGCCCTGCGGGCCGAGATGACGTGGCGGAGCACCCTCGAGGCGCAGCTGCGCGCCGGCCTCGCCGCGGACGAGCTGCACCTCGTCTACCAACCGGTGGTCGACCTCCGGACGGGCGCCACCGTGGGCTACGAGGCGCTCGCGCGCTGGGACCGCCCCGGGTCCGGTCCCGTCCCGCCGGACGTCTTCGTCCCCGTCGCCGAGGCGTCCACGCTGGTCTGCGAGCTGGGTCGCTGGGTCCTGCGCACGGCCACGACGCAGCTCGCGGCGTGGCGCTCGCAGGGACTCGCCCCGACCGCGACGGTCGCCGTCAACCTCTCCGGTCGCCACGTCGCCGACCCCGGCGTGGTCGACGACGTGCGTACCGCCCTGGAGCGGTCGGGGCTGGCTCCCGGGGACCTCGTGGTCGAGGTGACCGAGACGGTCCTCGTCGACGACACGGCGGCGACGGCCCACATGGCCCGGCTGCGCGACCTCGGGGTGACGGTCGCCATCGACGACTTCGGCACGGGGTACACCGCCATCGGGCAGCTCGCCCGGACCCCCGCGGACGTGCTGAAGGTCGACCGCGGGTTCGTGGCGTCGGACGACCCGGCCCACCACCGTCTCGTCACCCTCATCACGCACGCGGCCCACGCCTTCGGCATGTCCGTGGTGGTGGAGGGCGTCGAGCACCCGTCCCAGCTCGAGCGCTGCCGGGCCGACGGCGCCGACCGGGCGCAGGGCTACCTCTTCTCGCGGCCCCGGACGGTGAAGGAGCTCTTCCCGTCCGGGGCGCCCGCACCGCGCACGCCCCGCGTCTCCACCGTCCCCCGCCAGCTCCCGGCGGACGACGGGGTGGTGCACGGAGGACGCTGATCCGGGCCGGGACGAGACCCGGCCGCCCCTCCGCCCTCAGCGCCGCGTCGCGTACCGCGTGAGGAGCACACGGCCCGGGAACGGCCGCGTCTCGACGAGGTCGAGGTCCGCCCGGACGCCCGGCGCGGGGAAGAACGGCGTGCCGCCGCCCAGGAGGACCGGGTGGGTGACGAGGACGTACTCGTCGACGAGGCCCGCCCGCACGGCCGCCGCGGCGAGCGTGGCCCCGCCCACGTCGAGGGGGCCGCCGTCCTCCTCCTTGAGACGGGTCATCTCGGCGACGGCGTCCCCGGCGACGAGGCGCGCGTCCCCGTCGAGCGGGGCGGTCGTCGTCGAGAAGACGACCTTCGGCACCGCGCGCCAGCGGCGCGCGTACTCGGCGTGGAGCGGCGTCACGCCGGGCTGCCGGTCGGCGGTCGGCCAGTGGCCGGCCATCGCCTCCCACAGCCGGCGCCCGTAGAGCGTCGTCCCGGTCCCGGCCACGCGGTCGGACCACCACCGGAACAGCTCGTCGTCCACCGACGCCCAGCCGAGGTCGCCGTCGGGCGTGGCGACGTAGCCGTCGAGGCTCACGTTCATGGCGTAGCGCAGCTGCCGCACGGCGTCGGCCTCCTCCCCGCGGGGTCGGTCCCCGCTGGGGGGTGGACCACGGCGGGGCGGCGGGCTCATCGGTGGCCGCCCCGGTGGCCCTGCCCGCGTCCGGGTGCCGTCAGGGCGGGCGGCACCGGCGTCAGGGACGCGTCAGGACGGCCGCCCGCGGCCCGCGGCAGCCCTTGCATGGGTGCAGCCGGCGCCCGTGCGCCGACCGGCGCCCCGCGCCGACGTCCTCGCTCCGGAGGTCCTCCCGTGGCCGACCTGGCCTACGTGCTGCTCACCCTCGCCGCCTTCGCCGCCCTGCTCGGCCTCGTGCGGCTGCTCGACGGCGACGCCCCCGTCACCGACCCCGCGCCCGCCGCGGACGGCGCCGCGGACGTCGCGACGCCGGCCGACCGCCCGACGGCCGGGGCCTCCCGGTGAGCGCCGAGCACGTCGTCGCCCTCGTGCTGGCCGCCGGCCTGGCCGGGGTCCTCCTGCACGGGCTCCTGGAGCCCCTGCGGCGGCGCGACGGCGACCGCCGGTGAGCGTCCTCGCGGCCCTCGCCACGGTCGCCCTCCTCGTCGCCGCCCTCCTCCTCGTCCAGCGTCCGCTGGGCGCGCACATCGCCCGCACGCTGACGAGCGGGCGTCACCTGCTCCCCGAGCGCGTGGTCTACCGCGTGGCCGGCGTCGACCCCGACGCCGACATGCGGTGGGCCGTCTACGCCCGGTCGGTCCTCGTCTTCTCCGCCGTCGGCGTCCTGCTCCTCTACGGGCTCCAGCGCCTCCAGCCGGTGCTGCCGCTCGCGCTGGGCCTGCCCGGTGTCGAGCCGGCGACGGCGTGGAACACCGCGGTCTCCTTCGTCACCAACACCAACTGGCAGTCGTACTCGGGCGAGGCCGTCATGGGCCACCTCGTCCAGGCCGCCGGGCTCGCGGTGCAGAACTTCGTCTCCGCCGCCGTCGGTCTCTGCGTCGCCGTCGCGCTCGTGCGGGGGTTCACCCGCTCCCGGACCGACCGGCTCGGCAGCTTCTGGGCCGACCTCGTCCGGGTCTGCGTCCGCGTCCTCCTGCCGCTGTCCCTCGTCGCCGCGGTCGTCATGCTCCTCGGCGGCGTGGTGCAGAACCTCGCGGCCCCCACCGCCGTCCCGACCCTCACGGGCGGCGAGCAGGTGCTCGTCGGCGGTCCGGTCGCCTCGCAGGAGGCCATCAAGGAGCTCGGCACCAACGGCGGCGGCTTCTACAACGCCAACTCGGCGCACCCCTTCGAGGGGCCGACCGCCTGGGTCAGCCTCTTCCAGGTCTTCCTCCTGCTGGTCGTCCCCTTCTCGATGCCCGCCGCCCTGGGCAGGCTCGTCGGCGACCGCCGGCAGGGCCGGCTCGTGCTGGCCGTCATGGGCGGTCTGTGGCTCGCCACGGTCGCGCTCGTCACCTGGGCGGAGGCCGTCGGGGCGGGGGCCGCGCCCCAGGCCGCCGGTGCCGCCCTCGAGGGCAAGGAGGTCCGCTTCGGCACCGCCCTGTCCGCCCTCTTCGCGGCCTCGACCACCGGCACCTCGACGGGCGCCGTCAACGCCTTCCACGACAGCTTCACCGCCCCCGGCGGCGGCGTCGTGCTCCTGAACATGCTGCTCGGCGAGGTCTCCCCGGGCGGCGTCGGCTCGGGCCTCTACGGCCTGCTCGTCGCCGCCGTCGTCGCCGTCTTCGTCGCCGGCCTCATGGTCGGGCGCACGCCCGAGCTGCTCGGCAAGAAGATCGGCCCGCCGCAGGTCGTCCTCGTCGCGCTCTACGTCCTCACGATGCCCGCCCTCGTGCTCGTCGGGGCGGCGCTGACCGCGGGCGTCCCCGCGCTGACGGACGCCTCCGTGCAGGACGCCGGGCCGCACGGCCTCTCGGAGGTCCTCTACGCCTACGCCTCCGCGGCCAACAACAACGGCTCCGCCTTCGCCGGCTTCGGCGCGGCGACGACGTACCAGAACACCGCGCTCGGCCTCGTCATGCTCGTCGGCCGCTTCGTGCCGCTCGTGCTCGTGCTGGCGCTGGCCGGCTCCCTCGCCCGCCAGCAGGTCGTCCCGCGCACCGCGGGGACGCTGCCGACCACCACGCCCGTCTTCGGCGGCCTCCTCGCCGTCGTCGTCCTCCTCGTCGCCGGGCTCACCTTCGTCCCGGCCCTCGCCCTGGCACCCCTCGCGGAGACCTTCTCGTGACCGCTCCCACCTCCTCCCCGACCGCCCCCGCCCCGGGCGGTGTGGCCCCGGTGCCCGGCGCCGCGCCGCACCGCGTCGCCGCCGGCGCCTTCAGCCCGCGGCAGCTCGTGGCCTCCCTGCCCGACGCCGCGCGCAAGCTCTCCCCCCGCCACCAGCTGCGCTCCCCCGTGATGCTCGTCGTCTGGGTCGGGGCCGCCGCCACGACGGTGCTGGCGCTGCTCGACCCCTCCGTCTTCGCGGTTCTCGTCGCGGTCTGGCTCTGGGCCACCGTGCTGTTCGCCAACCTCGCCGAGTCCGTGGCCGAGGGACGCGGTCGGGCGCAGGCCGACTCGCTGCGCCGCGCCCGCGAGGGGACGACGGCCCGCCGGCTGCTCCCCGACGGCACCGAGGAGCAGGTGCCCGCCACCGAGCTCGCCAGGGGCGACCTCGTCGTCGTCGAGGGCGGCCAGGTCGTCCCCGGCGACGGCGACGTCGTGGAGGGCGTCGCGAGCGTCGACGAGTCCGCCGTCACGGGCGAGTCCGCCCCGGTCATCCGCGAGTCCGGCGGCGACCGCTCGTCGGTGACCGGCGGCACGACCGTCCTGTCGGACCGGCTCGTGGTGCGCATCACCGCCGAGCCGGGGGCGAGCTTCCTCGACCGGATGATCGCGCTCGTCGAGGGCTCCGCCCGGGCCAAGACGCCCAACGAGGTGGCGCTCGACCTGCTGCTCGCCTCGCTGACGCTCGTCTTCCTCCTCGCGGTCGTGACGCTGCAGCCCTTCTCCGTCTACTCGGGGCAGGCCCAGCCGCTCGTCGTCCTCGTGGCGCTCCTCGTCTGCCTCATCCCCACGACGATCGGTGCGCTGCTGTCGGCCATCGGCATCGCCGGGATGGACCGGCTGGTCCAGCGGAACGTCCTGGCGATGTCCGGCCGCGCGGTCGAGGCGGCCGGCGACGTCGACGTCCTCCTCCTCGACAAGACCGGCACCATCACCTACGGCGCCCGGCGGGCCACCGAGCTCGTCCCCGCCCCCGGCGTGACCCCGGCGGAGCTCGCCGAGGCGGCCCGCCTCGCGAGCCTGGCGGACGAGACGCCGGAGGGGCGCTCGGTCGTCACGCTCGTCGAGGACGGCCGCGACGGCGCCGCCGGCCCCCTCGCGGGCACCGACGCCACCGCCGTGGACGTCCCCTTCAGCGCCCGGACCCGGATGAGCGGCGTCGACCTCGGCGGCGGGGAGGCCGGGACCGCCGGCGGCCCGCGGCGGCTGCGGAAGGGCGCGGCCGCCGCGGTCCTCGCGTGGGTCCGCACCGAGGGCCCGGCCGGCCCGGGGGCCGACGCCACCGCCGAGCAGGTCCAGGCCGCCGTCGACGACGTCGCCCGCGCCGGCGGCACGCCGCTCGTCGTCGCCGAGCAGGTGGCCGACGCCCCCGCGCGGCTCCTCGGCGTCGTCCGTCTCGAGGACGTCGTCAAGGAGGGCATGGCCGAGCGCTTCGCCGAGCTGCGGCGCATGGGCATCCGCACCGTCATGGTCACGGGCGACAACCCCGTCACCGCGGCCGCCATCGCCCGGCAGGCCGGCGTCGACGACGTCATCGCCGAGGCCACGCCGGAGGACAAGCTCGCGCGGATCGCCGCCGAGCAGCGCGCCGGGCGTCTCGTGGCGATGACGGGCGACGGCACCAACGACGCGCCGGCGCTCGCCCAGGCGGACGTCGGGGTGGCCATGGGGTCCGGCACGTCCGCCGCCAAGGAGGCGGGCAACATGGTCGACCTCGACTCCGACCCGACGAAGCTCATCGAGGTCGTGGCCATCGGCAAGCAGCTGCTCATCACGCGCGGCGCGCTGACGACCTTCTCGCTCGCCAACGACGTCGCGAAGTACTTCGCCATCCTCCCGGCGATGTTCAGCGGCCTCTTCCCCGGCCTCGACGCCCTCAACGTCATGCGGCTGGCGAGCCCGGAGTCGGCGGTCCTGTCCGCCGTCGTCTTCAACGCCGTCGTCATCCTCGTGCTCGTGCCGCTCGCGCTGCGCGGCGTCCGCTACCGGCCGTCGGACGCCAGCGCGCTGCTGAGGCGCAACCTCCTGCTCTTCGGGGTCGGCGGTGTCGTCGTGCCCTTCGTCGGCATCAAGGCCGTCGACCTCCTCGTCTCGCTCCTCCCCGGGATCGGCTGACCATGCCCGCTCGCACCGCCCTCTCCGTCCGCCCGCTGCGCCTGGCCGTCGCCTCGCTGCGGCTGCTGCTCGCCCTCACCGTCCTGCTCGGGGTGCTCTACCCCGCGTCGGTCCTCCTCGTCGGCCGGCTCGTGCCCGACCGCGCCGACGGGTCCCCCGTCCGGGTCGACGGGCAGGTCGTCGGCTCGGCCCTGCTCGGCCAGGCCGTGCCCGAGGGGCCGGAGGGCGACGCCTTCCTCCACCCGCGGCCGTCCGCGGCCGGCGACGGCTACGACCCGCTCGCCTCGGGGGCGTCCAACCTCGGGCCGAGCAGCCCGGAGCTCGTCGCGCTCGTCGAGGAGCGACGCGACGTCGTCGCCGAGCGCGAGGGCGTCGACCCGGCCCTCGTGCCGGCGGACGCCGTCACCGCCTCGGGCTCGGGCCTCGACCCGCACGTAAGCCCGGCCTACGCCGAGCTGCAGGTCCCGCGCCTGGCCCGCGAGCGCGGGCTCACGGAGGACGAGGTCCGCGCCGTCGTGGCCGACGCCACGACGGGTGCGTGGCTGGGCGTCGTCGGCGAGCCCGCCGTCTCGGTGCTCGCCGTGAACCTCGCGCTCGAGGAGCGGGCCCCCGTCCGGTGACACCGCGGGACGTCCGGGACCGCGCCGGCGGACGCGGTCCCGGACACGGCGGCAGGATGGTGGCCGTGGACGACGGAGCGACGCCGTGAGGGGCACCCTGCGGGTCTACCTCGGGGCGGCCCCGGGGGTCGGCAAGACCTACCGGATGCTCGACGAGGGCCGCCGGCGCCGCGAGCGCGGCGCGGACGTGGTGGTCGCCCTCGTCGAGACCCACGGCCGCGCCCGCACCGCCGAGATGGTCGGCGACCTCGAGGTCGTGCCCCGGCTCGTCGTCGACCACCGCGGGACGCGGCTGGAGGAGATGGACCTCGACGCGGTGCTGGCCCGCTCCCCCGAGGTCGCCCTCGTCGACGAGCTCGCGCACACCAACGCCCCCGGCTCCCGGCACGGCAAGCGCTGGGAGGACGTCGAGGAGCTCCTCGTGGCGGGGATCGACGTCGTCACCACCGTCAACGTCCAGCACCTCGAGTCGCTGCGCGACGTCGTCGCCGGCATCACCGGTGTGCGGCAGGCGGAGACGGTGCCCGACCACGTCGTCCGCGCCGCCGAGCAGGTCGAGCTCGTCGACATGAGCCCCCAGGCGCTGCGCCGTCGGATGGCGCACGGCGACGTCTACGCCGCCGCGAAGGTCGACGCGGCGCTCAGCCAGTACTTCCGCGTCGGCAACCTCACCGCCCTGCGCGAGCTGGCGCTGCTGTGGGTGGCCGACCGGGTGGACGCCGCCCTCGTCCGGTACCGCGCGGACCAGGGCATCACGACGCCGTGGGCCGCCCGCGAGCGGGTCGTCGTCGCGCTGACCGGCGGCCCCGAGGGCGAGGCGCTCGTCCGCCGCGGGGCCCGCGTGGCCGGGCGCGGCCAGGGCGGCGAGCTCGTCGCCCTCCACGTCGCCGCGCAGGACGGGCTGCGCGGCACGGCCCCCGACGCCCTGGCCGGCCAGCGCCGTCTCGTCGAGGAGCTCGGCGGCACCTGGCACGCCGTCGTCGGCGACGACGTCGCCGCCGCCGTCCTCGACTTCGCCCGCGGCGTCAACGCCACGCAGGTCGTCGTCGGCGCCAGCCGCCGCAGCCGCCTGGCCGCGGCCCTGTCCCCCGGCGTCGGGGCGACGGTGGTGCGCGACAGCGGCGACATCGACGTCCAGATCGTCACGCACGGCGAGGCGGGGAAGGCCCTGGCCGCCCCGGCCCGCCGGGCGCTGCTCGGGCGCCGGCGGCGCGTCGCCGGCTGGCTCCTCGGCAGCCTGGGTCCCGTGGCCCTCTCGGCGGTGCTGGTCCGGGCCGGGGCCGGGGACGCCGACCTCGCCGTCGACCTCCTGCTCTACCTCGCGCTCACCGTGGGCGTCGCCATCGTCGGCGGCATGGGCCCCGCGGTCCTCGCCGCGGTCCTCGGCGGCGTCCTGGCCAACGTCCTGCTCACCCCGCCGCTGTGGACGCTCACGGTGGCGCGGGCCCAGGACGCCGTCGCGCTCGTCGTCCTCGTGGCCGTCGCGCTGGCCGTCTCCGCGGTCGTGGACCTCGCCGCCCGCCGCAGCACGCAGGCGGCGCGGGCCCGGGCGGAGTCGGACGTCCTGTCGGACCTCGCCCGCTCGGTGCTCCACGGCGACGACGCCCTGCCGGTGCTGCTCGGCCGGCTGCGTGAGCTCTTCGGCCAGCGCGCCGTCGCCCTGCTCGACGCCGCTCCCGAGGGCGCACCGCGGCCGGTGCTCGCCGCCGCCGGCGACCCGGCGACGTGCACGGCCGGCGCGGCGACGACGACGGTCCCCGTGGAGGACGGGCTCCTGCTGACACTCGACGGGCCGCCGCTGGGGGCCTCGGACCTGCGCGTGCTGACGGCCGTGGCGGCGCAGGTGGGCACCGTCGTCGAGCGGGACCGGCTCCGCGTGACCGCCCGCTCGAGCCGGCGGGAGCGCGAGCTGACCCGCGTCCGCACGGCCCTGCTGGCCGCCGTGTCCCACGACCTGCGGACGCCGCTGGCCGGGGTCAAGGCCGGGGTCAGCGCCCTGCGCCTCGAGGGGGTCGAGCTCGACGCCGCCGACCGGGCCGAGCTGCTGGCCGACGTCGAGGCCTCCGCGGACCGGCTGCAGGCGCTCGTCGACGACCTCCTCGACATGAGCCGTCTCGACGCCGGCGTCCTCGTCCTGCGGCGGCGGCCCGTGGCCCTGGACGAGGTGGTGCCCCGCGCGGTCGCGGGCCTGCCCGACGAGGGTGCCCGCCGCGTGCGCCTCGACGTCCCGGAGGAGCTGCCCCTCGTGCCGGCCGACGCCGGCCTGCTCGTGCGCTGCCTCGGCAACGTGCTGGAGAACGCCGTCCGCCACTCCCCGCCGAGCGAGCCCGTGGTCGTGGCCGCCGGCCAGGTGGGGCGCGAGCTCCACGTGCACGTCGTCGACCGCGGCCCCGGCGTCCCCGAGGACCGGCTCGAGCAGATCTTCACGGCCTTCGAGCGCCTGCGGGCCGACGAGCGGACCGACGCCCGCTCGAGCGGCGGGTCCGGCCTCGGGCTCGCCGTGGCCCGCGGCTTCGCCGAGGCGCACGGCGGCTCCCTCGACGCCGAGGCGACGCCGGGCGGAGGGCTCACGCTCGTCCTGCGGCTGCCCCTCGACGCGCCGCCCGAGGACACCGGCTCGACCCCCGCGGCCGCCGGGGCGGCCCGGTGACGCGCGCCGTGGTCGTCGAGGACGACCGGGCGCTGGCGAGGGCCCTGGCCATCACCCTGCGCGCCGCCGGCTACGAGGTGACGACGGCGGGGACGGGGGCCGCGGGCCTGGAGGCCGTCGCGCAGGCGCACCCCGACGTCGTCGTCCTCGACCTCGGCCTGCCGGACATGGACGGCCTCGACGTCCTCGCGGCCCTGCGCGGCTGGTCGCAGGTGCCCGTCCTCGTGCTCACCGCCCGCTCGACCGGCGACGACGCCGTGGAGGCGCTCGACGCCGGGGCCGACGACGTCGTCACCAAGCCCTTCGGGATGGACGTCCTCCTGGCCCGGCTGCGCGCCGCCGTCCGCCGCGGTCCGGCCGAGGCCGCCGCCCCCGTCGTCACGACGGCGTCCTTCACCGTGGACCTGCACCGGAGGCTGGTCGTCCGCGACGGCGAGCCGGTCCGCCTGACGCCGACGGAGTGGCACCTGCTCGAGGTGCTCGCCCGCGCGCCGGGACGTGTGGTGCCGCAGCAGCTCCTGCTCGGCGAGCTCCGCGGGCCCCACCTCGCGGGCGACGGCCACTACCTGCGGGTCTACGTCGCGCAGCTGCGCCGCAAGCTCGAGCCGGACCCCGCGCGGCCGCGGCACCTGCTCACCGAGCCGGGGGTCGGGTACCGCCTGGAGCCCTGAGGAGGGACCCGAGGGGTCCGGCCACTCGCCGCGCCGTCACGGCGATGTGGGCCGTCGCCCGATCGCGGCCGACCGGTCAGGGCGACACCGGAGGGCCACGTACGGCCGAGGAGAACCACGAGGCCCCAGCCCCGCAGTCGCCGGCCGGACTTGTGGCCCCCTGCACGGTGTCGACGGTGACCCACACCCCGAAGGCGACCATCGGCCGGATCACCCGGTCCGGGCCCACTCCCCTCGTCGACCCAGCGCCGCGCGATCACCCCGGATGCCCATGGCGCGGAGGAACCACCGAGCTACCGCCCTGTCACCCGGAGGTCACGACGCCCCGGACGAGCACGGTGGACGGGTGCCGCGCACCACCGCCCAGCAGCGCCGGGCCAGCGGCCACCGCCGACCCGACGACCAGCAGCCGGCACCACGAGGGCACCCCCGCCGGCACCGGATCGTCAGCCACCCCCACACGACTCCCCCGCACCCCGCCAGGGGCCGGTCACGGAGACTGAGCGGGTGAGCACCCCCACGGGTCCGGGACGCCGGGCCGTCCTCGAGCTCGTCGAGGTCCCACGCCTGCCTCCGGGCCCCGGCATGGGTGCGCGCGCCCGTGACGAGCCCTGGGCCACCGGACCGCGTCTTCAGCTCGAGTTCGTCGTCGACGGCGTCGCGCTGTCCGAGCGGCTGGCCGCCACCCCGGCGCGCGACCCCGACACCTCCTGGGTCGAAGACCCTCTCAATATGCCCAGCGTGGCCGACCTCGCCCGCCCCTCGTCGGCCGCTGCGGACCTGCGACGTCTGGCCGGGGTCGAGCCCCGCGACGACGACTTCTGGCCACTGGGACCAGGACGGCTACCGCTGTACGTGTGCCCGGAGTGTGGCGACCTCGGCTGCGGAGCCATCACCGTCCACGTCGACCACACCCGCCCGGGGCAGGTCACCTGGTCCGCCCTGCGCCACGAGAAGGGCTACGAACCCGCCGACGACCTCGACCTGTCCGCCGCCGGCACCTTCACCTTCGACGCCGACGCCTACCGGCAGGTCCTCCTCGAGCCCGTCGCCCGCCTCGACGACTTGGCCGCCGACGAACGCGCCGCCAAGGCCCGCCACCGACGACAGGTCCCGCGACGACACACGCGGCGATGGTTCACCCGACTTCTCGGCGGGGAGAGAAGTAGTCGCGGACACGACGCGCGCTTCCTCTGAAAAGCCGCTATGTCCTAATGTCAGTTATCGGCGCTTACCGGCCAGGGCCCGAGGGGGCCGGTCAACCCCAGAAAATGCTGGTGGGGTCGCGGTCGACCTCGGCCAGCAGGGCTTCGACGTCGCGGGAGGGCGCGAAGGCGAACCGGTCGTCGTAGGCGTGGAAGCGCAGGTGGCGGTCGCGCCAGTACAGCGACCACTCGCCGCGGGTCTTGGTGTACCGCAGCCGGGCGATCGGGAAGCTGGTCCACTCCGGCCCGAACTGCTCCTCGTCGTAGGGCGCGCGGCGCTCGACGATGGTCAGGTGCCGCGGGGCGACCTCGCACTCCACCCGCACCTGGTGCAGCGCCTGCTCGGGCACCCGGGCGGCGCACCAGCGCTCGACCCGGGCGACGTCCAGCTCGGGCAGCGTGGACGCCTGTGTCCCGCCGGCCGACGAGGCGGCGGCATTCACGCCGGCCCCGGGGCGACGGCGCCGAAGCGCTGCTGGGCGGCCTGCTTGCTGATCCCCAGCGCCGACCCGATACCGGCCCAGGAGCTGCCCTGCTCGCGGGCCGTCGCCACCGCCTGGCGCTCGAGGACGTCCAGGCCCGCGCGGGCGGCCGCGACGGCCTCGAGCGCGAGCTGGCCCTGCCCGGCCTCCAGCCGCGGCACGATCACCGCGTACGCCTGCGCGCCGATGCTCGCCGCGCTCGACCTCGCCAGCGCCTCCACGTCCGCCATACCGTCAAGACTTATTGACGGTGGGGCGGGAGTCAAGCCCCCGGCGACCGACGTCGCCCGCGAGACTGGGCCGCGTGCCTCTTCCCGATGCCCAGCGAACCCGCGCCGCGGGGTCCTTGGAGCTGGCCGAGACCATCAGCCGCGAGTGGGACATCGTCATGACCCGCGGCGGGCGCTGGGCCCGGGTCAGCACCGCCATCACCGATCCGGGCGAGGTGGCTCGCCAGCTCGACTGGTACCGGCTGGGCAACCGCTCCGTCACCTTCCATGTGATCGAGCGCACCGCGACACTGGGCGAGCAGCTTGTCGACGAGGACGCCGTCGCCAACCCTTGAAGCTCGCCGCTGGAGGGCGACGCTCCTCCCCCACACCGTCCCGCTGACGATCGTCATCCGGTCAGCGACCCGCTGACGATCGGCATCCGGCACGCTCCGCGAGCCCACCGTGAGCGAGACGCTAATGACCGGGTAGGAGACCCTGTGCGGGTGACTTCTCAGCGCCGTCGAGCGGCCGGTACCGCCGCCGCGATCGTGCTGCTCTCCGGGTGCGCCACCTCGATGACCGGCTTCACCGCCGAGGAGGGTGGCTACGCCGCGGGTGACGACTCCGTCGTCCTGCTCCCGGAGATCGAGCGCACCGAGCCCGTCGAACTGTCTGGCACAACGCTGCAGGGCCAGCTGGTCGACATCACCGATTGGCGCGGCGCCCCGGTCGTCCTCAACAGCTGGTGGGCCGGCTGCGGCCCGTGCCGCGAGGAGGCCCCGGCGCTGGCCGCGGTCGCCGAGCGGACCAGCGACGACGGCGTCCGTTTCCTCGACATCAACATCCGCGACGGCGCCGCCCAGGGCCTCGCGTTCGAGGAGCAATTCGGCATCGGCTACCCCTCGCTCGAGGCCAGCGACGGTGCAGCGTTGCTGCCGCTGCGCGGCGTCCTGTCGCCGACCGCGACCCCCACCACCCTCGTCCTAGACGCCGAGGGCCGCGTCGCCGGCCGCATCTCCGGGCCCACCGACGAGTCCACTCTCCGCGGCCTGGTCGACCAGATCACCGGCACCTGACCAACTTCCCCGTCCACGCCGCGCCCGGTGTGCTGCGATGCCCCGGTGGCCTCGCGCCGACGTGCCGCGACCACCTCACCCCTCGGGGTCCGCGGCAGTGCTGACCGCGGCATCACGACCACGGCCCGCCTGCTGCTCGTCGGCCTCAGCGCCGGAGCGGTCGTCGGGCTGCTCGCAGGCCTGATCCTCAACACCCCCGCGGACTGGCGCGGCGAGTACTCCTCCAAGCTGCCCTTCTTCGGGCTCTACCTCGGGCTGCCGGCCGGCGAGCTCACCCAGGTCGTCACCGCGCTGCTCGTCCACCACGGGCGCCGACGCCTTCCCGACCGCCTACTGGTCGCCGCCGCCCCCTGCCTGGCCGCCGGCACCTGCACCGCACTGGTGGCCAGCGGCGCAGAGACCACTGCCCTGCACACCCTGGTCGCCGTGACGACAGCCGGCAGCCCCGCCGCCCTCATCGCGCTGACGACGCGAGCCTGGTGCCTACGCCCCACCGGTAGCTGACCGGACGACAGACAACGCAACCAGAATTCGCCCCACAACGGGTGTCCGTTGCTCCACTGCTCCTCAACGCCAACGTGTCGTGGTGGGCGGGCGTCCCCCAGCCAGAGTGGGAGAGCGACCGGCTGGCGTGGGCGCAGGTCCACGCCGACGTCGCGGATCGGCTCCGGACTTCGGCGGACGTCTGCAGGTCGTACGTCGGCGGCGCGTGACCTTCAGCCACCCAGCGCCGCCGGGGGCACCTGGCCGTGCGACGCGTCGAGGCAACGTCCTCACTCGCCGGGCGTGGACGCTGGCGTGAGCGTTGTGCGGGACGAGCCCACTCCGGCTGGGGTCAACGGGCCCGGCTCACCGCGAGATGCGCTTACACAGCTCCAGTAGTGCGTAGAAGTCGTCATGGGGACGTTCGACCAGTCGCGCGGCTCTCCGGATCGCCGCTTCGTCGAAGCTCGCCCCGTACCGTCCGGTCATCCACTGCTTCACATTGTTGTTCTTGGTTCCGCTGGAGGCGTGCGCCGACTTGACGTCGGCCCAGGAGCGGATGCCGGTCGCGCCGCGGGGAGTGAAGGCGCTGACCGGGAGGTAGTGGAGGACGTCGGCCTCGGTCAAACCGGTCACCTGCACTTTCGACAGCACGTCACCCTTCAGTGCGGCAGCGGCGAAGAAGTCAGCGATGTATCTATTCTCGGACTTCGCGCGCGGTCCCAACTCCGCCCTCATGAAGTCCCCGGCCGCCGCCGCGCCTTCACGGGCGAGCACCTCACACCCTTGTCGCCAGACGTTCTCGACGTGTACGGCCTTGACGTTGTCCAGTACCGCGATGATCTTGGCGTCGGTGTACTCGAAGGTCATGAAACTGTCGATCGACGCCGCCAATCGCGCCCCCCCGTGCAGGGGGACGATTTGTACTCTCGCTTCCGCGAGCTCCTCGGCGAACCACTCGTCGAGCACGATCTGGTCGTGAAGGCCCTCGACGAGGAGGAAGACCTTGTGACGGCGGAGGAGGTCCGCGGTGTTGAGCCCGAGCGCTTTGAGGTCTTCAACCTCCACGCTCTTGAGCGAACTGATGCCGCTTGCCTCTGCTTTCGAGGGGCTGCTCACGTGATGGAGCCGCGCCCCCGGCGCGTCGAGCATCTCCGGTGAGTGTGTGGCCACCACCACCAAGCTAGATCGACCACTCGCGATGTCCGAGAGCCCTCGCACCATGTGACTCTCAGCCGTGCGGTGGAGTCCCAACTCCGGCTCGTCGAGCAGGAGGACAGTGAAGTGGTCGAGCAAATGGTCGATCGCCACGGCGATCGCGATCCGTGCCCATCGACTCTCGGCCGAGGACAGGCAGTCGAGGGACAGGAGACCGCTTGAGTACTTCTCGGTGATGCCCTGCACTTGCCACTCGACCAGGCCTTTCATCAGCCAGTCGAGGGGCTCATGGCGGGTCAACTTGAGGACGGGCGCGTCCATGAGGAGAGAGGCGAAGATTCCGTTGACCTGCTCCTCCAGAGCATCGCAGGCGTCCCAGAAGGGCGCTGACTCCCAGTAGTCGGCACGGAGAGTCTCTCTCGTGAGGCCCGATCGAGTGGCGACCTCAGTGAATGCGGCGACCGTGGCCTCACCGACGTCGACCGGATCGTGGGTCTTGGCCACGTCGGCCAGGATCGACGTGCTTGAACCCATGACGACGCTTCCGAGGACCTCCTCGGAAGCCCAGACGTACGGCATGCATACGAAGGGTGGGCGGTCGAGCGATTGAAAGGGGCGTCCGTCGAGCATCTCGGTCCAGAGGTCCCTGACCGGAACCCAATTCTCCTTGCATGTAGCGAGGTCGTGGTCCCCGTCTTCATTATCCGGCGATGTGGTCTTCTCCCACGCGTCGTAGACAGCGGCACTGAAGGCGGCGGCGCGCGAGGCAATAGGGGTCTCCTCGCTCAGACGCACCACAGGATAAAGCGATGAGCCGTCGATCACCCAATAGGGACTCGCAATAAACTCGTCGGCGAGGGCCTCGACGTCTGAGACGTCGAAGGTCGGCGATGAAGCTGGCAGCTCGAATGCGGAGGCTCGCTGCACCACATCAGTCAGAAGGTTGACCAAGTGACTCTGGACGTCGAAGCGGTATTCCGGCGGAACCTTATGCGCGTACGCCTCGTCCAGGCGGGTGGATTCCACCACCACGGCCGCGTCAGCCCTTCCCATGAGGGCGTTCAGGACGCTGCTCTTGCCCGCACCGTTGCGCCCGTAGAGGACGTGTAGACCTTCGCCGAGTGGGAGATGGGCGTCCCTGACTGGGCCGGCGCGCCGGACATGAGCGTGCAGCCAGCGGTACTGCCACGGATAGACGGCGCTTGCCACGTTGTCGTCCTCGCCTGGATGTTGCGGCGCCCGGCACTCAACCGCCCACGCCCTGCCTCTGACGGCCCTGGCCGCCGGGAGGGCATCGGCCCGTCGCATGCCTCTCTTGAGACAAGGACCTGCCCGACGGAGGGTGCGGCGACCTCGACAGGAGCCTTACAGCCCTGATTACCGCTCGACGCCGTGGGCCTGCCCGCGCTGACGACCAACGGGTGTCCCTTGGCGTCCGGTCCGGGCGGTAATTCGACCGGCGGCGCTGGCGGCGTCGCCGGCGGGTCGCGCGTTCGCCACGTCCGCGGTCATCTTCGCCTCGACGGCCTCGGAGTGTTCCGTGCCCACGCCGGCGTGGAGGTCGCGGGCGGTGGCCGCACGCCGCTGCGGGCTGTCGTACGTCGGCGCCTGAGCCGCTGAGGCGATGACGTAGCCCGCTTCCACACGGGTAACTGCCGAAGCTGAATCGGCGGCGTCGGCGTCCTTCAGGGCTGCGGCCGCCCTGCCGTCGGCGTGCTCCGCGAGGTCGCGGTGGACGCCTTCATTGATGCCGGGGCGGGCGGTGTCACCGGTGGTCGGCGTCGCGCCCGCGGCGGCGCGCTCGTCGGCGGCTTCGCCGGCGAGCAGGGTCGCCACGACCGTCTCCTTTTCCGCCTCGACACGCTGCTGCTGGGCCTGCGCGGTGGCCTGCGCGGCGCGGTCGTCGAGCGCCCGGGCGAGGGCCTTCCCGCGCCCTCCCGACTCGCGATGGTCGGCCTCGAGGGCGTCGACGTCGATCCCGTAGCGGATACGGACCTGCTCGCGGATGGTTTCAGCAGCGCGGGCGGCGTCGGGCTCGACGTCGGCCCACTGACGGGCGGTCTGCCAGGCGGTCTCGATGTCGGCGGGGCGGGCGCGGTCCCACCACGCGGTCCGCTCGAGCGGGACCAGGACGGCGCGGGCGGTGGTCCGCTCGGCGGTGGCCCGTTCCTGCAGGTCCCGCACGGCCTGGGCGGACTGCTGCTCGGCGGTGCGGGCGGCCTGCTCGCGCTGACGCGCGAGCTCCTCGGCGACCCGCCCGGCAATCAGCAGCCCCATCCGCAGCTGACCCTCGAAGGCGTCCTCGATGCCGTCGGACTCACTCATCCCGCTCCCCCTCGTCGTCCCTGCCCTTGTCCATGCCCGCGCCCGTGTGCGTACCGTCCGCCCCGAGACCTAGCCGGTGCGCCTCTCGCGCCGAACAGCGGCTGCTGGCATCTATCGGGAACGGACGGGGCAGAGCTGCGGCCGTCACGACGCGCGGCGGCGCCACCAGTCGCGCAGGGCGCCGGCGGCCAACGCCACCACGAACAGCCAGAAGACGCCCCAGAAAACGACGAAGCCCCAGTCCCACCAGCTGCCCACCGGAGACTGGGCCGCCCGCACCGCGTCGGCCGTGGCCCAGACCGTGAAGGCGAGCACCGGCCAGATCATCCAGCGCTGCCCCAGGCCCTCGTCGACCCAGCGCCGCGCGACCTCCTCCGGACGTCCCTGCCGCACGAGGAGCCACCGGGCGACACTCCCGGTCACCCAGTACGCAACAGCCGCCCCGAGAGTCACCTCGAAGAGGTCCTGCCCGCCGTTGCCCCACAGCGCCACCGCCGCGGCCACCAGCGGCACCACGACCAGCAGCCGGCACCACCACGGCATCCCGGCCGGCACCGGCCCGTCGTCACCCACACCGGCTCTCTAGCACCCGGGCGGGGCGCCGGCCGCCTCCGACGACCCGCCGATGGGCCGACTGGGCCGACTGGGCCGACTGAGCCGACTGAGCCGACTGAGCCGACTGAGCCGACTGAGCCGACTGAGCCTCGCTGCGCGAGGTAGTGCAAGGGCCCTCGGGCCCTCCCTAACCTGAGCGAGTGCGTGCCGACCTGATGCGACCGGTGCGCCTGCCCGACGTGCCCGGGGTGGTCTGGACGGTGTCGTGGGCCTTCGCCGGCACCCGGCTCCCCAGGCCGGTGCGTACGGCCGTCGCTGTCGCCTGAGTGCCGATGTGGGTCCTGCTGCTGATGTGCCTGCCCGGGCTGCACCACGGCGCTGACCGCCGCGTCGTCGCCTCCTTCACCTCCCGCACACGCCAGGCCGCAGCCCGCACCGCCGCGCGCCTCGCCCTCTTCCTGCTCGTCGTCGCCGCTCTGACCGCCGGGGTCATCGCCGGCCTCGCCGACGAAACTCTCGCCAGCGCCGTGGTCGTTATCGTCGGCGGCGCAGTGATTCTCGCGACCGTCACCGCGCTGCTGATCAGCCAGCTCGCCGTCGTCACGGCGACATCACGCGAGCCCGCCGCCGCGGGCGCGACCGCCGGTGACAAGGCCGCGGACCGGCGCCGATGGAAGAGCGCCGGCTGGCAGGTCGACTGCGTCGCTTCCCGCCTGCCCACCGGCGGGCTCGCGCTCGTCCACCAGCACGTCCGCGCGCTCGTCCCACCCGGCGCGACCGTGCGCGTCCAGGCCGCCTCCGCCCGGCACGCCGAGGTGTACGCCCGCGACGGCCTACGCCCCCTGCCCACCAAGCCCCTACGGCTGGTCACCGGCGTCTAGCACCGCGACCGGTGCACCAACCCGGTAGGCGGCTCTTGCTGGTTGGTCGGCGCGACCTCGAGGTGCCGGCGCCTGAGCTGGGTCAGGATGGTGAGGCTGCGGGTCGCCGACGACCGCGGCAGGACGGGGGAGTCGTGGGGTTCCGGGTCAGGAAGTCGTTCAAGCTCGCGCCTGGGGTCCGGATGACGGTGACCCCCCGTGGGGTCGGTGTCAGCGCCGGCACGCGCGGGGCCCGGGTCTCGGCGCACTCCTCGGGACGGGTCACCCGGACCGTCGGCATCCCGGGCTCGGGGATCTCCCACACCAGCACCACCTCCGGCGCCCGGCGCACCGCAAAGCCGAAGTCCTCGTCCTCGAGCGCCCCGGGACGCGCTCGGACGGTCCCCGGCACAGCCGCGCTCGCTCCCGTCGCGGCGTCTCCGGGGCTCTTCGCTCCTCGATGGGAGAAGGAGCTTCACCGCGCCGCGGTCAAGCAAGCCGACGACGTCTCCCGGCTGGTCGCCGTCGGGCAGGCGCACCCGCAGGCGAGGCCGGTCGCTGCGCTCCTCGAAGCCATCCGCGGCGCCGTCCCCGCCGGTGCCTACGAGCACGCCCGCGGCCTGGTCGCCGAGGTGTTCGCCTCGGGCTTCGACCCCGCCACTGACGCTTTCGTCACCAAGTACCTGCCCGGCCAGGTCCTAGACCTGGAAGTCGCCGACGGCGTGACCGCCGAGCTGCCCCTGGACCGCGACGCCGTCGGGCTGCTCCTGGGAGAGCTGCACCAGCAGGCCGGTGACCGCAGCGCGGCCATCGACGTCGTCGAGTCCCTGACCCCCTCGACGACCGCAGCGGTGAGCCTGGCCGAGCTGTACGCCGAAGGCGGCGACTGGGCAGCGATCGTCGAGCTCACCGACGGGCTCACCAACCTCGACGAGCCCTCGACCTACCTGCTGGTCCAGCGGGGCGTCGCCCTGCGCGAGCAGGGTCACCTCACCGCTGCCCGCGAGGCCTTGAAGGAGGCCCTGCGCGTGCGCTCCAGGCCGCCGGCGCTACGCCACCGGGCATGGCTCGAGCGCGCCAACACCTACCTCGCCGAGAACAAGCGGTCCCTGGCCCGCAAGGACCTCGAGCGTGTCCTGGCCGAGAACTCGGCCTACCCCGGACTGCAGGATGCACTCGCCCAGCTGCCCGACTGACACGAGCAACACCACACGCAACGCCAGCGCGAGCCGCACCCACGGAGACCAGATGAGTGACTTGCTGCCGGGCACCCCGCAGTCCTCCGGCTGGGTCGCCGTGCGCTGCATCTTCCACTCCGAGCTCGACGGCACCGGGATGTACGAGGAGCGGGTCACGCTCTGGCGGACGTCCTCGATGGACGAGGCCGTCGAGCGCGCCGAGGCCGAGGCGCACGAGTACGCCGCGATACTGAGCACCCCGCCGGCCGACCCGACTGAGTACGTCGGCCTGGCCCAGGCATACCTGCTCTCCGACACGCCCGGCGACGGCGCCGAGGTCTTCTCCCTCATCCGCGGCAGCGACCTCGAGCCCGAGGACTACCTCGACACGTTCTTCGACACCGGCACCGAACGCCAGCACGACGTGGGCGACCCCGCAGAACCGGGGGAGGCCGACACGGCCCCGAACAGGGACAATGTCAAAACCTAAATTATCGGCTATACACGAGAGGAGCCCGGCGGCCGCATGTGCCTGCGGTCGATGGGCGGCGCTATTGCTGGCGTTGTCATCATTGGAACCGTTAGCACCAACAGGGCGAGCCGGCCGGGGCCGGCCAGCGACGGCGGGTGGGTCCGCGGCACGCCCACGTGCTCCTTATCGCCGGACCCCGACCGTGACCTGCTCGTGCAGCAGCCCCAGCCCCCAGGCCAACTGTGAGGGTGGGCTGGTGCTGCCCTCATCACGACTCAGCCTTGCCGGTGGCCGTCTGCACGTCGTCGTCGACGGAAGCGAGGAGCCCCGGCCCGGGCACCTACGCGCCCTCGCGCGAATCACGGCGCGGGTCTACGTCCTGCAGATGCCCCAGGGACACCACGGCCTGGACTGGCTGATGCCCATCGCCGGCCGCATGGAAGAACTGTTCGTCGCCGGGCATGAGTGCGAAGACCTCAGCGCGCTGCAGCACTTCACCCGCCTGCGGAGCCTTTCCCTCGTCGGGCGCCCGCACCCCCAGGGGCCGCCGCTGACCCACGTCGCCGATCGGCTGCACGAGTACGGCGGGCCCTGGTTCCCCGCGCTTGACCCGGTCCTGGCCTCCCCTGTCCTGCGCGACCTGATGCTCGAGCAGCCACCCCGAGACCTCACGGCCCGCCTCACCGCACCACTCGAGCACCTGCGGCTCCTTAGTGCCCGCAAGCTCACGACCATCCCGGTCCTGACCTGCACCGACACCCTCACCTCCTTGGAGATCGCCGGCGGCCGCGACCTCGACCTGACCGGCGTCGCCGCCTACACCCGGCTCGACCGCCTGGACCTGTACGGGCGGACGCCGCTGACCTCCTTCAGCGAGCTCACCCGCTCCCCCACGCTCCGGCGCCTGTTCCTCGAGCACTGCTACGCCGTCGACGACATCGACGCCCTCAAGCAGCTGAGCCTCGATGAGCTCCGGATCATCGGACGCCCCGAAAGCCTGGACCCGTACTTCCTCAGCACTGCGCGGGGGCTCGGCGTCCGTAAGTTCTCCGCTCCCCCCGGCGACACCCCACGAGGCAGCTGACGACCGCTCCCCCGGTCTCCGCAGACGATCGTCAGTGGGACGGCACGGTGTAGCGGCGGCGCTGGCCTCGAACGGCCGCAGGCGCGCTGCCGGGCGGCCGTCACCGGCGACCGGTCAGAACGTCGCTTGTGGGCCGCCGGAAAGCTCAACTTCGGCTGGTTTAGGGCAGCAGAGCCGCTGCGATATACGCGATCCAGGTCATCCAGAGGACCATCTCGTACCACTCTGGACTTCGGGGGCGTCTGCTCACCCGTCGGGCGGCACGCGTTGTAAGGCTGGCGGTGGGATGGTTGAGGAAAGCCTCAGTCAGAAGGTCCCGCTCTGCTGGGACCTCCTCATGGTCGTCGACGCCTAGAGCCCAGGCGTACACCTGTCCGCCAGTTGTACGTAGCCTCATCCAGCCGGGGAAGCCCTCGCTCAGACCGAGGTACGCCTGACGCGGCACAGTGGTATCGCTGATCAAGTTTCGAACGATCAGGTGGTCGGGCCAGACGTCGATACGCGGGCGCGCGCCAAGTGTGAGGAGGACGACGCTGAGGGCGGGGAATACCCACCCGTAGTCGAGAAGGACCTGCAGTGAGGTCGGCGGTGGGGTGTCCGGGCTTGAGCGCCACGCAAAGAACCGATCCGTGGCGACCGTGAACGCCAGCACCCCGAAGCCGCTGAGGAAGCCAGCCCAACGATTGAGCTGACGGCGCACCACCACGGGATACATACGGCCGAGTCTCTCAACGTGGCTGCCGGTCGACCGCCCAGGCGCCGAGCTGACCGCCGCAGGCGCAAGCGGGCACCTGGCATGCCCTCGTGGCCGGCGCCGCTGCTCTGCCCAGTGGGGTGAGTGCGCTACTCAGGCCACGCGGCTACGTCCCGGATGACGATCGCTGGCCGGTCACCGCCTCGTTCCCACCGACGGCAGCACCCAGCCCTCAGCGTCGCGTCATGGTTGGCCTCAGGTCCCCCCGGTAGGCCTCGTGTGCCCGCTCAGGGAGTCACCGCTTCAGCTATCCGACCGCGAAGATTCTCGATCGCGTCCACATCGGCCGTCACGACGACCGAGTCCCAGGTCTCGTGCACGTAGATCACCAATGCGCCATGGCGCCAGACCCAGATCCGCTCAGGCATGCCCACCAGCAGGAGGGCCCGCGCGACCTCGCTGGTAAACCGACCTTCAGCGACTCCACGTCCGTGGCCCCTCAGGCCCGCGTCGGTCAGGACTTGGCGGTCGCGCTCGAGCGGGACCTCCGCACGGACGTGCGTACAGCCAATGTCCTTGGTCCAGTCGAAGAGGGCGGCCAGTGCCGCCTCCATGACGCGGTCCTGCTCCGCGTCACGAAGCTGCACGTATGACGAAGGCAGGTCTCTCTGGTCCACAGGAAGGGGCTGCCCGTCCCAGGGTCGAAGACCCCATGCTCCGTGCATGAGAAGGCCAGCAGCGTCGGGGACGTCGGTGCGCGAGACCACGACGCCAGCCCACCACACGCGCCGGCCTGAGGCCCTCACCAACCGACCAATGCCCGTTCCGCTGACGATCGCTGGCCGGTCAGCGTCCCGCTGACGATCGCTGGCCGGTCAGCGTCCCGCTGACGATCGCTGGCCGGTCAGCGTCCCGCTGACGATCGCTGGCCGGTCAGCGTCCCGCTGACGATCGCTGGCCGGTCAGCGTCCCGCTGACGATCGCTGGCCGGTCAGCGTCCCGCTGACGATCGCTGGCCGGTCAGCGTCCCGCTGACGATCGTCGTCCGGTCAGCGTCCCGCTGACGATCGTCAGCTGGGACGGCAGACCGAACGTCGATCGCCACCGCGCCACTGACGACAAGCGGGCACGCCTTGCGCTGAGGCTTGGCTCCGTACCGTCACCTCATGTCCTACGACGTGGCGGTGTGGGTGGGCCCTCAACCGGCGGACAACGCTGAGGCGTTGGCACGCTACGAGCAACTGTGCGCTGCGGCTCAAGACAGCACCCCGGCAGCACCGCCACTGCTGGCCTTCCTCGAGGAGCTGCGCCGAGTCCTACCGGACGACGAAGTCTGGGCTTCGGAGCCCAGCGAAGACGTCGAAGCGGGCGGCTCTCTGATGCACCTGAACATGACCAACTCAAGCTCAGGCCACGACCTCGCCCGGCTGACAGACGCCGCCCACCGCCACGGCCTCGTCGTGTTCGACCTGCAGGGCGACAACGGCGGCGATGTGTACCTACCGCTCGATGACGGCTCGAGCTATGCCGACCACATCGCTCCGCCACGCTCGGCCGTCCCCACCGATGTCGTCAAGAAGCGCGTCCGCGACAGCCTCCGGGCGGAGCTCAAGGCTCTCGGGCTGACCAAGCACGGCCCTTACACGTGGCGCCGCGCGCTCGACAGCGGCCACAACTTGGAGGTTCATCTGTCAGTGCGCTCCCGCGATGGGGCGCGTGACCTCTTCGTCGACGTCAACCTGCACCTCGGCCGGGACGCCGTCACCGGCTACCTCGTCGACTGGCGCTGGGACATCGGGCGGATGCTGACTAACGCCGAATGGCAACAGGTCAACAGGGACCTCGAGGAGCGCCGAGCACAAGGTCCCGACACGATGGAGCAATCCAGTGCATGGCTCGACTGGGACAACACCTGGAACCGGTACGACCTAGGGCTGCCCATCACGACGGCAGACGATCTCGAGCACTGGGTGCCCGTCCTCACGCAGGTGACAGTGCGGACCTGCCAAGGACTGCTCGCCGACCCGCAGCAGCTTCCTGAAGTCGAGCCATGGGACGCCTGACCTCCCTGCCGTACCCCCGCCGGGTGACGATGGCGGGCCGGTCATTGTCCCGCTAACGATCGACATGTGGAGCTGGTCAAATGCCTAGGCGCCTAGAGCCAGAGCGCACCCTTGACGAGCCGGTCGAGAGGCAGTTGTCACTCGAGTCTTGCAAGCGCCGATAACTGCCCCGGCGTCCCTAACGGCGCCGCGCCGCGCCAGGGAGCTGGTCAACAATGTTTTGCAGGCCGTCATCCAACGTCCATACGCCAATCTGCACAACATCCTGGGGGTAGCTGGCACGGAGCCGGCGGAGCTCGCTAAGGATGAGCAGGTCTCCCGCCTCGTGAGCACGTGTGCTCATGGCGTCGACATAGTTTGGAACCGGGGGCGCCTGGTCCAGGAAGTCGCGCAGTAACGCCTCGTCCCAATGTAAGCCACGGAAGGCCCACGGCGCCTCGCCGCGCAACGCGTCCTTTATCACTCCACTGAGTTTTTCGGCACACGCCCGTCGGTGGTCGCCGTTGCCGGCAGGGATGCGCTGGACGTGCTGTGCCGTTTCGATGACGGCGGCAACAGGTATCTGTACGCGAACGCTACCGCGTATGCGCTCAGCGAGTCCTTGACGAACCGCGTCAACGTCCTGGGCCTCCATTCTGATGCCGATCACATTGATGAGGACCGAACTATCCATGAGGTCGATCTGCATCATCGACCCTCAGGGCTAGGAGTTAACCGATCCAAGTAGTCGAGCGCTGCCTCGGCTGTCGGCGGCTTGGTCGGCTGTACGTCGAGTTCACCGGCCGCCACAGCCTCACCGACACGCCCCTGACTAGCAATCGAAAGGTAGTTGGGGTGTTCGACGAGGCTTGCAAGCCGCGCCTGCCCAGTTGTCGAGTCTTTCGTACAGGTCAGAACGCCACGGTGGTCGTCAGGGGTGAGTGCGTCCAGCAGCGCGGGGCTGTGCGTCGTGGCGATGAGGGTCAATCCCCGCTCTTCGGTCTCGCGCCGCAGGAGGTCTAGCACCGCAGCCGCCTGGGCCGGGTACAGACCATTCTCCACCTCCTCGATGAGCAACGTCCTAGCTCCTGGGCGCTCTGCGGTCGTCCCACCTGACGACCGTCCGAGGTAAAGCAGGGTCGCCACAATAGCGAGGTAGCGAAGAGTGCCGTCGCTCATCACTGAGGCGGTAGTGAGCGTTTGGGGCGATGGCTGCTCCTGAAGCGCCACCATGACGTCGACGGTGCCCACACGAGGAAGCGTCGCCTCAGCGAACTGAATGGAGTCGAGCCCTTCGCCCACCAGGCCCCGAATGAGGTTGGTGAGGCGAGGCCACGCGGTCTCGTCGTCTCGCAGTGCGTAGGCGACGGCTGAGGTTGTTGACCCCGTGCGATTGGGGGGCTCCCCAATCCGCGCGTAGGAGCGCATTTCACCAGGCACCGGGTCTAGGACGAAAATGTTTCGCAGGGCGTCAATCACGACCTGGCAGTCGCGGGCTACGCTCCGTCTAGCGGCGGTGTCCTGTGGCACTTTGCTGACAGCCTGCAGCGTGACCAGCCTCGAAGTCAGCATGGTCATAAATTTAGGTTGCGCCCCCGAATACACCTCGACGTCGCAGATGCCCTCACCAGGTGCACGACGAGCGGCGTGGAACAAGCGGCGCACGCGACCACGAGCGTTGGTGTAAGTCAGGGACTCATCCTGGATTTCAGGCTGCCGCCCCCCGACGTCAAACTGAATGTCCAAGTCAAAGCGCCCCGTCGGAACCTGAATGCTGCATCCCACCGAAACGGTGTCGCTGCCATACGGGGCGGCAGCCGAAAGACTGCCTCGGAGACCGGCGACAGTGTTGTCAGCCCTCTCGAGATCCGCTACGTCTCGCTCGTCCGCAAGGAGCGCCATCAGAGCAAAGGCGTCGAGGGCGTTGGATTTTCCGCTGCCATTCGGCCCGACAAGTAGCGTAAGCGGACTAAGATTGAAGGCCTGTGACTGATAGTTCTTGAAGGCGTGGAGACGCACTTGGCTGATGCGGCCCACGACCGCCGCTCCAGCGGAGTCAGGTGGGGCAGCCGCTATGGCTTCAGTCATGTGGTCACAGTAGATGCGCGGGGGGCAAGGGCTGGGTGTGGCGCGACTCGCACTGGGTGTGGGGCGTCGGGGCTGTCCGAACTTGGAGCGAGTCGTGAGCCTTCACCAGAAGGTTGCTGACGAGCCCGTCGCAGGAGCACGCGTTGGCGACAGCAAGGAGGAGAGCCCGGCGGTCCCACCAAGCGACCGTCTGTCGGTGACGCCGCAGGTCAGCGACCCGTCGAGGCGTCGCTTGGCAGCGGGCGTCCCGATAGTCCTGTCCGGTTTGATTTCCCGCTCAGGGGCGTCGTACGGACGGCCCTGGTGGCTGCGCGAGAGTCGGTTGGCCTCGCGGGCGAGCTCGACGATCGATGGTCCCGACCATGCGGCGAACCTGGGCCTCGCTGTCAGCGGTGCGCCGGCTGTAGCTGCTCGCGGGTCCACGGGCCCGCGCCGTGCAGCCACCGGTCCAACCAGTGAGGCCACCGGACCCATCGGCGGTTCCACTCGCCGGCGAACCAGGCCTCGGCGTAGTCCAACGGGGTGACGACGCCTGCCGTGGCGGTGCCCGCGGGCGAACGGCGCACGGCGTCGTCGACCAGCGCCTGCAGCGCGGCGGCGTCGACCTCACCGGTGAGGGTGAGCACCACGCGCTCCTCCTTCCGCACGCTCGCGATGGCCAGGACCGCACCGTCGACGCGGTAGGCGGTCACGTACTCGTCGTCCTCGACCATCAGGAACTCCATCGACCCAGCCGCGTACGCCGCATCGGCGTAGACGTCGAGGTCACCGTCACGGTCGAGCACGAAGACCGCCCCGCCGACCGGCGCCTCATCACGAGCCACCGCCGACCCCCTGCTCCCCCGTCGCCCGCGAAGCCAGGACGTTGCGGTAGATCGTGTTGCGGGAGACACCGAGGTGGGCGGCAACGCCGGTGACGGTGGCGCCGGGCTGGGCGAGCAGGGACCGGGCGGCCTCGATCCGCTCGGGGCCCATGACGGTGGGTCGGCCGCCGACGCGGCCGCGGGCGCGGGCGGCCTCGAGCCCGGCGATGGTCCGCTCCCGGATGAGCTGACGTTCGAAGTCGGCCAGGGCGCCGAAGATCGAGAAGACGAGGCGACCGCCGGCGGTGGTGGTGTCGATGGACTCGGTCAGGGACCGAAAGCCCACTCCCCTGCCCTCGAGCTCGTTGACCGTGGCCAGCAGGTGCGGCAGGGACCGGCCGAGCCGGTCCAAACGCCAGACGACGAGGGTGTCGCCGGGCAGCAGCCGCTCGAGGAGCTGGGTCAGCTGAGGGCGGTCGTCGCGCGAGCCGGAGGCGACGTCGATCCACAGCCGGGCGCAGCCGGCGGCCGTCAGCGCGTCGTGCTGGAGCGAGGCGTCCTGCGAGGTCGTCGAGACCCGGGCGTAGCCGTAGGCGTGAGGCACTCCCCCACCGTGCCGCAAAGGTCGACCACCGAGTTGTGGCACGCCGAGGTTTCCGACACGACTTTTGGCACGCGAGCACCCGGCGTGTCGCAGCCCCGACGCCAAGCCGCGGCGACTGTCCCTCAAACCATCGAATGCGACCACGGACGGTCTCGTAGGAGGTTTCCCACAACTTCGGGCCTCCGACCACCTCGACGAGTCACGTCGCTGGCTCGGGAGTCCGGAGGGTTAGGTCGTCAGGCGGTGGGCGAGCTCGGTGGTGCGGGCGGCGATGTCCTCGCGGATCAGCGCCATGCGCTCTGCGCCCTCGACGCCGCGCAGGGAGGGCTCGTCGGTCTCCCAGGTCTCGACGGTGGTGCCGGGGGCGGGGTCGACGTGGGCCTCGGAGCCGAGGACGACGACGAGGTCTGCTGCGTCGACCATCTGCGGGGTGAGCTGGCGGGGGGTCTGGTCGGTGATGTCGACGCCGACGTCGAGGAGGCTGCGGACGGATTGCTCGTTGAGGCGGTCGCCGGCGTTGGTGCCGGCGGAGGCGATGGTGACGTCGCCGCCGGTCTCGGCGACGGCCTTGCGCATCAGTCCGGCGGCCATCTGGGACTTGCCGCCGTTCTTGACGCAGACGAACAGCACGCTGGTGGCGGTCATGACGGTTCTCCTCGTGGGCGGGTAGCCGGCCGGCCCGGGGCCGGCTCCGGACCGGGGCCGGCTCCGGACCGGGGCCGGCTCCGGATGGGTCGGGCAGGCGTCGGAGCGGGGCGCGGGGTCAGCGGCCAGCAGTCGTGCTGCGGCGCTCGAGCAGGACGGTGTCCCGCCAGGTACCGGCCAGCGGGCCGTAGGTCATGCGGGCGACGCGGTGCCGCACCCCGACGCGGCGGAAGCCGGCGGCTTCGTGCAGCCGGAGGCTGGCGGTGTTCTCGGGGAAGACGGAGGACTGCAGGGTCCAGGCGCCAGCGCCCTCGGTGGAGGCGATCAGCTCGGCCAGCAGCAGGCGGCCGACGCCCCGGCCACGGGCTGCGGCGGCGACGTAGACGGAGTGCTCGAGGACCCCGGCGTAGACCGGTCGCGTGGAGACCGGCGAGACGCTCGCACAGCCCAGCAGGAGCCCGTCCTCGACGTGGGCGACCAGGCGGTGCTCGACCGCCCGGCCGGCGTCGAAGGCCTGCCAGCTGTCGGGCGGGTCGGACTCGAAGGTCGCGTGGCCGATGGCGATGCCCTCGGCGTGGACGGCCCGGACCTCGGGCCAGTCCAGGTCGCGCAGCGGCAGGACGAGCAGCCGCTCACGGCCCTGGTCGTGCGCGCCGGACCCGGCGAGCGGCGCGGCTGCCGGGTCGGACTCACCGGCGGCGCGGGTGGTCACGTGGCCGGGCGGTCGATCGCGCCGGAGGGGGCGGCCAGCACCGCGGACAGGGCGTTAAGGGCTTCAGGGACGATCGCGTAGTAGGCCCACACCCCGCGCTTGTCGCGGGTCAGCAGGCCTGCCTCGACGAGCACCTTGAGGTGGTGGGAGACCGTCGGCTGGCTCAGCCCGACCGGCTCGGTCAGGTCGCACACGCACGCCTCACCGCCCTCGTGCGCGGCCACCAGCGACAGCAGTCGCAGCCGGGCCGGGTCAGCGACCGCCTTGAGGGTGCGCGCCAACCCGGCTGCGGCCTCGGCGCTGAGGGGCTCGCGCGTCAGCGGGGCGCAGCAGGCGACGTCCGCGGCCCCCATGGGCCCCACCGGCAGGCCAGGCGCGATGGGCGCGAGGGCAACCGGCGCCGCCGGGACGGTCTCGGTCGTGATGGCCATGGCGCCCATCGTGCACCGACCATTCACCCATGTCGATATTGACAGCCACGGATGCCCACTGTCAGGGTCGGCGATCGACACACGTCGATGGAGGAGCTGCCCGCATGAGTGACCTGGTCGCAGAGAACGCCCAGAGGGGACCGCAGGCGCCGGTGCTGGCGCGGCTGTCGACGCTGGACCGGTTCCTGCCGGTGTGGATCGTGCTGGCGATGGTCGCCGGGCTGCTGCTGGGCCGCCTGGTGCCGGGCCTGGACGCCGCGCTCAGCGCGGTCGAGGTGGGCGACGTGAGCCTGCCGATCGCGGTCGGGCTGCTGCTGATGATGTACCCGGTGCTGGCCAAGGTCCGGTACTCCGAGACCGGCCGGGTGACCTCCGACCGGCGGCTGCTGGTGACCTCGCTGGTGCTGAACTGGCTCGTCGGACCGGCGCTGATGTTCGCCCTCGCGTGGCTGCTGCTGCCCGACCAGCCCGAGTACCGCACCGGGCTGATCATCGTCGGCCTGGCGCGGTGCATCGCGATGGTGCTGATCTGGAACGACCTGTCCTGCGGGGACCGCGAGGCCGCGGCCGTCCTGGTCGCGATCAACTCGGTGTTCCAGGTCGTGGCCTTCGCCGCCCTCGGCTGGTTCTACCTGCAGGTCCTGCCCGGCTGGCTCGGGCTGCCGACCACCAGCGCCGACTTCTCCGTGGGCGCCATCGTCGTGTCGGTCCTGGTGTTCCTCGGCATCCCGCTGCTGGCGGGCTTCCTCACCCGCACGTTGGGTGAGCGGGCCAAGGGGCGCGAGTGGTACGAGGAGCGGTTCCTGCCGCGGATCGGGCCGGTGGCCCTGTACGGGCTGCTGTTCACGATCGTGCTGCTGTTCGCCCTGCAGGGCGACGCCATCACCTCCCAGCCCGGCGCCGTCGCCCGGATCGCGCTGCCGCTGCTGGCGTACTTCGTCCTCATGTTCGGCGTCTCCTTCGTCGCCGGCCGGGCGCTGGGCATGTCCTACGCCAAGACCGCGACGCTGTCGTTCACCGCGTCGGGCAACAACTTCGAGCTCGCCATCGCCGTGGCGATCGGCACCTTCGGCGTCACCTCCGGGCAGGCGCTGGCCGGCGTCGTCGGCCCCCTCATCGAGGTCCCCGTCCTGGTCGGGCTGGTCTACGTCTCCCTGTGGGCCTCGCGGCGCTTCTTCCCCGGCGACCCGACCGTCCCCGCCACCCGCACCCGCTGACCCGCGCCCCCCGAGCACGCACGCACCGAGCAGGAGGAGCAGATGACGATCGAGTACCCCGGCCGTCAGCAGCCGGCGCTGCTGGCCCCCGACCGCGTCCTGCACCGCAGGGCCGCGGAGCTGTCCACGAAGTTCGCCGGGACCGTCGGCGCCGAGACCGTCGAGCGGCTGGTGCTCGAGTCCTACGCCGCGCTGCGACGGACCGCGACCGTCGACACCCACCTGCCCGTGCTGGCCGGCCGCTTCGCCGAGGAGCGCCTGACCGCCCTGGCCCAGGCCAAGGGGACCTGGGCCGAGGAGCGCCCCGAGGTGCTGTTCGTCTGCGTCCACAACGCCGGCCGGTCCCAGCTGGCCGCGGCCCTGATGACCGAGCTGTCCGGCGGGCGGGTGCACGTGCGCTCGGCCGGGTCACAGCCCGCCGCCCAGGTCGACCCGGCCGTGGCCGCCGTCATCGCCGAGGACGGCCTGGACCGCCCCGAGGCCCAGGCCTTCCCCAAGCCGCTGACCGACGACGTCGTCCAGGCCGCCGACGTCGTGGTGACGATGGGCTGCGGTGACGCCTGCCCGATCTACCCCGGCAAGCGGTACGAGGACTGGGACGTCGCCGACCCCTTCGGCCTCAACGTCGAAGCCGTGCGCGCCATCCGCGACGACATCGCCACCCACGTCCGGCGCCTGCTCGCCGAGCTGCTGCCCGACCAGACCCCCCACTGACGTACCCACCACCGACGTCACCCACGCCACCACCCACGCCCGCCCACGCCGCGCCGCCACCGGCGCGTCCGTGCGTGCGCCGGCACCACAGGAGGCACCAGCCATGACTGCTCCCACGACCACCGTGCAGACGGCGCCCACGCGGGTCCCCACGACCGAGGGGCGTGGGCTGCCCGTCGTCGTCATCGGGGCGGGACCGGTCGGCCTGGCCGCGGCCGCCCACCTGCTCGAGCGCGGGCTGGAGCCGCTGGTCCTGGAAGCCGGGGACCAGGTCGGCGCCGCGGTCCGGGGCTGGGAGCACATCCGCCTGTTCTCCCCGTGGCGCTACGACGTCGACGCCGCCGCCGCCCGGCTGCTGTCACCCACCGGCTGGCAGCACCCGAAGATGACCGGCCTGCCCACCGGCACCGACCTGGTTCAGGCCTACCTCGCACCGCTGGCCGCGACCGCCGCCCTGGCCCCCCGCATCCGCACCGGCGCACGGGTCGTGGCCGTCAGCCGGGTCGGGCTCGACAAGACCCACGCCGCCGGCCGCCACGAGCAGCCGTTCCTCGTCCGCACCCGCACCCGCGACGACCACGGACACCTGCAGGTCGTCGACCACCACGCCCGCGCCGTCATCGACGCCTCGGGGACGTGGGAGCAGCGCAACCCGTTGGGCGTCTCGGGTCTGGCCGCCCTCGGGGAGGAGCAGGCCGCCGCCGTGATGGCCGGGCCGCTGCCCGACGTCCTCGGCACCGACCGGGCCCGCTTCGCCGGCCGCCGGACCCTGGTCGTGGGCGCGGGGCACTCGGCGACCAACACGCTGCTGCACCTGGTCGCCCTGGCCGACGACGACCCCGCCGACGGGCCCACCACCCGCATCGTGTGGGCGGTCCGGGGCGCGTCGGTGGCCCGCACCTTCGGCGGCGGTGACCTCGACGGACTACCCGCACGCGGGGCACTGGGCGCGCGGCTGCGCCGCGCCGTCGACGACGGCCGCATCGAGCTGCACACGCAGGTCACCATCGACGAGATCTGCACCCGCCCCACCACCACCACCGGCAGCAGCGGCGCCGGTGGGTCCGGTGGGTCCGGTGGGTCCGGCGAGGGCGAGGGGGGCCAGGAGGTCGTCGTGGTCGCCGGCACGCCGAGCGGGCGCCGGGAGCTGGTCGTCGACGTCATCGCCGCCGCCACCGGCTTCCGCCCCGACCTGGGCATGCTGCGTGAGCTGCGGCTGGACCTGGACCCCGGTGTGGAGGCGCCCTCTCTCCTGGCGCCGATGATCGACCCCGAGTTCCACTCCTGCGGCACGGTGCCTCCGCACGGCGCGGACGTGCTGGCCCACCCCGGTGAGCCCGGGTTCTTCGTGGCCGGGATGAAGAGCTACGGGCGTGCGCCCACGTTCCTGCTGGCCACCGGCTACGAGCAGGTCCGCTCGATCGCCGCCCACCTCGCCGGCGACGCCCAGGCCGCCGCCGCCGTCCACCTGGACCTGCCCGAGACGGGCGTGTGCTCGACCGCCCCGCCCACCGTCGCCGCGGACGGCACCGCCGAGGTCGACGACAACGCGACCGGCGGCTCCTGCTGCGGCACTACCGCCCCCACGACTGCCGAGCCGATCACCATCGGGATCGGCGCCGGTGTCGGGGCCCGCCTCGGCGCCAGCACCGGCGTCACCGCCGGCGGTAGCCGAGGGTTCGCGACCGGCTCGGCGCACGGCCGGTCCGGCGAGCTCGACGATGCCTCCGACGATGCCTCCGACGATGCCCGCGACGTCAGCCCCGCCACCACGTCCCACGGGTCGTCCGGCAGCTCGTCCGACGGCTGCTGCTGACCAGCTGCTCCACGAACCGGCACCACGGCCGGTCCGAGCTTCGTTCCCCTCTTCCCCTATCCCCTGCACCCATCCAGCTCTTCGGAGGACGTCGTGACCGAGACCGCCACCAAGCCCAGCGTGATCTTCGTGTGCGTGCACAACGCCGGCCGGTCCCAGATGGCCGCCGGCTTCATGACCGCCCTGTCCGGCGGCGCGGTCGAGGTCCGCTCCGCCGGGTCCATGCCGGCCGACCAGATCAACCCCGTCGCCGTCGAGGCCATGGCCGAGGTCGGCATCGACATCACCGCCGAGCAGCCCAAGGTGCTGACCCCCGAGGCCGTGCAGGCCTCCGACGCCGTCATCACGATGGGCTGCGGCGACGCCTGCCCGTTCTACCCGGGCAAGCGCTACGAGGACTGGGCCCTGACCGACCCCGCCGGCCAGGGCATCGAGGTCGTGCGCCAGGTCCGCGAGGAGATCCGCGGCCGCGTCCAGGCACTGCTGGCCGACCTGGCCCCCACTGCCATCGCCGGGGCCGCCGGGACGGCGCGGGCATGATCCCCACCACCGGCTTCATCACCCTGGCCCCCACCGCCGACCAGACCCCCGACGGCAGTCAGGCGCAGCACCCGGCGCAGGACCCGGCACAGGACCCGGCGCAGGACCGCCCCACGGGCGGCCAGGGCGACGCCGGCGCCCAGCACGACAGCGGCGGTGAGGTCCGAGACGTCGTCATCGTCGGCTCAGGCCCCTCGGGGTACACCGCAGCGGTCTACGCCGCCCGCGCCGCGCTGCGGCCCGTCGTCATCGCCGGGTCGGTCACCGCCGGCGGGGCGCTGGTGCAGACCACCGAAGTGGAGAACTACCCCGGCTTCGCCGACGGGATCATGGGCCCGGACCTGATGAGCGCCATGCAGGCCCAGGCCGAGCGGTTCGGCGCCGAGCTGGTCCTCGACGACGCCACCGAGGTCGACCTCACCGAGCCCATCAAGGTCGTCCGCGACGGCAGCGGCCGCACCTACCGAGCCCGCGCGGTCATCCTGGCCACCGGCTCGGGCTACCGGCGCCTGGACGTGCCCGGCGAGGAGCGCCTCACCGGGCACGGGGTGTCCTGGTGCGCGACCTGCGACGGATTCTTCTTCCGCGACAAGGACGTCGTCGTCGTCGGCGGCGGTGACTCCGCGGTCGAGGAGGCCACCTTCCTGACCCGCTTCGCCAGCTCGGTCACCCTCGTCCACCGCCGCGACGCCCTGCGGGCCTCGAAGATCATGGCCGAGCGGGCCCAGGCCGACCCGAAGATCCGCTTCGCCTGGAACAGCGAGGTCGTCGAGGTCCTCGGTCAGGACACCGTCGAAGCCGTCACGCTGGCCGACACCCGCACCGGGCAGCAGCGCCGGCTGGAGACCGCCGGGGTGTTCATCGCCATCGGCCACGACCCCCGCAGCGAGCTGCTGCGCCGTCAGGTCCGCACCGACTCCGAGGGGTACGTGCTGGTCTCCTCCCCCACCACCCACACGAACCTGCCGGGCGTCTTCGCGTGCGGCGACCTGGTCGACTCCCGCTACCGCCAGGCCATCACAGCCGCCGGCACCGGCTGCTCCGCGGCCCTGGACGCCGAGCACTACCTCGCCGGCCTCGACGACGCTGCCCGCACCGGCGACGCCGTTCAGGCCGCCGTCGTCTGAGCGAGCCCACCCACGCCGCCGCAAGGCCGCACAGCGAGGCCGCCCCCTCGAGACGGGCACGCACGCCCGCGTCCACACCCAGGCCCGGCGCCGGTCATCACCGACCAGCGTCGGGCCTGCGTGCTGCCCACCGGGCCGACACGCGCACTCGTCGACAAGCGCTCCACAACTCGCGTCCGTTGCTCCACTGCTCCTCAACGTCCGGGCTCGTGGCGCACTGTTCCGGACGCCGCCGCAGCGCCGAGGCGACGCCTGCCCCAGAATTCATCGAAATAGAATGGCGGTCCTTCAACTGGAGGGTTCGCACAACTAGGCGGGCATGACTTGCGCCTTGGGTAGGTGGGTCGACCTCCCGCACGGCGGGGCGGTGAGGACGGCTGATACTTCGGTCGTCTTGGTCGCTGCGAGGAGGCTGTCGATGGGCATGAGGTTCGGTGGAGCCGACGACGCTCGTGGTGGTGGGCGGCGCGGCGCCGGGTCTGGTCGGCGGCGACGTTCGACCACGGTGCTGCTGACGGCGGGGCTGCTGGCCTCGGCTGTGGTGGCCTTCGTGTCCCACGAGCTGGGCGCGACGGTGCACTCGGTCATCAGCCTGGCGGTCATCGCGGTGGTGGCGACCCATGTGGTGTCCCAGCGCCGGTGGCTCCGCTCGGCGGTCCGGCGGAGGCTGCACCACCCCGAGCGGGTGCTGGTGGTCTACAACCTGCTGTTCGCGACGACGTTCGTGCTGGTCAACGTCTCCGGGGTGCCGGTGTGGTTCTGGGACGTCGGCGGGCTCGTCGCCGAGGTCCACAACGTGACGGGCTTGCTGTTCCTCGTGCTGGTCTTCGGGCACCTGGCCCTGAACGGGCGCCGGTTGCTGACGCGGCTGCGGGGCCGCCGCCCGCAGGCGCCACCGGTGACTACCGCTGCCTGACGCGAGCACGGACACGGGCACCGCAGACGACAAGGGGCGAGGGGTGACCACCGGCCACCCCTCGCCCCTGCCACACGCCGCCCCTACGGCGCCCTGGCCTCAGCGGCGGGGCAGGGAGTCGATGACCTGGCGGGGGCTGCGGGCGGCGGGGCCACGGTTGTAGGGCAGCAGCGCCAGGCCCCGGGCCATCGGGCAGGTCCCGGACAGCGCGGAAGCGGTCAGGCCGAGGCCGATGCCGCCGGCGACGAAGCGGGTGGCGGGCGCAGCGATGCTGGCGACGATGCTGGCCAGCACGACCGAGCCGGCGGCGAGGCGGACCTGGCGGTCCATGGCCCAGCGCTGGCGGCCGCGGACGACAGGAGCGCCGGCGGCGCCGAGGGCGTCGACGCCGCCGTCGAGGACCTGCACGCGGGCGGCCTCGAGGCCGGCGGCGGTCAGCAGCTTGGCGGCCTGCTGGGCGCGGGCGCCGGACTGGCAGAGCAGGACGACGTCGCCGTCGCCGAGGCGTCCGGCGATCTCGCGGGCGTGGTCGCCGAGCAGGTTCAGCGGGACGTTGTGGGAGCCGGTGACGTGCGCGGTCTCGTGCTCGGCGGGGGTACGCACGTCGATCAGCGTCGGCGCGGTACCGCCCTGCAGGCGGTCGGCGACGTC
Source organism: Pseudokineococcus lusitanus (assembly GCF_003751265.1). NCBI lineage: Bacteria > Bacillati > Actinomycetota > Actinomycetes > Kineosporiales > Kineosporiaceae > Pseudokineococcus > Pseudokineococcus lusitanus. Next base: position 177,772 of record NZ_RJKN01000002.1, read on the forward strand.
GGCGACCGGCACGCGGCGCGGCTCACCGCCGGGCACGGGCGCGGCGGCGCTGGTGGCGGCGGCGGGACGGACGGTGGTGGTGCTCACGGGGGTGTCCTCCAGGGGTTGCTGATGACAGGTGGTGCCCCGGCGTCAGGCGCAGGGCAGGGAGAAGGGAACGCCGTCGGGGTGCGACGGCGGGTCGTGCTGATCTGCGGGTCCTGGCAGGCGCCTGGCCACCCGGGCCCGGTGGCCCGGAGGTACGGGTGCGGGACGTCGAGCCCGCGGTGGCGCGGAGGGGCGCGGGGTCAGGCCAGGGAGAGGAACAGCTTCTCGAGCTGGGCCTCGTCGACGCGGCTCTGCTCGCCGTCGGCGCCCTCGACCATGCACTGCCGCAGGCCGGTGGAGATGATCTTGAAGCCGGCGCGGTCCAGGGCCCGGGAGGCGGCGGCGAGCTGGGTGACGACGTCGGAGCAGTCGCGGCCTTCCTCGATCATCCGCACGACGGCGCCGATCTGGCCCTGCACGCGGCGCAGCCGCGTCAGGACGTCACCGAGCTGGTCTGCCTGCACGTCCATGGGTCCTCCTCGTACGGTCTGGTCACGCTAACCCCGGGGGGTATCCACTTCATGCCCTCGCCGTGGGTACGCGCCCCGCCCACGCCCCTCACGCGGCGGCGGCAGCGGCCGGGCCGACCGGGCGTCGGCGCACAGGACAGGGCACCGCGGGGTGGCGGCATACCACGACGGCCAGGGCGACCAGGGCCGCGGCGCCGACCAGCACGGCCCCGGCGGTGGCGGGCAGCTCCTGCACCAGCACCACCAGGCCCATGACGAGGACGAAGACGCCGAAGCCGCGGCGCAGCGCCGCCTCGGGGACCAGCGGGACCAGGCGGGCGCCCAGCAGCGACCCGACGACGGCCACGGCCGTGACCGCGCCGACCAGGGTCCAGTCGAGGCTGACGCCGGTGAGGTAGCCGGCGAGACCGCCGGCGGACTTCATCGCGATGACCAGCAGCGACGTGCCCACGGCCGCCGGCATCCCCAGGCCGCCGAGCAGGACGAGCGCGGGAACGACGAGGAACCCGCCGCCCGCACCGACCAGGCCGGTGACCAGCCCGACGGCCAGGCCGTCCAGGACGACCCGGGCCACCTTGCGCTCGTGGGCGCCCTCGCCGGCGCCGCTGCGGGCACGGCGGCCCCGGAGCATCGCGGCGGCGGTGGCGAGCATCATCACGGCGAAGGCGACCATCAGGACCGCGCCCGGGATCCGTGAGCCGATCACGCCGCCGGCGAAGGCGCCGGCCATGCCCGCGGCCCCGAACAGCAGACCGGTCCCCCACCGCACGTTCCCGCGGCGGGCGTGGCTGAGAGCGGCCACGGCCGAGGTCACACCCACGACCACCAGCGACGAGGCGACGGCCTCGTGGGGCTCCATCCCCGCGACGTAGGTCAGCAGCGGCACGGCCAGGATCGACCCCCCGCCGCCGAGCAGCCCCAGCGACAGGCCGACGACCAGCGCCAGCGGCAGGACCAGCACGACCGACCCCACGGAGACCTCCACAGCTCAGGGGCCGCTCCAGCCCGCACGTCGACGACCGGTCATCCCTCCCGGCCGCCACCACCGTCACACATACCCCCGGGGGTATGCAAGAACGGCGTAGGGCGGCGAGCTCGGCGCCCCCAGCCCGAGGGCGACCGCCCCCGTGGCGCAGCCCCGTTCACCGACAGGGCCTGCCGCGCGCCGTCCTCCTGTCGAGTGGTGGCACCCACGGAACAGATACCCCCGGGGGTATGTTGGACGCATCGACCCCGCCGGTCCCGCTCTCACCGGGACGGGGCCCGGGGACGTCGAGCGCCGGCGGACCGACCGCCGCCCGAACCGCAGGAAGGACCACCCGCATGCTCATCGAGAGGCTCTACGACGAGGACCTCGCCCAGGCGAGCTACGTCATCGGCTGTCAGGCCACCGGCGAGGCGCTGGTGGTCGACCCGCGCCGTGACGTGCAGGACTACCTCGACCTCACCGCGAAGCACGGGATGCGGATCACCGCCGTCACCGAGACCCACGTCCACGCCGACTACCTGTCCGGCACCCGCGAGCTGGCCCGCGCGACCGGCGCGCAGACGTACGTCTCGGGCGAGGGCGGCGCGGACTGGCAGTACGGCTTCGAGGCCACCCGCCTGCACGACGGCGACGCGATCACCATCGGCAACATCACCGTCCGGGCCCGCCACACGCCGGGCCACACCCCCGAGCACCTCGCCTTCCTGGTGACCGACGGCGCCTTCGCCGACGAGCCCGGGTTCCTGCTGTCCGGCGACTTCGTCTTCGCCGGCGACCTCGGCCGCCCCGACCTGCTCGACGAGGCCGCCGGCGGCGTCGACACCCGCTTCGCCGGCGCCCGGCAGATCTTCCGCAGCCTGCGCGAGGTCTTCCTGACCCTGCCCGACCACGTCCAGGTCTTCCCCGGCCACGGCTCGGGCAGCGCCTGCGGCAAGGCCCTCGGCGCGCTGCCGTCGACCACCGTCGGGTACGAGCGCCTGCACGCCTGGTGGGGCCCCTACCTGGCCACCGGCGACGAGGACGGCTTCGTGGCCGAGCTGCTCGACGGCCAGCCCGACGCCCACGCCTACTTCGCCCGCATGAAGCGCGAGAACCTTCAGGGCCCGGCCCTGCTCGGCGACCTGCCCCCGCTGACCCGCCTCGAGGGCGACGACCTCGCCCGCGCCCTGGCCGCCGACGAGGTGACCCTGCTCGACCTGCGCTCCCCCGACCGGGTCCACACCGGCACCGCCGACGGCGCCCTCGTCGTCCCGACCGTCGCCAGGTCGGCCTCCTTCGGCGCCTGGGCCTACGACCCCGAGGCCGACGACATGCCGCTCGTGGCCCTCGTGCCCGACGAGGCCACCGCGCAGGAGGTCCGCGCCCACCTCGTGCGCGTCGGCGTCGACGCCCTCACGGCCTACGCCACCACCCTCGACGGAGTTCCGCTGGTCCGGCCCGCCACCGTCGCACCCGCCGACCTCGACGACCTGGCCCCCACCGCGGTGATCGACGTCCGCGGCAAGGCCGAGCACGCCGCCGGCCACGTCCCCGGATCCACCCACCTCGGCGCCGGCCGCCTCCTCTGGCACCTCGACGAGCTCCCCCAGCAAGGCCCCCTCGTCACCTACTGCCAGTCCGGCCTGCGCAACGCCGTCGCCGCGAGCGTCCTGCGCCGCGCCGGCTACGACGTCGTCGAGCTCGAGGGCAGCTACGCCGGCTGGTCCGCCTGGGCCGCCACCCAGCCCGCGACCGCCTGACCAACTCCCTCCCCGAGAACCACCTCGGCCCACCTCGACAGCCACGACCCAAGGGCGGGGCCGCGACCAGCGGCCCCGCCCTTCGGCGCGCCTGAGGGCCCCTCGCGGCCCCCGACCGGCAACCGGCACGACCGCCACACCGTGATCCCTCTCTCCCTCGTCCTTCGTCCCCGCAACCGCCGGTCGGCGAGCTGTCATGCGGCCACACACACGCCGCGGATCCTGGGCAGCAGGACCGACCAGCGCCCCAGCACGCCACTCGACGCCGGTCACACAGGGGCACCAACCTGTGCGGGTGCGCGGCGATGAAGAGCGAGTGGTGGCGGCGTTCTGCGCCTGGCTGACCGAGCAGGGCTGGACCGTCACCCGCGAGGTCGACTTCTTCGACGTCCTCGCCGAACGCCCGGGCCAGCGTCTGGTGGCCGAGGTCAAGGGCCGCACGGCCAGCACCGGCCTGGACGTCGACACCATGTTCGGCCAGCTCCTGCGCCGCATGGGCGACGCGGACGACCACACCCGCTACGCGGCAGTCGTACCCATCAACGCGCTATCGGCCGTCCAGCGGGTGTCCGGCCACGTCCGCGACCTCCTCCGCATCGACGTCTTCACGGTGGACGACACCGGCGTCGTCCGGAGGGCGTGACCGCGACGCACGCGCCACGCTCCTCAGCCGCGGCGCTGCCCCTCGACACCGACCGCTGCCCGACTACATGGCCGCGACAGGCGCAGCAGTCGACAGCTGTCTCTTGATGGGTGTCCGTCGCTCCACTGCGCAACGACGTCGGGCGTAGTGGGACAGCGTCCTGGACGCCCATCGCGTCGGCCGCCCGCCGGTGTGTCAGAAACCATCGATCAAGGGCGTGTCATTGCCGTTGTCGAGGTATGCCCGCCATCTGTCGACGACGTCACGACCGTCGAACGCGCGCCTACCGCTGAGGGCGGCAGCCGCTCGAGCGCCGAAACCGCTGGCGGTGCGGGACCCGGCCGACGGGTCGGCCCGGACACCCTCGGACCAGGGCGCACCGAGGTCCACCACAGCGACGACGTCGCCGACGAGAGGCGGGGAAGACGTCGTTGCGGGCGCGAGGGCGCAGCCGCCGCCGCTACCTGACGCTCGAGCAGACGCGCTGATCGCCACCTCCAGCACCGCTGAGCACCCCAGATCTGCCGCCTCGGCTCGCGCCCGGGCCCTGCGCCCTCGCAGGACGGCGCACGACGGAGGAGCATGCCCGGGGCCGCGGTCCTCGGGGTCGTCACGGAGCGGAGCAGCGCGCATGGGTGTGGTGGACAACGCCGTCTACGTCGGCGGTCGGCGGGCGGCGGACCCGACGAGCCTGGAGGCGACCTACGAGCTCGTCCGGGAGCACGCAGGGATGGCGTGGATCGGCCTCTACCGGCCCTCGCACGAGGAGATCCGTTCTGTCGCGGACGAGTTCGGGATCCACGAGCTCGCCGTCGAGGACACGGTCCTGGCCCACCAGCGCCCCAAGCTCGAGCGGTACGACGACGTCCTCTTCACCGTGCTGCGGCCCGCCCGGTACCTCGACGTCGAGGAGGAGGTCGAGTTCGGCGAGGTGCACGTCATCACCGGCCCCGACTTCGTCGTCACCGTCCGGCACGCCGAGGCGCCGGACCTCGCCCGGGTCCGCCGTCGGGTGGAGGCGGACCCGCAGCTGCTGGGCTTCGGCCCGCAGGCGGTGCTCTACGCCGTCCTCGACCAGGTCGTCGACGACTACTCCCCGGTGCTCGCTGGCCTCGAGAACGACATCGACGAGATCGAGGACCAGGTCTTCGGCGGGGACCCGGCGGTGTCGCGGCGCATCTACGAGCTGCTGCGGGAGGTCATCGCCTTCCAGCGGGCCACCCACCCCCTCGTGGGGATGCTCGCCGACCTCGACGCCGGCTCGCGCGCGTACGGGGTGTCCGAGGAGCTGCAGCGGTACCTGCGCGACGTGCAGGACCACGCCGTGCGCGTCGTCGAGCGGGCGGACGCCTTCCGCGTCCTCCTCCACAACATCCTCACCGTCAACGCGACGCTCGTCGGTCAGCGGCAGAACGAGGAGACGCAGCGGCTGACGGAGGCGAGCCTCGCCCAGAGCGAGGAGGTGAAGCGCATCTCCTCGTGGGCGGCCATCCTCTTCGCCCCGACCCTCGTGGGGACGATCTACGGGATGAACTTCGAGACGATGCCGGAGCTCGGCTGGCGCTTCGGCTACCCCTTCGCCGTCGCGCTCATGCTGCTGTGCGGCGTCGCGCTGCACGCGGTCTTCAAGCGCCGCGGGTGGCTCTGACGGCCGTCGCGGCTCAGTAGCTCGACGACGCGGTCAGGCCCACGAGCACCGTCCAGCCGAGCGACACCGGCAGGGCGACGACGGCGGCCCACAGCAGCGGGAGCCGCGCCGGGGGCCGCCGCACGGCCACGACCATCGCGACGAGGGCGGCCACCACGAGGACGCCCTGGCCCACGGGCCCGGCGAGCAGCCACCGCTCGGCCGGGGCGCAGAGGGCCTCGACGTCCGGGACGGGCTCGCTCGTGCAGCCGGTGAGGACGCCGAAGGAGGTGAAGAGGTAGCCGACCGTGCCCAGGAGGAGCGCCGCGAGGACGAGCTGCAGCAGCACGAGCACCGGTGCCCACCAGCCGATCCGCGGTGCGGCCACCGGCTCGGCCGTCGCTGCCGCCATCGTCGTCCCCCGCCCGTCGTCCTCGGGGCATCGTGCCGCAGCCGCGACGCCGCTGTCCCGGGTCCCGGCATCTCGGGCGTTTCGGCCCGACGACGCCCGCCCCGGTGCGACGCTGCCGCCGTGCGCCGACGTGCCCTCGTACCGCTGATGGTCGTGACCGCCTCCGCGACGGCTCTTCTCGCGGGCTGCGGGGGCGGCGGGGTGCCGACGCTGGGGCCCGAGGCGTCGCCGGAGGTCGTCGTCGCGACGTACCTGGCGGCGGCGCAGAGCGGGGACGCGGCGACCGCGCGCTCGCTCATGACGCCGGAGCACGCCGAGCAGCACGGCACCGAGGCCACCGGCGGTCGGCTCTCGGACGTCGTCATCGGCGAGCCGCTGAGCATCGGCGACTCCGAGGAGGGCGAGGGGCCCGGCAGCACCACCGGCGGCCGGGCAGAGGTCAGCGTCCCGGTGGACGCCCAGGTCACCGGCAGCGACATCTCGGTGCCCGACGGAAGCCTCACCTGGTTCGTCCGCCTCGTCCGCGAGGGAGGCGGGCCCTGGCTCGTCGCGGGCGAGGGCACCGGCCCCTGACCCGGCGACCGGGCTGGGAGGCTGCCTCGCGTGAGGCCCACCCGATGACCACGACCCGCTGGAGCGGCACCTGCCGCTCACGGGCCCTCCCCGTCGCCCTGCTCGCGGGCGCCGCGCTGGTTCTCGCCGCCGCGGCGGTCGTCCTCGCCGTCGCGCCCGACGCCGTCCCGCCGTCGGCGGGTGCCAGGACGGTCGCCGCCGTCGCGGTGCTCGTCCCGGTCGTCCTCCTGGCCGGGGTCGGCGTCGCCTTCTCCTCCCTGCGCGTCGACGTCGACGACGAGCGCGTGCAGGTTCGCTGCGGCCCCTGGGGCCGGCCGCGGTGGTCGCGGCGGCGCGACGAGCTGGCCGCCGCCGGCGTGGCAGACCTCCGCGCGGGGCGCTGGGGCGGCTGGGGGTGGCGCTGGTCGGGCGCCGGCACCGCCGTGCTCCTGCGCTCGGGTCCCGCCCTGCGGCTGGTGCCGCGCGACGGGCGCCCCTTCTCCGTCAGCCTCGACGACCCGGCGGGCGCCGTCGCGGCGCTGGGCCTGCCGCCGGCCTGATCTCCCGGGGTCGGTGCGTCGATCTGACGGCGGACCGCCACATCGACGCACCGACCCCCCGACGCTCGGGGGACGTGCTCAGCGCGCCGGACGCCGCCGGGACCCATCGCGCGGGAACGCGACCAGCAGGGCGACGACACCGAGGGCCAGCCCGCCGGCCCCCAGCCACCGGGCCGTCGTGTCGCCCTCCGCGGTCGCCGTCGCCCCGTCGTCCGCGACGGGGGTCGTCGTCCCGACCTCGCCGGTCGACGCCGCGACCGTGGTGAACGAGGGGGCGGGGAACTCGGGCTCCTCCTGCCCCTCAGCCACCGGCTCGTCCCAGGCGACGACCTCCCCGTCGGAGTAGGTCTGCGTCGTCGGCAGCACCACGTCGGTGCCCTCGGCGGGCAGCGGCCCGGCCACGACCACGAACCGCTGGAACTCGTCCGGGCCGATCTGGACGCCCTCGTCGGCCGTCCACGTCACCGAGAGGACGGCCCGGGTGACCGTCCCCTCCTCGGACGTCACCGGCTCCGGCAGGTCGCCCCGGACGACCTCGGCGGTCCACCCGGGCACGGGCTCGACGGACACGAAGGTGATCGGGGTGTCGGTGGGCAGCTGGACGGCGACCTCCGTGGTCCCCGCGGTGTCCGACTCGTTGGGCACGCGGAAGGTCATGACGCTGTAGGCGCCGCCGCTCGCGTCGTCGACGCCGACGCGCACGTGCGCCGAGGCCGCGGCCGCGGGCAGGACGACGAGCCCGGCGACGAGGGCGACGGTGAGGGCGGGGCGGTGGGTGGTCGAGGACGTGCGAGGGGTGGGACGGACGGTGGTGCGGGTCATGGGTGCCTCCGGGCACGAGGGGTCGCGGGCAGGGCCGCGCGACGAGGGGGCAGGCCACCGCCGCAGGGCGGACGGCCGTGCCGTCGACGAGGGGCGCCGGCACCGGCGGTGCCGTGGCGCGGGCACCCGACGGCGCGTGCCGTCGGGGTCGGGAGGAGAGGTCGGTCAGGCGGCGAGCAGCGCCGCCGGCGGTCCGCGCCGCGGGCGCGTGCTCAGCACCACGGCGGCGGGCACGACCACCCGGGTGCGGCGCGTGCGGCGGGCGCGCGGCGCGCCGGCGGGCACGAGGGGGCGCAGGGCCACGGCGAGCGCGGGGACCAGGCGGTCGAGCCACGTGAGGGCGGCGGCCCAGGCACGGTCGGCGCTCACGGCGACGAGGGCGGTGACGGCGGCCGCGAGGGCGTGGGCGAGCGTCATGGCCGCGGACGGGGCGACGACGTCGGGGCCGACCTCCCCGACCGCGGGCAGCACCGCGGCGCCGTGGAGGTGGACGCCCCCCACGGGCGCCGCGTCGGCGGCGGGCAGCGGCGCGGCCAGGACGGCGAGGGCGTGGTGCAGCGCCCACTGCCCGGCCACGAGGGCGGGGACGAGCGTGCGGCGACGCAGCCGGCGGCGGCCGACGACCGTGGTGGCGGCGAGCGTGACGGCCGCGAGGGCGACGAGGAGGGCCGGCGCCGGCAGCGCGTCACCGGCGAGGACGTGCGCGCCCGCCGCCAGGGACAGCACGAGCGCGGCGAGGAGACCGGCGCGCACGCGCTGCACCGCCCGGCGGCCGTCGTCCCCCACGTCCCGGAGACTACGCACGGCTCGTGCCGCCGAGGGCGCCCGGGCGCCGACCGCGCCGGGCTCAGCCGGGCGCCGGGCCCCCGTCCTCGACGACGTCGACGAGCGCCTCGACCCCGCTGACGCGCAGGACGTGCCGCACCTGCGGCGGCGGGTCGACGACGGTGAGCCGGACGCCGGCGAGGCGGGCGCCGCCCATCGCGGCGGTGAGGCACCGCAGCCCCGTCGAGTCCATGAAGGTGACGCCGCCCGCCTCGACCACGCGGACGCCGCGGAGCGCCTCCCACAGGCCGGTGCCGGCCGCCTCGACGGCGTGGAGGTCGACGTCGCCGGTGAGCCACAGGCGCTCCGGGTCGGCCGGGTCGACGTGGACGGCGGCCCGGAGGGGCTGCTGCTCGGACCCGGTACCCACGCCGGCCGGGTCTTGACCTGCTGCGCTCATGGCGCAGGGTCCCAGCAGGACCCCTCCCCCGCCCGTCGGACGGGGAGCCGCCCTCAGCCGGCGACGCGGCGCAGCACCGCGGCGGCGACGGCGTCGGCCGCGCCCGGCGTGACGTCGAGGAAGAGGGACGGCTCCGCCAGCTCGAGCTCGAGGAGGACCGGGCCGTCCTCGGAGGGCAGGAGGTCCACGCGGGCGTAGAGCGGCGCCCGGCCGGTGCGCCCGCGGACGACGTCGAGCGCGGCGCGCGCCACCTCGAGCTCGGCCTCCGCCGCCGTGCGGGCGCTGATGTTCTCCTCGGCGAAGAGGCCCTCGACCCGACCGCCGCCGCGCTCGAGGAGCGGACCCTTGCGGACGGCGTGCACCACCTCGCCGTCGGCGCAGACCACCGCGGTCTCGCCGTCGTCGTCCACCGCCGCGAGGTAGGGCTGGACGAGAGCCGTCCGCCCCTCGGCGTGCAGGGCGAGCACGTGGTCGGCCGAGCGGCGGGCGCCCTCGGCGTCCGCGCCGAGGCGCAGCGTGTCCTTGGACCCGGCGGAGACGGTCGGCTTGACGACGTGCTCGACGCCGAGGAAGGGGTGGTCGCCGCCGTCGCCGGGCGCGAGGACCGCCGAGGGCACGACGGGCAGGCCGGCGGCGCGCAGGTCCTCGAGGTAGGCCTTGTCCGTGCTCCACCGCAGGAGGTCGGGCGGGTTCTCCAGCCGGGTGACGGCGGCGACCCGCGCGGCCCACGCGAGGTACTCCTCGCGCCGGGGCACGTAGTCCCAGGTCGAGCGGACGACGACGAGGTCGGCGGCCGCCCAGTCGACCTCGGCGTCCCAGACGGCGGGACGCACGTCCGCACCGCGCGCCCGCAGCGCGTCGGCGAGGGCGCGGCTGTCGGCGTCGAGGTCGGCGACCTCCGCGCAGGTGGCGAGCAGGACGACGGGGGCGGCGGTCACGCGCGCATCCTGCCGGAGCGCGGCCCCTGCCCGCCCTCCCCCTCCCGCCCCCTCATCGCCCCTCCCTCCCCCGGTCTTCGTGCGCTTCCACCGCCCTCGAGGCTCTCCACGGCGGTGAAAGGGCACGAAGACCAGGGAGGGCAGGCGCGGGAAGGGGCGACGGCGGGCGGGCGCGGACGCGACGACGCCCGGGCCCGCCGGGGTGGCGGGGCCGGGCGTCGTCGTCAGCCGGTCAGCGGAGCCGCGACAGGTTCCGGTAGCTCAGCTTGGCCAGCTCGAGCGACTGGGCCGGGGCGGTGGCGCTGGGCGCGGTGTCCTGCTCCCACATGGCGTTGAGGTCGCCGCCGCGGATCTCGCTGCCGATCCGCGAGAAGAAGGTCGCGTAGTCGATGTCGCCGAGCCCGAAGGGGACGATGGCGTAGCCGTTGCCGACGCCCTCGGCCTCGCCCGTCGCGTCGCCGTCCTTCGCGTGGAAGAGCGGGTAGCGCGAGCGGTTGGCCGCGACGAGCGCGGCGGGGTCGAAGACCTTGCGGACGAGCGTGCCGTCCTCGGCCGTGTAGGTCGGGAAGGAGTGCTGGGCCACGTGCGCCCAGAAGACGTCGAGCTCGAGGTACACGAGCGTCGGGTCGGTGATCTGCAGGAAGTACTCCAGCATCCGGGTGCCCGTCGAGCGGGTCGGCAGGCCGGCCTCGTCGAGGGGGCCCGCGTCGAGCAGGAAGTTGTAGGCCTGCTGGTGGTTGTGCGTGTACAGCTTGAGGCCCCGCGCCTTGGCCATCGCGCCCCAGTGCTGCCACACCTCGGCGGCGGCGTCCCAGTCGGCGCGGTAGCGGCTGCGCGTGGGGTCGCTGCCGGTGCCGATGTGCTCCAGGCCGAGCGTCTGCGCGACGTCCATCGTCGTCTCGAAGGCGGCGGTCGTCTCCGGCGTCACCGTCGCGGGCACGGAGCCGTGGTTGCCCTGGGCGTCGAGCCCGTACTCGTCGAGCCAGCTCTTGAGCAGGCGGGCGCCCGCGACGTTGTTGACGTCACCGCCCTCGGCGTTGGCGTTCTGCCGGAAGCCGGCGAACTCGATCTGCTTGTAGCCGATCCTGCTCAGCTCGCGGAGCACCTCGCGGAAGCCGGACGGGAGGTCGCTGGTGAGCGGGTCCCGGGAGATGGCGTCGCGCACCGAGTACAGGATGATGCCGCGCTTGCTCGGGACGACGAGGGGACGGGCCGCCGCCGGCGACGCGGTCGCCGTGGCGAGGACGGGGACGGCGAGGCCGGCCGCGGCGGCCGCCATGACCTGGCGGCGGGACAGGCCCAGCGAGGCGCCGAGGGCGGCGTTGCCCTGGAGCTGCGGGTCACCGGTGGTGCGGAACTTCCTCATGGGAACTCCTCGGTCGAGGGGGCCGGCGGGCCGGCCGTGGTGCTCGGAGGTGCTGGCTGCGTGCGCGGTCCCGGCCGGCGGCGAGGACGTCGCCGCCGGCGGGACCCGGTGCTGCGGGGAGGTCGGCGGGACGGGCACGGGCCCGCCCCGCCGACCGGTGGTCCGCCGGGGTCGGTCAGACCGCGGCGGGCCCGGCGGCGGCCGCCGCCGCCGCGCCGGCCGCCGCGCGCTCGGCGGCGCGGTCGGCCACGGCCGCGACGGCCGCGGACCGGTCCGCCGGCACCGCCACGAGGCGCATGGCCGCCGGCTCGGGCAGCTCGGCGCACTGGCCGGACGCGCTGCCGCGGAAGCGGTTCCCCGTCCCGACCGGTGCCGGCTCGTTGCCGGTGCACCGGACGGCGCCGCGGACGACGGTGTCGGAGACGCGGACGCCGCCGACGTTGTCCCGCAGGACGAGGTCGCCGGTGAGGAAGTTGGCCCCGCACTCCCCGACCGCCGCGTCGCCGAGGGACACGAGCCCCTGGGCGCCGCGCACCGTCGTCGTGCCGTCGACCTCGCTCTCGCACACCGCGGCCCCGGCCAGCGGCCCCGTGACGGACAGGCCCCGCGAGACCCAGCTGTCGTAGAGGTCGGTGAGGGTGCCGCCCGTCGTCGTCACCGCACCGGTGACGACGGAGGACTCGAGGACCGTCTCGCCGTCGGCGGCCCGCAGGTCGCCGCGGTGGTCGGAGCCCGTCGAGTAGACGAAGCCGCCGCCCGTGGCCCGGACGGCCTGGACGTCGGAGCCGTCGAGCGAGGCGCCGAAGGCCCCGTTGAGCCGGACCTCGCCGCCGAGCGTCGTGCCCGACGTCTCGAGGTACCCGTCGGTGGCGACGGTGACCGTGCCCGAGACCGAGCCGCCGTCCATGAGCAGCGTCGCGCCCTGGCGGACGGTGACGGCGCCGCGGACCACGAGACCCGTGGCGTCGCAGGACTGCCCGGCCGGGACGACGAGCGCCCCGTCGACGATGCCCGCGCCCGCCGTGCCGAAGCACGACGTCGTGAGGGCGGCCTGCGCCGGGGTGGCCATCCCGGCCGCGAGGAGGCCCGTGGCCAGGGCCCCGGCGGCCGCCGCCGCGACGCGGCGACGGGTGGGGCTGGTGGTCGCGTGCATGGTCGTGCCCTCCGTGACGGCGGTGCGGGTGGTGGTGCGGCGGCTCATCGCGCGGTCCAGCCGGCGACGAGGGCGTCCGCGTCGCGCTGGAAGAGCGCGCGGAGCTCGGGGTCGGCGACCCAGGCCCGGTTGGACGCAGCAGCCTTGAAGGCCTCCGCGGCCCGGACCGCCTGCGCGGTCCGGCCGGCGTCCTCGTGGCGGACGAGGACGGCGAGGCGCGTCTGGAGCTGGTTCGCGCCGCGGCGGGACAGGAGCCCGTCGTCCTCGAAGCGGGACACGAGGGCGACGAGGTCGTCCGTCGAGGTCTCGAGCGTGATCGTCGAGCTCGCCGTCGCCGTGTTGCCGGCGACGTCGGTGGCCGTGACGACGTACTCGTGCTCGCCGAGCGGGAAGCGCCAGAGCTCGAGCTCCTCGCCCACCGGCACCTCGACCCCGCCGAGCGTGGCCGTCGTCGTGGCGACGCCGGAGGTGGCGTCGGTGACGTCACCGCCCGGCACCAGGACGTCGGAGTCGCCGAAGGTCGCGCCGTCCTCGACGCCGGTGGAGACCACGGGCGCCTCCGAGTCGATCTTCACCTCGAGCGTGCCGACCGCCGAGACGTTGCCGCCCGCGTCGACCGCCCGGTACTGCACCTGCGTGACGCCCTGCGCGGTGACCTGGAAGGGCGCCACGACCCCGCGGGAGAGGACGTTCGTCCACGTCGCCCCGCCGTCGAGCGAGCGCTCGACCCGGGACAGCGTGCCGTTGTCCGTCGCCGCCAGCTGGACGGTGACGGGACCGGTCCACCAGCCGCCCTGACCGCTGGGCGCGGTCGGGGTGGTCGTGGCCGTGACCACCGGGGCCGCGACGTCGGCGACGCCCGGGCCCTCGAAGGTCATCGAGTCGACGTCGAAGCCGCCGGTGCTCGTGACGTAGAGGACGCCGGAGCCGGTGGGGGCGTCGGCCAGCGCGACGGTCGTGTCGGTCCACGCCTCCGCGGCGGCGACGGGGACCGTCATGAAGGGCTCCGCGTCGGCGGCGCCCCAGCGGAGCTCGAGGGCGCCGGCGCCGCCACGGGTGCGGGCCACGACCTCCTCGACGCCGGTGAGGTTGACCGGGTCGTTGGCGATCCAGTCACCGGGCTCGAAGCCGGAGACGTACGCGCGGCCGCTCGCGGAGGCGTCCTCGACGACCTCCACGCCCTGGGTGGCGTCGTGGTGCTCCGCCTCCTGCGTCTTCGGGTTGAGGGTCAGCGACGCCTCGCCCGTCGCGCCGGCCAGGCCGTCCGCACCGCGGTCGGTGTAGGTGACGACGACGACGCCGTAGAGCTTCTCGGTGTCACCGTGCTCGGGGGCGTCGGCCGGCGTGGCCCACGCGCCCTGGCAGCCAGTGCCGAGGATCTCCGGGTGCGCGTGCTCGGCGTGGCCGAGGCCGAAGGTCCAGGAGACCTTCGTGCAGTCGGTCGCGGTGCCGTCCTCCGGGTCGTCGGTGGTGATGCGGAAGGGCACCGAGTCGCCCCAGCTGAAGAAGCCGCCGTCGGGCGGGTCCTGGATCGTCACCGTCGGGGCGACGTTGCCGACCGAGATGCGACGGCTCGTGACGCCGACCTTGCCGGAGGCGTCCGTGACGCGGAGGACCGCGGTGAACAGGCCGCGCTCGGTGTAGGTGTGCGTCGCCGTCGGGCCCTCGGCGTCGACCGTGCCGTCGCCGTCGAAGTCCCAGCCGTAGGTGAGGGCGCTGCCCTCGGGGTCGACCGACGCCGAGCCGTCGAAGGTGACCTCGAGCGGGGCGTCGCTGCCGGAGACCGGCGTGGCGGTGAAGGACGCCTGCGGCGTCTTGTTGCCCGGCGCCCAGTCGACGCGGTAGAGGCCCGCGTCGGGGTTCTGGCGGAAGAAGCCGTCGCCGTAGTCCAGGACGTAGAGCGACCCGTCGGGGCCGAACTCGATGTCCATCGGGTTGTCCCACACCGGCTGCGCCGCGTCGAGGAGGGCGTCGTTCGGCAGGAAGTTCTCGATCTGCGTCACCGGGCCCGCGGGCCAGTCGACGGTGAAGGCCGCCACGTAGTCCTGGGAGAACTCGGCGAAGAAGGACTTCTGGTCCCAGTGCTCGGGGAACTTCGTCTGCGAGGGGTTCTCGGCGTCGTAGTGGTAGACGGGGCCGCCCATGGGGCCCTGGCCACCGGGGCCGAAGTCGGTCAGCTCGGGCCACGGCTGGTCGTCGGTGTCGTCGCCGTACCAGAGCGTCGCCGGCGTGGCCGGGGGCACCTGGTCGAGGCCCGTGTTCCACCGGGAGGTGTTGGTGGGGCCGGCGTCGCAGTCGAACCAGTCGCGCGGGGTCGCGGTGGCGAAGTCCCAGTCGTTGTAGGCCGACTGGTCACCGGTGCAGTACGGCCACCCGGAGTTGCCGGGCTGGTCGACGCCGGTGGTGACCCACTCGACGAGGCCCATGGGCCCGCGGGCCGGGTCGGCCGCACCGGCGTCCGGGCCGTAGTCGCCCCAGCTGACGCTGCCGGTCTCGGCGTCGACGTCCATGCGGAACGGGTTGCGGACGCCCATGTAGAAGATCTCGGGGCGCGTGCTCTCGGTGCCCGGGGCGAAGAGGTTGTCGTCCGGGGTCGTGTACGAGCCGTCCTCGGCCACCCGGAGCTGGAGCACCTTGCCGCGCAGGTCGTTCGTGCTGCCGGCGCCGCGACGGGCGTCCAGGCCGGGGTTCATGCCGGGCGCGTCGTTGTTCGGCGCGTAGCCGTTGGCGCCGGGGGTGCCGGCCGGCGTGTTGTCGCCCGTGGCCAGGTAGACGTCGCCGTCGGCGTCGAAGTCGAAGTCGCCGCCGACGTGGCAGCACTGGCCGCGCTGCACCTCGACCTTGATGATCACCTGCTCGGTGGCCATGTCGAAGGTGCGGGCCTCGGCGTCGTACTTGACCCGGCTCAGCTGGTTGTACCCGAGCCACTGCTGCCAGTAGGTCGCGTCGTCCGCGCCCGGGGGGAGCGTGGTCGGCGCGGAGCCGGCCGCCGTCGTCGACGGGTAGGGCAGGCCGTTGGTGGCCGTCCCCTCCATCTCCCGCGGCGCGTAGTAGACGTAGACCCAGCCGCTCTCCTCGAAGTCCGGCGCCAGACCGATGGTCTGCATCCCGTCCTCGGAGTTGGCGTAGACGTCGAAGCGGGCGATGACGTCCGTCGTCCCGGCGTCGGGGTCGGTCAGCCGCACGTCGCCGTTGCGGGCGGTGTGGAGCACCTCCCCGTCGGGCAGGACGGCGAGGTCGATGGGCTCGCCGGTGTCCTTCGTCAGCAGGACGCGCTCGTAGTTGCCCCAGTCGAGCGCGTCGTCGGCGGCCGCGGCGGGCTGGCCGTGGTCGTGCCCGGGGTGCGCTGCGGCGGGCAGCCCCACGAGCAGCGCGGCGGGCAAGGCGAGCGCTCCGAGCGTCGCCCCCAGCGCCACCCTCGATGACTTCTTCGTCATGGTCCCTCTGGTCTCTCGTGCCGGCCCGCGCCCGGACCGGCGCGGGGTACGACGACCACGGGAGCGGGATCAGGGGCATCTGGGCGTGCGGCATCGCCTCGTGGGCCCACAGGGGCTCACGGGGGGAGGACGGGTGCCTGGGGCTCTGACCACTGCTCTGTGGCCGGGGCATCGGTCGCCCCACGACGGACTTTTGCAGCCTTCGTGCAGAAGAGCAAGGACTTCGGGGAAACGTCTCGGCGACCGGGGGCCGGTGACGCGCCGTCGCGCCCCTGACCCGGCGTCACCCCTCAGGCGCCGGGCAGGTGCCTCTCCGCCGGGCCGTCGTAGGCCGACAGCGGGCGGATGAGGGAGTTGGCCGCACGCTGCTCCATGACGTGGGCGGTCCAGCCGACCACCCGCGACGCCACGAAGAGCGGCGTGAAGGCCTCCGTGTCGAAGCCGAGGAGGCGGTAGGCGGGGCCGCTCGGGTAGTCGAGGTTGGGCTTGATGCCCTTGCGCGCGTCCATCGCCGCGGCGAGCCGGGCGTACAGCTCGGCCGTGCCGGTGGCGTCGTGCTCGGCGACGAGCCGGTCGAGCGACGCCTCCATGGTGGGCACGCGGGAGTCTCCGTCCTTGTACACGCGGTGGCCGAACCCCATGATCTTCCGGCCGTCCGCGAGGGCGCCGTCCAGCCAGGCCTCCGCCGCGTCGGCCGTGCCGACCTCGTCGAGCATGCGGACCACGGCCTCGTTGGCGCCGCCGTGCAGGGGGCCCTTGAGCGCGCCCACGGCGGCGACCACGGCCGAGTGCAGGTCCGCCAGCGTCGAGGTGACGACGCGCGCGGTGAAGGTCGAGGCGTTGAACGAGTGCTCGGCGTACAGCACCATCGACACGCGGAACGCCTCCGCGGCGACGTCCGTCGGCTCCTCGCCGAAGGTCGTCCAGAGGAAGTTGCGGGCGTGGTCGAGGTCGTCGCGCGGCTCGACGACGTCCAGGCCCCGTCGCCGGCGCTGGTCGTAGGCGACCATCCCCGGGACCGCGGCGAGCAGCCGCTCGGCCTTGGCCAGCTCGGCACGCGGGCTGTCGTCGGCGGCGTCGGGGTCGAGGGCGCCGGCACAGCTGATCGCGGTGCGCAGCACGTCCATCGGGTGCGCCGTCGTCGGGCAGCGGTCGACGACCTCGCGCACCTGCGGGTGCAGCGCGCGGCCGGCCCGCTCCCGGGCCTCGAGGGCCGCGAGCTCCTCGGCGGTCGGCAGCTCGCCGTGCCACAGGAGCCACGCGACCTGCTCGAACGAGCACCGCGCCGCCAGCTCCTGCACCGGGTAGCCCCGGTAGAGCAGCGAGCTCGTCGTCGGGTCGACCCGCGAGATCGCCGTCGTGTCGACGACGACCCCCGCCAGCCCCTTGCGGATGCCGTCCGTCACGTCCGTGCCCTCGTCCACCGGTGACCTCCTCGTCAGCTCGTGCGGTTGTCGCGCAGGTCGAAGGACACGACGCCCTCGTCGAAGGCGGCGTAGCCCGCGTAGTCGACGAGCTCGTAGAGCCGCGCCCGCGTCTGCATGGTCGGGACCTGGCCGGCGAGCGTCCCCGTGGCGGCCAGCTCGTCGAGGGCCCGCTCGACCGCGCCCATGGCGACGCGGAGCATGGACACGGGGAAGATCACCATGTCGACGCCGACGTCCTGCAGCTGCTGGACGGTGAAGAGGTCGCTCCTGCCGAACTCGGTCATGTTGGCGAGCAGCGGCACGTCGACGGCGGCCCGCATCGCCGCGAACTCCTCGAGGGAGGCCATGGCCTCGGGGAAGACGGCGTCGGCGCCCGCGTCCACGAGCGCCCTCGCCCGGTCGGTGGCGGCCGCCAGGCCGCTCACGCCCCGGACGTCGGTGCGCGCCATGACGACGAGGTCGGGGTCGCGCCGCGCGCCGACGGCGGCGCGGACGCGCCGCACCGCCGTCGCCTCGTCGACGACCTCCTTGCCGTCGAGGTGGCCGCACCGCTTGGGGTTGACCTGGTCCTCGACGTGCAGCCCGGCCACGCCGGCGTCCTCGAGCGCCTGCACGGTGCGCGCGACGTTCATCGGCTCGCCGAAGCCCGTGTCGGCGTCCACGAGCACGGGCAGGTCCGTCGCCGAGGCGACCTGGGTCGCCCGCAGCGCCACCTCGGTGAGCGTCGTCAGCCCGACGTCGGGCAGCCCCAGCTCGTTGGCCATGACGGCGCCCGAGAGGTAGACGCCCTCGAAGCCCTTCTCCTGCACCAGCCGCGTGGACAGCGGCGTGAAGGCGCCGGGGAACCGCTGGGTCGTGCCGGAGGCCAGCCCGGCGCGGAAGGCGCGCCGCTTCTCGGACGGCGTGCGGGTGGAGGACAGCATCAGAACAGCCCTCCCGGCGCCTCGGGCAGCCCTGCCGCCGTGAGGGTCAGCCCGTCCAGCTCGTCGGGCCGGAGCTCGGGGAGCCGCTCCACGACGGACAGGAAGCGCTCCACCTCCTCGTCGGCGACGACGCCCGCGGCGAGGGTGCGCAGCTTCGCGACGTACTCGGCCCTCCCGAAGGGCCGGGCGCCGAGGGGGTGGGCGTCGGCGACGGCGATCTCCTCGACGACGCGGCGGCCGTCGACGAGGTCGATCTCCACCCGCCCTCCGAAGGCCTTCTCGGACAGGTCGTCCGAGTGGTAGCGGCGGGTCCACTCCGCGTCCTCCACCGTCTCGACGGTGCGCCACAGCGCCACCGTGTCCGGGCGCCCCGCCCGCTCGGGCGTGTAGGAGCCCATGTGGTGCCAGGCGCCGTCCTGCAGCGCCACGGCGAAGATGTAGGGCAGCGAGTGGTCGAGCGTCTCGCGGCTGGCGGCCGGGTCGTACTTCTGCGGGTCGTTCGCGCCGGAGCCGATGACGACGTGCGTGTGGTGGCTCGTGGCCACGAGCACCCGCCGCACGTTCGCGGGGTCGCGCAGCTCCGGGTGGCGGCGGCCGAGGGAGCGGGCGAGGTCGATCCAGGCCTGCGCCTGGTACTCGGCGGAGTGCTCCTTCGTGTACGTGTCGAGGATGGCGCGCCGCGGCTCGCCCGGCTCGGGCAGCGGCACGAGGTACCGCGCGTCCGGCCCGTCGAGGAGCCGCGCGACGACGCCGTCCTCGCCCTCCCAGATCGGGGCGGGGCTGGTCTGGCCGCGCAGGGCCCGGTCGACGGCCTCGACGGCGGCCTTGCCCGCGAAGGCGGGGGCGTAGGCCTTCCACGTCGAGATATCGCCCTTGCGGGACTGCCGCGTCGCGGTCGTCGTGTGCAGGGCCTGGCCGATCGCCTGGTAGGTCACCTCCGGCGGCAGGCCGAGCAGCGTGCCGATGCCGGCCGCGGCGCTCGGGCCGAGGTGCGCCACGTGGTCGATCTTGTGGGCGTGCAGGCTGATGGCCCGGGCCAGGTCCACCTGCACCTCGTAGCCGGTGACGATCCCCGCGAGCAGGGCCGCGCCGTCCCGGCCGGCGTGCTGCGCCACCGCGAGCACGGGCGGGACGTTGTCGGCCGGGTGGGAGTACTCGGCCGCCAGGAAGGTGTCGTGGTAGTCCAGCTCGCGCACCGCGGTGCCGTTGGCCCAGGCCGCCCACTCCGGCGAGAACCGGCCGGGGACACCCATGACCGTCGCTCCCGGCGTGGCCGGGTGCGCCTCCGCCTGCCCGCGGGCGGCGACGACGGGGGCCCGGTGCAGGGCGGCGACCGCGACGGCCGCGTTGTCGACGACGCGGTTGACCACCATGTCGGCCACGTCGTCGTCCACCGGGACCGGCTCGGCCGCCAGCCGCGCCAGGTGCCAGGCGAGGTGCTCCTCCCGGGGGAAGTCCTCCTCGCTGCGCCGTACCCGGACCTCGACCGTCCTCATGCCGTCTCCTCCTGGCCCCGTGCCGCCGCGAGGGTCACGACGATGGTCTCGAGCGACGCCCGCAGGTGGACGACCGTCGCCGCCGCCGCCAGCACGGCGTCGCCGTCGGCGACCGCCCGGCAGATCGCGGCGTGCTCGTGCGCGGCGGCGAGCATCCGCGCCGGGTTGTCGGCGGCGAGCCGCCGGGCCCGGGCGAGGTGCACCCGGGAGCCGTCGAGGGCGGCCTGCAGCGAGCGGCTGCCCACCGCGTCGTCCACCGCCCGGTCGAAGCGCCGGATGACGCCGTAGTAGGCGTCGACGTCCTCGGTGCCGAGCGCCCGCGCCGACGCGTCGAACGCCTCGGCGAGCGCGGCGAAGACCTCCGGCCGGCCGCGCCGGGCCGCCAGCCGCGCCGCGTGCACCTCGAGGGCCTCGCGGAGCTCGAAGAGCTCGCGGACGCTCTCCGCCGACACGTCGGGGACGACGCCCGTGCGGCCGCGGGACGTGTCCACGAGGCCCTCCAGCGCCAGCCGGGCGAGGGCCGCCCGCAGCGGCGTGCGGGACACCCCGAGGCGGCCCGCCAGCTCCACCTCGTTGAGGGCGGTGCCGGCCGGCAGGCGCCACGTGAGGATCTCCTCGCGCAGCTGCGCGTAGACGGCGTCGCTCGTCCGGACCTGCTTCGGCACGGGCGGCACCATAGAAGTCTGTGTACAGAACGCACAACCTCTTGCCATCCGGAGGCCGAGGAGGGAGGTTCTGTACACAGCACCGCCCCACGAGGAGGTCGGCGATGACGCCCGCACCCACGCCCGCCCCGACGCGCCCGCGCCCGGCCGCCCCTGCCCGGCCCCCCGCGACGGCGGTGCCGCGGTGAGGTCCGCCGTCGTCGTCGACGCCGTCCGGACCCCGTCCGGCCGCGGCAAGCCCGGCGGGCAGCTCGCCCACCTGCACCCCGTCGACCTCCTCGCGACGACGCTCGCCGCCCTCGTGGACCGGACGGGCCTGGACCCGGCGCTCGTCGACGACGTCATCGGCGGGTGCCTGTCCCAGGTGGGCACCCAGGCCGTCAACGTCACCCGCCACGCGGTGCTCGCCGCGGGCTTCCCCGAGCACGTGCCCGCGACGACGGTGGACCGCCAGTGCGGCTCGGGCCAGCAGGCGGTCGCCTTCGCGGCCCAGGGCGTCGTCGCCGGCGCCTACGACGTCGTCGTCGCCGGCGGCGTCGAGATGATGAGCTCGCACCCGATCGGCGTCGCGACGCTGGGCGAGGACGTCGCGGGCCCCGCGGTGGCCGCGCGGTACGGCGGCCCGCTCGTGGGCCAGGGCGTCTCGGCCGAGCTCGTCGCGGCCCGGTGGGGCCTGTCGCGGGAGCGGATGGACGAGTTCGCCGCCGCGTCGCACCACCGCGCGGCCGAGGCCGCGGCGGCCGGCGTCTTCGACGACGAGGTCGTGGCCGTGGGGGACGCGGTGCGGGACGAGACCGTCCGGCCGGGCACGACGGTCGAGGCGCTCGCGGGGCTGCGGCCCGCCTTCGTCGACGCCGCGACCGCCGCCCGCTTCCCGGAGATCTCGTGGAGCGTCACCCCCGGCAACTCCTCGCCGCTGACGGACGGCGCGTCGGCGGTGCTCGTCATGGGCGACGACACGGCCCGCGACCTCGGTCTGCGGCCCCGGGCACGGCTGCTCACCTCCGTGGTCGTCGGGTCCGACCCCCTCGAGATGCTCACCGGGGTCGTCCCCGCCACGGAGCGGCTGCTGCGCCGGGCGGGGCTCGGCGTCGACGAGGTGGACGTCTTCGAGGTCAACGAGGCCTTCGCCTCCGTGCCCCTGGCCTGGCTGGCCGCGACGGGCGCCGACCCGGCGCGCGTCAACGTCCACGGCGGGGCCATCGCCCTCGGGCACGCGCTCGGCTCCTCGGGCACGCGCCTGCTCACCACGATGATCACCACGCTCGAGCGCACCGGGGGCCGCTACGGCGTCCAGATCATGTGCGAGGGCGGCGGGATGGCCAACGCGACGCTCGTCGAGAGGATCCCCGCATGAACGTCGAGGGCACCGTCGCGCTGGTGACGGGCGGCGCGTCCGGCCTCGGGCTGGCCACCACCCGTGCCCTGGTGGACGCCGGCGCCCGGGTGGTCGTCGTCGACCTGCCGGGGCAGGCCGCCGCCGTGGCGGACCTGGGGCCGTCGGTGACCTTCGCCGCCGCCGACGTCACCGACGAGGAGCAGGTGGCCGCCGCCGTCGCCGTCGCCACGGACCTCGGCCCGCTGCGGGCGGTCGTGCTGTGCGCCGGGGTGGCCCCGGCGGCCCGCGTCGTCGGCCGCGACGGGCCGCACCCGCTCGACCTCTTCGAGCGGACGGTGCGCGTCAACCTCCTCGGCACCTTCGCCGTGCTGCGGCTGGCGGCCACGGCGATGGCGGCCACGGCCCCGGTCGACGGCGAGCGCGGCGTCGTCGTCATGACGTCCTCGGTGGCCGCCTTCGACGGCCAGGTCGGCCAGGCGGCGTACGCGGCCTCCAAGGGCGCCGTCGCGGCCATGACGCTGCCCGTCGCGCGCGAGCTCGCGGCCCACGCCGTCCGCGTGGTGTCCGTGGCCCCGGGCGTCTTCGAGACGCCCCTCGTCGCCGGCCTGCGCGACGACGTCCGCGCCTCGCTGGGGAGCCAGGTCCCGCACCCGTCGCGGCTCGGGCGCCCCGAGGAGTTCGCGGCGCTCGTCCTCCACGTCGTCGCCAACCCGTACCTGAACGGCGAGGTGGTCCGGCTCGACGGCGCCCTGCGGATGGGCGCGTCGTGACGACGGCGGCGGGCGGTCGCACCCCGTGGACGGACCCGGACGTCCTGTCCTACCGGGACCTGCTGCCGGGCCCGGACCGCGCCCGGCTCGACGCCGCCCGCGAGGTCTTCGACCGCTGCCTGCGCCCCCTCGTCCCGGCGCACTGGGACGCCGGCACCTTCCCGGACGCCGCCGTCGCCGCGCTGGCCCCCCTCGACCTCGTCGCGCTCGCGGCCGAGCCGGGCCGGGCCCTGCTGCACGGCCTCGTGCACGTCGAGCTCGCCCGCGTCGACCTGTCGCTGTCGGTCTTCCTCGGCGTGCAGGGCGTCCTCGTGGCCGAGGCCTTGCGGCGCCTGGGGTCCGACGAGCAGCGGGCGCGCTACCTGCCGGACCTCCGCGCCCTGCGGCGCGTGGGCGCCTTCGCGCTCACCGAGCCCGAGCACGGCTCGGACATCTCGCGGCACATGGCCACCACCGCCGTGCGGAGCGGCGGCTCGTGGACGCTGCGCGGGACCAAGCGCTGGATCGGGAACGGCACCCACGCCGACCACCTGCTCGTCTGGGCCCGGGACACCGCCGACGGGGAGATCAAGGGCTTCCTCGTCGACCGCGGCACGCCGGGGCTCCGCACCTCCCCGGTGGGGCCCAAGATCGGCCTGCGCATCGTGCAGAACGCGGACGTCGTGCTCGACGACGTCGTCGTCGGCGACGACCGCCTGCTCGAGGGCGCGACGGGCTTCGCCGCCACGAACGACCTGCTGACGAGCTCGCGCCTGTGGGTCGCCTGGCAGACGGTCGGCCTGCAGTTCGCGGCGTACGACCAGGCGCTCGCCTACACGCTGGGACGGGTGCAGTTCGGGCGGCCCGTCGCGGCGACGCAGCTGGTGCAGGAGAAGCTCGTCCGCATCCTCGAGAACGCCACGACGACCCTCGGCCTCCTCGTGCGCCTCGCCCAGCTGCAGGACGAGGGGCGGCTCCGCGCGGAGCACGCGGCCCTGGCCAAGGCGTCGGGGAGCGCGCGCATGCGCGAGTCGGTGGCCGCCGCCCGCGCCCTCCTCGGCGGCAACGGCCTCGCGACGGCGCACGGCGTCGGACGCACCTTCTGCGACGCCGAGGCCCTGTACAGCTACGAGGGCAGCCACGAGATCAACACCCTCGTGGTCGGACGGGCCGTCACCGGCCTGTCCGCCTTCTGAGCCGGCCGCCCCGCCGTCCGGCAGGATCGCCACGGTGACGACCGAGCAGCCCCCCTCCCGCTCCGTCGAGGTCGAGCGGCGCGGCCGGGCGGGGTGGGTCCGGCTCTCGCGGCCCGAGGCGCTCAACGCCCTCGACGGGGCGCTCGTCGGGGAGCTGGTCGCCGCCGTGCGGGAGCTCGACGCGGACGACGACGTGGCCGTCGTCGTGCTCACCGGCGCCGGACGGGCCTTCGCCGCGGGCGCCGACATCACGGCCCTCGCGGACCGGACCTACCTCGACATGCACCTGCACGACCCGCTGCGGGCGCTGGAGGAGGTCGGCCGCCTGCGGACGCCCGTCGTCGCCGGCGTCTCCGGCTACGCGCTGGGCGGCGGCTGCGAGCTGGCGATGATGTGCGACGTCGTCGTGGCCGCGGAGGGCTCGCGCTTCGGGCTGCCCGAGCTCGGGCTCGGCGTCGTGCCCGGCCTCGGCGGCACGCAACGTCTGCCCCGCGCGGTCGGCAAGGCGCTCGCCGCCGACATGGTCCTCACCGGCCGGCTCCTCGACGCCGAGGAGGCGCGGCAGGCGGGGCTGGTCTCCCGCGTCGTCCCCGCCGAGGAGCTGCTCGCCGAGGTGGCCCGCGTCGCCGACGCCGTCGCGGCGCGGTCGCTGCCCGTCCTCGTCTCCGCGAAGGAGGCGCTGCAGGCCGCGCAGGAGACGCCGCTCGCCGAGGGACTGCGCCTCGAGCGGCTCGCCTTCGCCGCCACCTTCGCCCTCGCCGACCGGGCGGAGGGGATGGCGGCCTTCCGCGACAGGCGCCCGCCACGGTTCGAGGACCGCTGAGCCGGGCGCCCGGCCGGGGTCGACGCCCGTCGCGGGGTCACGGCAGCGGCCGGGTCGCGATCTCGAGCAGCTCCAGCACGTGCTGGTACGGACGCCCGGTCGCCCGCGTCATCCCCAGCTCGCAGGTGCGGTTCGCCGAGACGTGCGCGTCGTACGCGCGCCCGACGACCTCGGCCGCCTCCCGCGCGGTCGCGCTGGCGGTGAGCTCCGGGTGCAGCAGCCCGCGGTCCCCGGCGTAGGCGCAGCAGCCCCAGGCGTCCGGGACGACGACCTCGTCGGCCACGGCGCGGGCCAGGGCGACCATGGCGCCGGTGGTGCCGAGCGCCGTCGTCGAGCAGGTGGGGTGCACGACCACCGAGCCCAGCCGGCGGGTGACGACGAGGCGGTCGAGCAGGTGGTCGGCCACGAACTGCGTGGCGTCCACGACCGTGAGGGCCGGCTCCGCGCCGGCGGCCGTCCCCGTGAGGCCCTCGGTGCAGGAGGCGGCGTCGCAGACCACGGGCAGGACGCCGCCGCGGGTGGCCCGCTGCAGCGCGGGCAGCACGCGGGACGCCATCGCGGCGTGCCCCGTCGCGAGCCCCTTGGACTTCCACGGGGTGCCGCAGCAGAGGGAGCCGAGGCCCTCGGGCGTCACCAGGGCCACGCCCGCGCGCTCGGCGAGGGCGACGAGCGCCGCGGTCGCCCCGGGCGCCCCGGCCTCGTCGGGGCCGAACATCGTGCCGATGCAGGCGGCGAAGAGCACCGCCGCGGGCTCGGTGGCGGGCGTCAGCGTCGGTCGGCGCCGTCCTCCCCCGGGCAGCTCCGCCGCGTAGGAGGGCACGCGGTCGGCGCCGAGCACCGCGCGGGCCGCCGTCGTCGTCGCCCGCACGATGGGCGCGGGCAGCACCTTGGCCGCGGACAGGGCCGCGCCGCCGGCGCGGGAGGCCGCGCCCCAGTGCCGTGCCGCCACGGCCCAGCCCGCGTCGAGCGCCGCGGGCGCCGCCTCCGCGCGCAGGCGGCGGACGAGGTCCCCGGTGTTGATGTCCACCGGGCAGGCCTGCGCGCACAGCCCGTCGACCGCGCAGGTCTGCAGGCCGGCGTACTCGTAGTCGCGCTCCAGCGACGCCGCCAGCCCCTCGTCGCCGGCGGCCCGGGCCGCGGCGGCGTCGCGGCGCAGCACGATCCGCTGCCGCGGGGTGAGGGTGAGGTCCTTGCTGGGGCAGGCGGGCTCGCAGTACCCGCACTCCACGCAGCGGTCGACCTCCGCCTCGACCGGGGGCACCGACTTGAGGTGGTGCAGCCACGCGTCGGCGTCGGGCTCGATGACGACGCCCGGGTTGAGCAGCCCGCCCGGGTCGAGCAGGCGCTTGACCTCGACCATGAGCGCGTAGAGGACGTCGCCGTACTGGAGGCGGACGAACGGCGCCATGATCCGGCCGGTGCCGTGCTCCGCCTTGAGCGAGCCGCCCGCGGCGAGGACGAGGTCCACGAGGTCGGCGGTGAAGCGCTGGTAGCGGGCCAGGCTGGCCGGGTCGTCGAAGCGCTCGTTGACGAGGAAGTGCAGGTTGCCGTCCTTGGCGTGGCCGAAGATCACCGACCCCTCGTAGCCGTGCTCGTCGAGCAGGCGGGTCAGGCGCTCGCAGGTGGGCAGCAGGGCGTCGACGGGGACGACGACGTCCTCCAGCAGCGCGGTCGTCCCGGACGGTCGCGCCCCGGCGACCGCGGTGTAGAGCCCCTTGCGGACGTGCCACAGCGCGGCGCGGCCGGCGGGGTCGCTCGTCAGCACCGCGCCGACGGTGAGGGGCAGCGACGCGAGCAGCGGGGCCGCCGCCTCCCGCGCGGCGGCCAGCCCGTCGGCGGTGGCGGCCTGGAGCTCGACGAGCAGCGCCGCGTGGCCGTCGACGTCGACCGCCGCGATCTCGGGCGGGACGTCCGACAGGCCCTGGGCGACGACGAGGGCGGCGGCGTCGAGCAGCTCGGCGGTGGCCACCCCCTGCGCCACGAGGGCGGGGAGGGCCCCCGTGGCGGCGGCGAGGCTCGGGAAGACGAGCAGCCCCGTCGCGACGTGCGGGTGCACGGGCACGGTGTCGAAGGTCGCCTCGGCGACGAAGGCGAGCGTGCCCTCGCTGCCCACGAGCAGGTGGGCGAGGACCTCGACCGCGCTCGTGTGGTCGAGGAACGCGTTGATGCCGTAGCCCATGGTGTTCTTCATCGAGAACTGCCGACGCACCTCCGCCACGGCGGCCGGGTCGGCGAGCAGCCGCTCCCGCAGCGCCAGCAGG
Source organism: Pseudokineococcus lusitanus (assembly GCF_003751265.1). Lineage (NCBI taxonomy): Bacteria > Bacillati > Actinomycetota > Actinomycetes > Kineosporiales > Kineosporiaceae > Pseudokineococcus > Pseudokineococcus lusitanus. The sequence continues at coordinate 204,670 of NZ_RJKN01000002.1, forward strand.
CCGGCGTGGACGTCGGGACGGTCGGCGCGCAGCCGCTCGTCGGCGTCGGGGGCGCCCGTGTCGACGACGGTGCCGTCGGCCAGCACCGCGACGAGGGACCGCAGCGTCCGGTAGGTGTTCTCGGTGGTCCCGCAGGCCATCCCGCTGGAGTTGTTGGCGACGACACCGCCGACGGTGCAGGCGACCTCGCTGGCCGGGTCCGGCCCGAGCCGGCGACCGTGCCGCGCGAGCCGGGCGTTGACGTCGCGCACGGTGGCCCCCGGCTGGGCGGTGACGACGAGGCCGCCGGGGCCGACGTCGACGCGCCGGAAGCCCGCACGCGTGTCGAGCAGCAGGCCGTCGGACTGGGCCTGCCCGGACAGGCTCGTGCCGCCCGAGCGGAAGGTGACGGGCAGCCCGCGGGCGCTCGCCCCCGCCAGCGCCGCGGCCACGCCCGCCGCGTCGCGCGCGGTGGCCACCACCTGCGGCAGGAGGAGGTAGTGCGACGCGTCGTGCGCCCGGGCGTGCCGGTCGAGGTCGCGGCGGCTGGCGGTGACGCCGTCGGCCCACACCTCCGCCCGGTCCCGCGGCAGGGCCTCGAGGGGGGTCGTCGGGGCGCTGGGGGCGTCGGTGCCGGTCACGCGTCACCTCGGGGGGCGGGAGGCAGCAGGGGCAGGGAGAGGACGGTCACGGCGACGGTGTGCTCGCGCCGCCCACCAGGGTCCAGGACGGGGGCGCCGGCGTGCGCACCGGCCCCCGGCCCGTCGCGGTCCGGGCCGAAGAGCGGCGCGGTGGCCGGCTCGAGCGCCAGCGCCCAGCGGCCGCGCGTCGGCAGGACCCACTGGTGGAGGCGGGGCAGCGTCGCGGCGCTCCAGCCGACGCGCACGCGGAAGCCGTCCGGGCTGGTGACGACGGCGCTCGCCGTCCCCGCCGCGGCCCGCACGCCGCGGTGCTCGGCGACGGCCTCGACCAGCTCGTCGCAGGGCTCGGGGAGGACGCCGACGTCGGGCACCTGCGGGCACGGCTCCCGCAGGACCACCTCGTCCGCCGCGACCTCGACCGTGGTGCCGGGCACGACGAGCGGGGCGCCGAGGTTGACGTGGTAGAGCACGGCGACCGGGCAGGGCACGGACCCGGTGTTGACCACCGTGTCGTGCACGACGACGCGCGGGCGGCCGTCGTCGTCGAGGTCGACGGTGACGCGCCGCTCGGTGCGCAGCGACGGGCCGAAGAGGCCCGCGCGCTCCACGTCGGCCTCCAGCACCGCCCGCGCGGCGCCGCGCGACGGCTGGACGCGCACCCGCCGGGCGGGGGTGTGGTGGTGGTCGCCGTGCAGCCCGTGCCCCGCCCGCGGCGGGCCGGTGCTCAGCGGCCCGCAGGTGGTGAGGAGCCCGCCGAGGAAGCGGTCCGCCCAGGCGGTGCCGCTCGGGACGTCGAGGGAGCGCGCGTCGGAGGAGGCGGAGCGCCACGACAGCGGCAGCCCGCCCACCCACGCGTCCCCGAGGTCGAAGCCGCGGGCCGGCAGGACGTCGAGCGCGAGGGCTCCCCCGACGCGCGCGTGCAGCACGCGGGGGTGGCCCTCGCCCGGCACGCCGTGGTGCTCGACCACCTCGGCCACCGGGTCGTCGCTCGCCAGGAGGCCGCGCGCGCGCAGGCCCGCGAGGCCTCCCGGCACCGGGGCCGGGGTCGTCACGGCCGCGGCGGGCGGGCGACGAGCACCCGGCCGCGGCCCGTGAGGGCGACGCGGCCGGCCGCGGCGGCGACCAGCGCCGTCGCCCCGCGCGCGAGCGTGGTCGACCCGCCCGCCCCGGTGGCCCGCACGGCACCCTCGACGCCGAGGAGCACGGCGAGACCCGCGTCGAGCGCCACGGCGTCGGCCCCGGCGCCTCCCACGGGGGTGTCCACCACCACCTCCTCGAGGCGGAAGAAGGGCTCGGTGCCGGGCGCCAGACCCCGGAGGGCGCCGCCGGACGGCGCGCCGCGGTCCGTGGCGCGCACCACGAGCCGTGCCACGTCGTCGGGGGTCAGCGCCCGGCGGTCCACCGCCGCCAGCGCCGTGCCGAAGCCCAGCCCCAGGTGGCCGTCGGCCGCGCCGTCGAGCGCGAAGTCGCGCCACTCCAGGAGGATCGACAGGTCCTCGGGCTGCTGGACCTCCAGGAGCAGCACCCCCTCGCCGACCGCGTGCAGGGTGCCGGCCGGCACCGAGACGGAGTCGCCGGCGGCCACGGGGACGGCGTGCAGCAGGTCCAGCAGCGCCTCGCAGTCCTGCTCCGCGACGAGGGAGTCCAGCTCGTCGGCCGTCACGTCGCGGCGCAGGCCCACGTGCACCACCCCCGGCTCGAGGACGTGCCACGCCTCCGCCTTGCCGTGGGCTGCCCCGAGGTGGTGCGCGGCGAAGGCGTCGTCGGGGTGGGCGTGCACGGGCAGCCGCTGCCCGGCGTCGAGCAGCTTGACGAGCAGCATCGGGTCGGCGCCCCACCGGTCGACGTGCTCCTGCCCGAGCCAGGCGACGGGGTCCGCGGCGAGCGCGTCGCGCAGGAGCCGGCCGTCCGGCAGCGTCGTCAGCCCGGTGGCCGGCTCCCCGCGCACCGTCGTGGCCGAGGCCACCCAGTCCTCGGGGGTGCGGGGGGCCGCGACGCCGTCGCCGCGCAGGTCGGCGATGCGCTGCCCGCCGCGGTAGAAGCGGTCGGCCGGCTGGTTGGCCGGCAGGAGCAGGGGCGAGTCCGGGGCACCCTGCGGCGCAGGCTGTCCCGCGAGGAGCCCGGCGAGCGACGGGTCGAGCTCCACGACCCGCGCCGGCGTCGGGCGCGTCCCCGCGACGACCGCCGCGGCGCACGCGGAGGCCAGGCGGACGGCCTGCTCGGGCGTCGCCCCCCGGGCGAGCGCGTGCAGCAGCCCGGCGGTGGAGGCGTCCCCGGCGCCGTTGGTCGTGGTCGCCTGCGGCACCGGCAGGGCCGGCAGCCGCACCCGCCGGTCCGCCCACGTCCCGGCGAGCGGGGCCAGCGCCCGGCCGCCGGCCCGGAGCCGGTCGGCCCCGGCCGTGCGCAGCAGGGCCCCGCGCTCGCCGTCGGAGAGCAGGACGACGGCGGCGCCCCAGCCCAGGAGCCGGTCCGCCAGCTCCTCGGCCAGCGCGGCGGCGTCCGCGGCGGTGGCGGGCGTCGGCAGCCCCAGCGCGCTCGTGAGGTCGTCGAGGCTCGGCGACAGCACGTCCGTCTCGGCGGTCGTCCGTGCCAGCAGCGCGTGCCAGTCGAGCCGGCCGACGTCGGTGCCGGGGTCGACGACGACGAGGTCGACCGAGGTCGTCGTCCCCTGCGCCCGGGCCGCGGCCAGCAGCGCCGCGAGCGGGGCACCGCCGTCGACGAGCAGCGCCGGCAGGAGCGCCGGGTAGCCCACGTGGAGGAGGTCGACCGGCCCCGCGGGGCCGGTGAGGTCGAGGCCGCTGCCGTCGAAGGCGGCGTTGGCCCCGGTGTGGTGCCAGAAGACCCGGTCGACGCCGGGCGGCTGCACGACGACGGAGTAGGAGGTGGCGGCGTCGAGCACCTGCAGCCGCGGGGTGACGAGCGGCCCCCGCAGGCCGGCCTGGACGAGGCGCCCCAGCTCGTCGTCGCCGACGCCGGCGTGCACGGTCACGGGGTGCCCCAGGTCGACGAGGGCGCCGGCCGTGTTGGCGACGCACCCGCCCAGGGAGAAGGCCAGCGGGCCGACCTCGACGAGGGCTCCCGGGTCGAGGCGGGGGGTCCCGCCGAGGGCCGGCGTGAGGTCCGCGCAGACGTGGCCGGCGAGGGCGGTGGTGAGCACGGTGGCGACCTCCCCTGCCAGAGCGGCAGGCATAGACAACGTTGTCCCGACGTGCGTACTGTCGCACACGCAGCGCTGCGGTGACCAGCCCCGGCGCGATGGGACCCCGAGGGCCGACGACGGCCAGCAAGGCAGGAGCGATGACGCTGTTCCGGCTCAACCGCCTCTTCAACCCGCGCTCGGGGAGGGCCCTCGACGTCGCCGTCGACCACGGCTTCTTCGGCGAGCGCTCCTTCCTCACCGGCATCGAGGACATGCGCTCGGTGGTCGCCACGCTCGTCGAGGCGAACCCCGACGCGGTCCAGCTGACGCTCGGCCAGGCCCGCCACCTGCAGTCCGTGCCGGGCCGCGCGAAGCCCGCGCTCGTGCTGCGGACCGACGTCGCCAACGTCTACGGCAACCCCCTGGACCCGCACGTCTTCAGCCACCACGTCCCGCACGCGATCGAGGAGGCCGTCCGCCTCGACGCCGTCGCGGTCTGCGTCAACCTCATGCAGCTGCCCGGGCGCCCCGAGATCCGCGAGGCGTGCATCCGCTCCATCACCGCGCTGCGGGCCGAGGCCACGCGCTACGGCATGCCGCTCATGGTCGAGCCGCTCGTCATGGCGGACAACGCCACCTCCGGCGGGTACATGGTCGACGGCGACGTCGACAAGATCATGACGCTGGTGCGCCAGGCCGTGGAGCTCGGCGCCGACCTCGTCAAGGCCGACCCGTGCGACGACGTCGAGGAGTACCACCGGGTCGTCGAGGTGGCCGGCGACGTGCCGGTGCTCGTCCGCGGCGGCGGCCGGGTGCCCGACGGCGAGCTGCTCGAGCGGACCGCCGCCGTGCTGCGCGCCGGCGCCTCCGGGATCGTCTACGGCCGCAACGTCGTCCAGCACCCCGACCCGGCCGGCATCACCGCCGCCCTCATGTCCGTGCTCCACGACGGCGTCGCCCCCGCCGACGCCCTCGCCACCCTGCAGGCGCGCACGGCGGGGGGCGACCGATGAGCACCACCGCCGAGCAGGCCCCCGGGCAGGCCGGGCGGCAGGAGCCGCAGCAGGTCGGCGTCGCCATCGTCGGCGGCGGGCTCATGGGCCGGGAGATCGCCGCGGCGCTCGCGCGCTGGCCCGCGCTCGTCGACCACCCGGTCCGTCCGCGGCTCGTCGGCGTCGCCGACGTCAACCCGGCGGCGCTGGAGTGGTTCTCGGAGATCGGCACCGTCGAGATCCTCACGGCCGACTACCGCGAGCTGCTCGCCGACGACCGCGTCGACGTCGTCTACGTGGCCGTGCGCCACGACCTGCACGAGCAGATCTACGTCGACGTCGTCGAGGCCGGGAAGTCGCTGCTGGCCGAGAAGCCGTTCGGCATCGACGGCGACGCCGCCCGCGCCGTCCTCGCCGCCGTGGAGGCCCACCCGGAGAGCTTCGTGCGGTGCTCCTCGGAGATGCCGTACTTCCCCGGGGCGCAGATGGCGGTGCGCTACATCGAGTCCGGCGCGCTGGGCGAGGTCGTCAGCGCCCGGTGCTCCTTCCTCCACGCGAGCGACCTCGACCGCGCGAAGCCGTCGAGCTGGAAGCGGGTCGCGAAGTTCTGCGGCGAGGCCGGCGTCCTCAACGACCTCGGCATGCACACGTGGCACGTGCCGCTGCGGCTCGGCTGGCGCCCCGAGCGGGTCTACGGGGTGCTGCAGGACGTCGTCACCGAGCGCCCGGGCCCCGACGGCACCCCCGTGCCCTGCGACACCTGGGACAACGCCACCATCCACAGCTGGGTCGCCCAGCCGGGCGCCAAGGCCTTCCCGCTGACGACCGAGACCCGGCGCATCGACCCGGGGCAGAAGAACACGTGGGAGCTCGAGGCGATCGGGATGGACGGCAGCGTCCGGTTCTCCACGAAGAACCCCAAGCTCGTCGAGGTCTTCGGCCTCCTCGACGTCCCGGGCACGGGCCGCGAGCAGGTGTGGCACCACCTGGACGCCGGCAGCCAGGCGAGCTGGCCGACGGTCACCGGGCCCAACTTCGAGAGCGGCTTCTCCGACGCCATCCTCCAGATGTGGGCCGTGTTCCTCGCCGAGCGCGCCGGCGCGCTCGGGGACCGCTTCGGGGCGGTGCGCCCGGAGGAGGCGGCCCTGACGCACGAGATCTTCCGCGCCGCCGTCGCGTCGCACGAGGAGCAGCGGGCGGTCGCCCTCTGAGGACCCGCCCGGGACCACCGATGTCACCCGCGGGGGGCGCGCGCCGTCCGGGAAGGGGTATGCAGTGACCGTGCTCCCCCGCCCGGCCGCCCGCGCGCGCCCCACGATGAACGACGTCGCCCGCGAGGCCGACGTCGCGCTGAAGACGGTCTCGCGGTACGTCAACGGCGAGCAGAACATCAACGCGGCGATGGCCGAGCGCATCGCCGACGCCATCGCGCGGCTCGGCTACCGCCGCAACCTGTCCGCGGCGAGCCTGCGCCCCGGGCGGTCCAGCCGGACCGTCGGCCTCGTCATCAGCGACCTGGCCAACCCGCACTGGGCGGCGCTGGCACGGGGGGCGGAGCGCGCCGCGACCGACCGCGGCTACCTCCTCGTCACCGGCAGCTCGGAGGAGGACGGCGCCCGCCACGACGCCCTCGTGGACCGGATGCTCGACCAGCGCCTCGACGGCCTCGTCGTCGTGCCGCCCCGCGAGCCGGGGCGGCCGTGGAGCGCCCTGGTGCCCCCCGTGCCCCCGGTCGTCTTCGTCGACCGGCCGCTCGACACCCCCGGGGCCCACGCCATCCTCGCCGACGACCGCGACGGCGCCCGCGCCGCCGTCGCGTCCCTCGTGCGGGCGGGGGCCCGGCGCGTGGCCCTCGTCGGGGACTCCTGGCTCATCCCCGCGATGGCCGCCCGGCGGGAGGGGTACCGCGACGCCCTGGCCGACGCGGGCCTGCCCGACGACCCCGCCCTCCAGCACGACGGCGCCCACTCCCTCACGCAGGCGCAAGAGCTCGTGGCCGGCCTCCTCGGCACGCCCGCGGGCGGCGCCCCGCCCGTCGACGCCGTCTTCGCCGCGAACAACCGCGCCTCGCTCGGCGCGCTCCACGCCTTCCGCGACGCCGGCCGCCGCCTGCCCCTCGTCGGCTTCGACGACTTCGAGGCCGCCACCCTGCTGGACCCGCCGGTCTCGGTGGTCGCCCAGGACGTCGGCGGCATGGGCGCCGCGGCCGTCCACCTGCTGCTGGACCTCCTGGGCGGCACCGCCGACGTCCCCTCCCGCGTCGTGGTGCCGACGACCCTGCACCTGCGGGGCTCGGAGCGGCCCTGAGCGCCGGCGTCAGCCCTCGAGCAGGTCCGCCGCGGCGCTGAGGGCGCCGACGACGCCGGAGGCGTCGCCCAGCCCGACCGGCACGACGAGCCGCCCGGCGTCGTCGGCCAGCGGGGACGGCCCGTACCCGGCGGCGAGACGGCCGACCTGCCGGCGGACCTCGTGGAGGAGGCCCGGCGTCTTGAGCACGCCGCCGCCGAGGACCATGCGCTGGGTCCCGACGAAGAGTGCTGTCGCGCAGACGAGCTGGGCGACGTAGAAGCCGAGGACGGGGACCGCGGCGGCGCGGGCGGCGTCGTCCATCGACGAGGCGTCCCGGCCCCACCGGCCGATGACGGCGGGCCCGGCCGCGAGCCCCTCGAGGCAGTCGCCGTGGAAGGGGCAGCTGCCGGCGAAGTCGTCGTCGGGATGACGGCGCACGAGCAGGTGACCGGCCTCCGGCCAGCCCGAGCCCCCCACGACCCGGCCGTCGACGACGAGACCCACCCCGATGCCCGTGCCGACCGTCGCGTAGGCGGCGTGGCGCGCGCCGCGGGCCGCGCCCCACCGCTGCTCGCCGAGGGCCGCGGCGGCGACGTCGTGGAGGAAGGCCACGGGGACGTCGCCGGCGGCGTCGACCGCCCGCAGGACGTCGATGTCGCTCCACCCGGCCTTGGGGGTGCTCGTGATCCACCCGTAGCGGCCGCTCCGGCGGTCGGTGTCGACCGGCCCGAACGAGGCGATGCCGAGCGCCTCCACGGGCTCCCGCTCGGCGCAGCGCCGGACGAAGGCGTTGATGCGGGCGAAGGTCTCCTCCGGCCCGGTCGTGGGGAAGCGGTCGACCTCCTCGACGACGTCCGGGGACGTCCGGGACGCGACCCCGCAGACGATCTTCGTGCCCCCGGTCTCGACGCCGATGACGCTCAACAGCCGCTCCTCGTCGTGGCCCGCCCGGTGCGGCGACCGGTGCGCGGACCGCCGCCGCGGAGTGTGGGACGGCGTCGGCCCCGGCGTCAAGGACACGGCCCACGCCCGACGGCGCGCGTGACGAGCCCCTCGACCGCGGCGGACCGGTCCACGGCAGAACCCACCCTTGACAGCCGTGACACCGATGTCATAGACAGTCACCGCGCCATGGCACCGGTGTCACGACGCGAAGCCCCTCCCACCGACCGTGGGGAGCGCGGTGCCGCGCGGGCCGACCAGGTGAGCCGTCCCCGGACGGAGGAGGGAGCGCCCGTGGTGACCGGCAGCGTGCACGTGGGCCTGGACGTGGGCTCGACCCGGACCAAGGCCGTCGCCTACGACGGGGCGGGCCGGCCGGTGGCCGAGCACCACGTGGCGACGCCGTGGACGACGAGCGCGCAGGGGCGCACCGAGACCTCGGGAGCGGCCCTGCTGGCCGGCGCCCTCGCCGCCGTCCACGGCCTGCTCCCCCGGCTGGGCGACCCCTCGCGGCGCGTGGCCTCGCTCGGGGTGACCGGGATGGCCGAGTCCGGGGTGCTCCTGGACGCGACGGGCGCGGAGTCCGCCCCGGTGGTCGCCTGGTACGACCCCCGCGGCGCCGAGGAGATGGCGGCGCTGCCGGGCTGCGTCGCCGCCGCCTTCACCGCCACGACGGGGTTGCGCGCCGACGCGCAGCCCAGCGCCGCCACGCTCGCGTGGGGCCTGCGCCACGGCTGGCGCGTCACCCCGGCGTCGACCTGGCTGACGGTGCCCGAGCACGTCGTCGCGGCGCTCGGCGGCGACCGGGTGGCCGAGCCCTCGCTGGCCTCGCGCACGGGGCTGCTCGACACCACCCGCCTCGTCCCCGCCGACGACCTGGCCGACGCCCTCGGCCTGCCCCGCACCCTCCTGCCGCCGCTGCGCCGGGCCGGGACGAGCGCCGGCCGGGTCACGCTCGCGGACGCCGACCCCCGCCTCCGCGGCGCCGTGCTCACCGTCGCGGGCCACGACCACCCGGTGGGGGCCGTCGGGGCGGGCGCCACCGGCGCCGCGCACCTCTTCAACGGCGCCGGCACCGCCGACGTGCTGCTGCGCTCCGCGGCCGGCCCGGTCGCCGCGGCCGACCGCGCCCGGCTGGCCGCCGCGGGGGTCTCCGTCGGCGCGCACGTGCTCGAGGACCTGTCGGCGGTGGTGGGCGGCGTCAGCGCCGGCGTGGTGCTGCGCCGGGTCCTGTCGCTCGTGGGGGCCGTCGACGGCGCGCGCCGCGACGCCGTCGACGCGGCCGCGGCGCTGGTCCCCCGGCCGGTGCCGGGCGTCACCGTGCGCGCCGGCGGCCGCGGCGGGGACGACGTGCAGGTCGTCGTCACGCGCGAGGCCGAGCCGGCCGAGCTGCTGGCCGCCGCGCTCCACCACGTCGGGGAGCAGACGTCCGCCCTCGTCGACCTCATGACCTCCGCCGTCGGCCCCCACACGGCCGCGCTGTGCGTGGGCGGGTGGACGCGGATGGCGAGCGTGCGCGCCCTCAAGCAGGACGTGCTGCCGGGCGTCGAGCTCGCCGACGTCGCGCTGCCCGGCTGCCGCGGCGCCGCCGCCCTCGGGGCCCTCGCCGCGATGGGCGCGCACGACCAGCACGACCTCACCGACCTGCTGGCCGCTTGGGGCACCCCCCTGCCGGCCGGCGTCCGACCACCCCACCCCGCCCCCTCCGGAGGAGCACTGTGAACGAGCTCACGACCCTCGAGAAGCGCGCCCTGGCGCGCGTCAGCACCGCGGACGGCCACATGCTCATCGTGGCCGCCGACCAGCGCAACGGCATGAAGGCCGTCATGAAGGACGGCCCCGGCGGGCCCGACGCGGTGACCCGCGAGCAGCTCGCGGACGCCAAGGGCGACCTCGTGCGCCACCTGGCCTCGCACGCCCCGGCGATCCTCCTCGACCCCGAGGTCGCGCTCCCGCAGCTCGTCGACGAGGGGGTGCTCGACGCCGGGGGCACCGCGCTCGTCGTCGGCATGGACGCCTCGGGCTTCGACACCGTCGACGGGCTGCGGCACACCCGCTTCAGCGCCGGCGTCACCCCGCGCACCGTCCGCGACCTGGGCGGCGACGCCGCGAAGATGCTCTGGTACCTGCGGCCCGACCGCCAGGACGCCGGCTCCGACGTGGTCCGCCAGATCCACGAGCTCGTCGAGGCGTGCACCGCCGAGGGCGTGCTCCTCATCGTCGAGATCCTCACCTACCGGCTCGAGGACGAGACCGAGGAGCAGTACGCGGAGCGCTTCCCGCAGCTCGTCGTCGACGCCACGCGCCTGTCGGTGGAGGCCGGCGCGAAGGTGCTCAAGCTCCCCTACCCGGGCTCGGCGGAGGCGTGCGCCGCCGTCACCGAGGCCGCGGCCGGCGTGCCGTGGGCGGTCCTGTCGGCCGGCGTCGACCACACGACCTTCATCGAGCAGGTCCGCACCGCGGTGGCGCACGGCGCCGGCGGCGCCATGGCCGGGCGCTCGCTGTGGAAGGACGCGCTGTCGGTCTCCCCGGCGGTCCGCGAGGAGCTGCTCACCACGCGCGCCCTCCCGCGGCTGCGCGAGCTCCGGGCGGCCGTCGACCGCGCCGACGTGCCCGTCGGCGCCTGAGCACCCCGCCCCCGGGCCGCGCAGGGCGGGTCGGGGGCGGGGCCACCACCCCGGACGGCGTCAGCCGCGCAGCGCCGCCGCGAGGCCCTCGAGGTCGAGCGGCGCCGACGTGTCGACGGCGACGTGCGGGGCCACCGGCGGCGTGAGGTCCAGCCGGGACAGGTGGGCGTCGAGGTCGGCCAGCTTGGCGGCGTCACGACCCGCTCCGCGCCGGACGAGCCTCTCGCGCAGCACCTCCCGCGGGGCGTGGGCCCACACGAGCGTGGGGCGGCCGCCCGCCCCGGCCAGGCGCCCGCCCAGGCCCGCCCACGCCGGCCCCGACGCCCGCTCCGCGGTGAAGGGGGCGACGAGGACGACGGGCGTCCCGCAGCGGAGGCAGTCCTCCGCGACGGCGAGCAGGACCTCGTAGCGGGCCGCACGGGTGGCGCCGGCGAGCGCGGCGCCGTCGAGGTCGTCGCTGCCGAGCAGGCCCGCCACGACCTCCACCAGCGGTGCGGTGGCCGTGTCGAGGTCGAGGAGCGCCGCCCCCAGGCGGGCGGCGAGCGTCGCGGCGAGGGTGGTCTTGCCGACGCCCGCGGGCCCGGCCACCACGGCGGCGGTCGGGACGACGCCCCCGCTCGACTGATCGCGTGTCATCGGTGTCATGGTGCCGTGCCGGCCTCCGTGACGCCACCCCCGGCGCCGGGCGGACCGGCGCTGTGGCAGGTTCGGGGGTCGAGCAGCAGGAGGAGGGTCACCGGTGGCGACCATGCGCGAGGTGGCGCTCCGTGCCGGGGTGAGCGTCAAGACCGTCTCCCGGGTCTTCAACGACGACCCCCACGTGCTCCCGGACACGCGCCGTCGGGTGCAGGAGGCCCTCGCGGGCCTCAACTACACCCCCAACTCGCTGGCGCGGACCTTCCGCGACGGGCGCGCGCCCGTGGTGGGCGTGGCCGTGCCGAGCATCTCCGACCCCTTCTTCGCCGCCATCGCCGGCGGCGTGGAGGAGGTGGCCTCGCGGCACGACATGTCGGTCGTCGTCACGAGCCTCGGGGAGGACGGCGACCGCGAGCGGGAGCTGGTGGAGTCCCTCCTGCAGCGCCAGGTGGGCGCCCTCGTCATGACCCCGGTGGCGGCCGACCAGTCCTACCTGGCGCGGTGGGCGGCGAGGACGCCGGTCGTCGTCGTCGACCGCCCGGCGCGGGGCGTGGACGTCGACTGCTTCGTCGAGGACGACCTCGGCGGCGCCCGCGCCGCGACGGCGCACCTGCTGGCCCGCGGGCACCGACGGGTCGCCTTCGCGGGCGACCGCGAGTCGGTGCCGACCACGGCCAACCGCCTCGCCGGCTACCGCGCCGCCCTGGAGGAGGCGGGCCTCGAGGTCGACCCACGCCTCGTGCAGCTCGGCGCCTCGGACCCCGACGGGGCCGCCGCGGCCGCACGCCGCCTGGCCGCCCTCGACCCGGCCCCCACGGCGCTGTTCTCCTCGGACGCGCGGACCACCATGGTCCTCGTCCCCGCACTGGCGTCCCGCCGGATGGCCGTCACCGGCTTCGGCGACTTCCCCATGGCCTCAATGCTGTCGCCGGCGCTCACCGTCGTGGACCAGGACCCGGCCGCGCTGGGCCGCCGGGCCGCCGAGCGCGCCATGCGGCGGCTGGACGGCTCGGTCGAGGGAGCGGGCGAGCACGTTGTCCTCCCGGTGCGCCTGCTCGAGCGCTCGTCGTGCCGCCCGCCGGACCGGCTGCTCGAGCTGTTCCCCTGGACCGTGCCCGCCGGCGCCGAGCGCGTCGTGTGGTCGTCCGCGCCGTCCGGCGCCCCCACGGCGCCCGCCCGCGGCTGAGACGCGCGTCACGGGGCGTCCACCACGGACGGCCCTTGACACCGGTGTCAGGGGCTGGTTCTCTCCTCTCATCAGCGTGACACCGATGTCACGGGCGTGACGGCCGCCCCCGCGAGGACGGCTCAGCGCCCGCGCCGCACCACCACCACCCGCACGAGGTCCTTGACAGCCCCGACGCTGCGACGGACCCTTGCGGACGGAACAACGTTGTTTCCGACCTGAGGAGCGTCATGTCAGAGCCTCTGCTGAGGGCCACCGGCCTCACGAAGCAGTACGGCCAGGTCAAGGCCCTGCAGGGGGCGGACTTCGACGTCCACGCCGGCGAGGTCGTCGCCCTCATCGGCGACAACGGCGCCGGGAAGTCGACCCTCGTGCGGATGCTGTCGGGCAGCGAGCAGGCCGACGAGGGCACCGTCGAGTTCGACGGCCGGACGGTCGAGCTCACCGACCCCATCGCCGCCCGCCGCCTGGGGATCGAGACGGTCTTCCAGGACCTCGCCCTGGCCCCCCACCTCGACCCCATCCAGAACCTCTTCCTGGGGCGGGAGGTGATGCGCAAGGGCCTGCTCGGCCGGCTCGGCTTCATGGACACCGCGGCGATGCGGGCGTCCGGCCGGAAGAGCTTCGACAGCCTCGGCTCGACGGTGCGCAGCTTCAGCACCCCGATCGGCGCGATGTCCGGCGGCCAGAAGCAGTCCATCGCCGTCGCCCGGGCCGCCGCCTGGGCCAGCAAGGTGATCTTCCTCGACGAGCCCACCGCGGCCCTCGGCGTCGTCCAGACCAAGGGCGTCCTCGACCTCATCCGCCGCGTGCGCGACGAGGGCATCGGGGTGGTCTTCATCAGCCACTCGATGCCGCACGTCCTCGAGGTCAGCGACCGGGTGCAGGTGATGCGCCACGGGCGCCGGGTGGCCACGTACGCCGCCCGCGACAGCAGCGTCGAGCAGCTCGTCGGCGCCATGACCGGCGCCCTCGACGTCCGCGAGCCGGCGGCGTGAGCGCCCCGGTGCGGCACCCGGCCCCCCCGACCGCGACCCCGCGATCCGCGAAGGACCCCTCCGTGACCACGACCTCCCCCGCGGCGGCGCCCGCCCCGGCCGCTGCCGCCGGCGGGCCGAACCGCCTCCAGCGGGTGCTCGGCCTCCAGGCGCTGCAGATCGTCCTCATCCTGGCGGTGATCGTGGCCATCTTCGGCACGCTCGCGCCGGAGTCGTTCCTCTCGGCCTTCAACATCCGCAGCATCGTCATCAACACGTCGATCCTCGCCGTGCTGGGCGTCGGCATGACCTTCGTCATCATCACCGGCGGCATCGACCTCTCGGTCGGCAGCGTGCTGGTGTTCTCCGGCGTCGTCGCCAGCAAGGTCATGGTCGCCGTCGGCGGCGAGGGCTGGGGCGTCGCGCTCGTCGGGCTGCTGGCCGCCTGCCTCAGCGGGCTCGGGTGGGGGCTCGTCAACGGGCTGGTCATCTCGCGGCTGAAGGTGCCGCCGCTCATCGCCACCCTCGGCACCTTCGGCGCGGCCCTCGGCTTCGCGCAGATCATCACCGGCGGCATCGACCTCCGCGACGCGCCCCAGGTGCTCGTCGACACCGTCGGCTTCGGCAACGTCGTCGGCCAGGTGCCGGTGCTCTCCGTCGTCGCCGCCCTCGTGGTGGTGCTCGGCATGGTGCTGCTGCACCGGACGCGCTTCGGCCTCTACACCTACGCCATCGGCTCCAACATCGAGGCCGGCCGCCGCACGGGCGTCAAGGTCGACCGGCAGACCCTCAAGGTCTACGCCTTCGCCGGCCTGCTGTCCGGCTTCGCGGGCCTGCTCAACCTGGCCTTCTTCCAGTCCACCACCATCGGTGGCCAGTCGAACACCAACCTCAACGTCATCGCCGGCGTCGTCATCGGCGGGACCAGCCTCTTCGGCGGGTTCGGCACCGTGTTCGGCACCGTCATCGGCCTCTTCATCCCCACCACCCTGCAGAGCGGCTTCGTGATCATCGGGGTCCAGCCGTTCTGGCAGCAGGTCGTGGTCGGGGTGGTCCTCATCGCCGCTGTCTGGCTCGACCAGCAGCGAAGGGCGAGCGCCCAGTCGGGCAAGCCTCGTCGATCGCTCCTCGCCCGCCGTGGGCGCGGCTCCTCGAAGGGAATCTGAGATGCGCAGGAACAACGTCGTCCTGACCGTCGGCATGGCTGCCGCCCTCGTCATGACCATGAGCGCCTGCGGGGCGGCGGAGGGCAACGCGCCCGCCGGCTCCACGGGGGCCTCCGCCGGGGGCGACGACGGCGAGGCGAAGAGCATCACGTTCATCCAGGGCGTGGCGGGTGACAACTTCTACATCTCCATGCAGTGCGCCGCCGAGGCCGCGGCCGAGGCCGCCGGCGCCGAGCTGGACACCCAGGGCCCGCAGAAGTTCGACCCGACGCTGCAGACGCCCATCCTCACCTCGGCCATCGCGGCCGGCCCCGACGCGATCATGATCGCGCCGACCGACGTGACGGCCATGCAGCAGCCGCTGCAGCAGGCCGCCGACGCCGGCATCAAGGTGGTCCTCGTCGACACCACCGTCAGCGACCCGTCGATGGCGGTCTCGCAGATCTCCTCCGACAACGTGGGCGGCGGCGAGGCGGCGTTCGACGCGATCAAGCAGCTGGCGCCCGACGGCGGCAAGGTGCTCGTCATCGACAACCAGCCGGGCATCAGCACCACCGAGGCGCGCACGAAGGGCTTCACGGAGGCGGCCGCGGCGGACGGGAGCTACCCGAGCGTCGGCGTGCAGTACTCCAAGAACGAGCCCGCCGTCGCCGCCCAGCTCGTGACCGCCGCGCTGGCCAAGGACCCCGACATCGTCGGCATCTTCGCCACCAACCTCTTCTCCGCGGAGGGCGCCGCCACCGGCGTGCGCCAGGCCGGCAAGGACGGCGAGGTGAAGATCGTCGGCTTCGACGCCGGGCCCGACCAGGTCGAGGCGCTCGAGGCGGGCACCGTCCAGGCGCTCATCGCCCAGCAGCCGGGCACCATCGGCGAGGACGGCGTCGAGCAGGCCCTCGCGGCGATCGACGGCGAGCCGACCGAGGCCGAGATCCAGACGGGCTTCACCATCATCACCGCCGACAACCTGGACTCCCCGGAGAGCCAGGCCGCCGTCTACAAGGCGAGCTGCTGACCCGGCAGCCCCCGCCCGACGCCTGAGCAGGCCCCCCGCGCCCGTGCACCACGGGTGCGGGGGGCCTGCCGCGTCACCCGGGTCGCCGGCCTTGCCCGCGACCTGCTGACCCACCGCCACCCGTCACCGACGCCCGCCCGAGGGGCGGGCACCACCGAGGAGCCCTCATGAGCACGCCCACCACCACCGTCGGCGCCGGACTCGCCGGCCGCACCGTCCTCGTCACGGGGGCCGCCGGGGGCATCGGCGGCGCGATCGTGCGGCGGCTGGTCGCCGCCGGGGCCGACGTCGTCGCCGCCGGCCGGGACGAGGCCGGGCTGGCGGCGATCGTGGCCGAGACCGGCGCCCGCCCCCTCGCCTTCGACGTCGAGCACGAGGAGAGCGTCCGCGGCGCCCTCGAGGGCCTCGACCTCTACGGCGTCGTCAACTGCGCCGGCTTCGGCGGCGAGATCGCCACGCCCATGGACACCGACATCGACGTCTTCGACCGGGTGGTCCGCATCAACGCGCGCGGCGCCCTGCTCGTCCTCAAGTACGCCTCGCGGTCGATGGTCCGCCTGGGCCGCGGCGGCGCCGTCGTCAACGTCTCGAGCCAGGCGAGCCTCGTGGCCCTGCCCGGCCACATCTCCTACGGCTCGTCCAAGGCGGCGCTGGACAACATCACGCGCGTCGGCGCCCTGGAGCTCGGGGGCCACGGCATCCGCGTCAACGGCGTCAACCCGACGGTCGTCATGACGCCCATGTCCGCCTGGTACTGGGGCCGGGAGGACGTCGAGACGCCCTTCCTCGAGGCGATGCCGCTCCACCGCTGGGCCACCGAGGACGAGATCGCCGCCCCGGTCGTCTTCCTGCTCAGCGACGACGCCTCGATGATCACCGGCGTCTCGCTCGCGGTCGACGGCGGGTACAGCTGCCGCTGAGCCCGCCGGGCCCACGACGGACGAAGCCCCCGACCCGCGCGTCCGCGGGTCGAGGGCTTCGTCCGTCGCTGTCTCAACGAGCGCGCCCGGAGGGACTCGAACCCCCAACCTTCTGATCCGTAGTCAGATGCTCTATCCGTTGAGCTACGGGCGCAGCGGCCTGGCGAGCAGGCCGGGAGGAACAGTACCTGCAACCGGCCGAGGGCCGAAATCGAGATCCGTGGACCGGCGGCGGACGCAACGACCCGAACGCAAGCCCTTGCTCGCTATCTGCAAGAACACGTCATCGAGCCTGTGACCTGCGTCTCGACCGGCCCTCGACCGGCCCTCAGCGGTACCTCCGGACGCGCCGCGGTCCCTAGCGTCCCGCCGCATGACGACCACCGAGCACCGCCCGACGGCCGCCACCCCCTCCTCCCTGCACGGCACCTCGCACGCCCCCCTCGCGGCGTGGGTCGCGGAGGTCGCCGAGCTGACGCAGCCGGACGCCGTGCGCTGGGCCGACGGCTCCGAGACGGAGTGGCGCGGGATCACCGACGCCCTCGTCGCCGACGGCACCGCCCTGCGCCTCGACCCGGCCCGCAAGCCCGACAGCTTCCTCGTCCGGTCCGACCCGGACGACGTCGCCCGCGTCGAGGACCGGACCTTCATCTGCTCGCGGGACGAGCGGGACGCCGGCCCCACGAACAACTGGGTCGACCCCGACGTCATGCGCGCCGAGCTCACCGGGCTGTTCCGGGGCTCGATGCGCGGCCGGACGATGTACGTCGTCCCCTTCGTCATGGGGTCGCTGCAGGCCGACCCGCCGATGTTCGGCGTCGAGATCACCGACTCCCCCTACGTCGTCGCCTCGATGCACGTCATGGCGACGGTGGGCGCGGACGTGCTCGCCGAGCTCGAGCGCCGCGAGGCGGACTTCGTCCCGTGCCTGCACTCCGTCGGCGCGCCGCTCGAGCCGGGCCAGGAGGACGTCCCGTGGCCGTGCAACGAGACCAAGCGGATCGTCCACTTCCCCGAGGAGCGCTCGATCTGGAGCTTCGGCTCGGGCTACGGCGGCAACGCCCTGCTGGGCAAGAAGTGCTACGCGCTGCGGATCGCCTCGGTCATCGGGCGGGACGAGGGCTGGCTCGCCGAGCACATGCTCGTCCTGCGCCTCACCAGCCCCCGGCAGGAGGTCCACCACCTCGCCGCCGCCTTCCCCAGCGCCTGCGGCAAGACGAACCTCGCCATGCTGCAGACGACGCTGCCCGGCTGGACGGCGGAGACGGTCGGCGACGACATCGCGTGGATCCGGCCGGACGGCGAGGGCGGCCTCACGGCGGTCAACCCCGAGGCGGGCCTCTTCGGCGTCGCCCCCGGCACCGGGTGGTCGACCAACCCGACGGCGATGCGCGCCGTCTCGGCCGGGCGGTCGATCTTCACCAACGTCGCGCTGACCGACGACGGCGACGTGTGGTGGGAGGGGATGACCGACGAGCCGCCGGCGCACCTCGTCGACTGGCGCGGCGAGAGCTGGACGCCGGACGCGGGCCGGCCGGCCGCGCACCCGAACTCGCGGTTCTGCACGCCGATCCACCAGCTGCCGGGCCTGGCCGCCGAGTACGACGACCCGCGCGGCGTGCCGCTGTCCGCGGTGCTCGTCGGCGGTCGTCGGCGAACGACCGTGCCGCTCGTCGTCGAGGCGCGGGACTGGCGCCACGGCACCTTCCTCGCCGCCACGCTGTCGTCCGAGACGACGGCCGCCGCGACCGGGGAGGTCGGCGTGGTCCGCCGCGACCCCGTGGCGATGCTCCCGTTCATCGGCTACGACGCGGGCGACTACCTCTCGCACTGGCTCGCCGTCGGCGAGGGCACCGACCCGGCCCGGAGGCCGCGCGTGTTCTGCGTCAACTGGTTCCGCCGCGGCGACGACGGCCGCTTCCTGTGGCCGGGCTTCGGGGAGAACACCCGGGTGCTGGCCTGGGTCGTCGACCGGCTCGAGGGCCGCGGCGAGGCCGTCGAGACACCCGTCGGCCTCGTCCCGCCGGCCGGGGCGCTCGACCTCTCGGGCCTCGACGTGGACCCGGCCGACGTCACGGCCGCCCTGGCGGTCGACGTCGAGGAGTGGCGGGCCGAGCTGCCGGAGATCGAGGCGTGGCTCGACCTGCTGGGCCCGACCGTGCCGCAGGCCCTCCACGACGAGCTGGACGGCCTCCGGCGCCGCCTGCGCTGACACCGCCCCGACGACGACGCGGCGCCGCCCCTCGACAGGGGCGGCGCCGCGTCGTCGTCAGGGGCGGCGCCGCGTCGTCGTCAGGGACCGCGGTCAGCGGCGCCCCGCGAAGGCGTGGGCCATGTGCGCCTGCTCCTGCAGGACCGCGCCGATCCGCTCCTGCACCGAGCCGAGCCGGCTGATGAGCTCGCTCGTCTCGAGGATCCCGGCCGAGACCTCGCGGCTCGAGTCCTGGATGGTGCGGACCTGCTCGGAGACGCGGTCGGTGGCGGTCGCCGTCTCGCGGGCCAGCTGCTTGACCTCGCCGGCCACGACGGCGAACCCGCGGCCGACGTCGCCGGCACGGGCCGCCTCGATGGTGGCGTTGAGCGCGAGGAGGTTGGTCTGCGCCGCGATTGAGGAGATGACGTCGATGACGTCGCTGACGGCCGTCGACGCGCTGCCGAGCGCCTCCACGTCGGCGGTGAGGGTGGTGGCGCGGGCGACGGCCGCCTCGGCCGCCTCCCACGCCTCGGCCGTCGCCTGGCGCACCCGGTCGACCGTGCCCATGAGCTCGGAGGCGCTGCGGACGTCCTGCTCGGCCCGCCGGATCAGCGCGAGGTGCTGGGAGACGAGCTGGCCGACGCTGCGGAGCGCCTCCACGCGGGACGCGCTCAGCGCGCGGACGTCGTCGTGCGTGAAGAAGTCCATGGTGCCGACGACCTCGTGGTCGACGACGAGCGGCAGGCAGACGCCGGAGCGGACCCCGGCGCGGACGGCGGCAGGCGCCCGGACGCAGTCGGTGTCGCCGAGGTCGCGCACGAAGACGAGGTCCCGGTCGCGCCAGACCTGCCCGGCCAGCCCCTCCCCCCGGCGGAAGACCGCGGCCCGGGTGACGCGGCGGAACTCCTCGGCCTCCGACCCGGCCTCGACGCCGAAGCGGAGGACGTCGTCGTCGACGACGAAGTGCGAGGCGTAGACCCACCCGAAGGCCGAGCGCACCGACTCGAGGGCCCGGCGGACCGCCGTCTCCTCGTCGCGGGCGTCGCCGACGGCCTCGACGACCGTCGTCACGGCGTGCCGGTCGCTGGCCGTCGCGGTCAGCTCGGCCGAGGCGACGGCGCCGCGCCGGGCCTGGGAGGCGATGCGCCACAGCGCCGCCCACTTCTCGCCGCGGGCGCCCGCGAAGGGCATGGCGCCGTCGGTGTAGTACTCCTGCAGCGCCACGACGCGGCCGTCCTCGACGACCGGCACGCAGCACCCCGAGGTCATCCCGGCGGCCTCGGCGGCGCGCCAGCGCGGGCACAGGACGGGGTCCTCGGTGGAGGACAGGACGGTGCGGTGGGCCACGAGCGCCCGCTGCAGCAGGCCCTCCGGGGCCGTCTCGAGCGGGCCGGCCAGGACGCCGACGAGGTCGCCGGCCTCGGCGGCACGGCGCCAGCGGCCCTCGGCGGCGGGCAGCCAGAGCGCGCCGTAGCGCAGCGACAGGGCGGGGACGAGCGTCGTGACGACCCGCGCGTGGGCGTCGACGTCGTCGCGCACCCCCGCGTCGAGCGCGACGATGACCTCCTCGAGGGCCTCGACGTCGCGCGGCGGCGTGAAGGGGCGACCGGCGGGCGCGGCGCTCCCGGGCGCCGGGGAGGGCGCACCGGGGGCCGTGGCCGTCCCCGGGGTCGCGGGCACGGCGCCCGGACGGTGCTTCCTCGAGCGGTGGCGCAGCACGGTTCCCCTTCCCGGGCCGACGGCAGGGGACCACCGACCTCCGCGGGAGGCATCGGCACACGGGGCCACGACCTGCAGCCCTGCGGGAGGCGTATTGCGGGGCGCCGCCGGGCGTCTGTACCCTCGCCCGCGGAGGCGTCGCCTAGTCAGGTCTATGGCGCCCGCCTGCTAAGCGGGTTTGGGGCCAAAACCCCATCGCGGGTTCAAATCCCGCCGCCTCCGCCACGGCCCCCAGCGCCCGCCCCCGAGGCGGGGCTGGGGGTTCCTCGCGTCGGGGGCCGGGCGTCCGGAGCGTCCCGGCCGGAGGGGCCTCAGCTGGCGGCGCAGATGTCCTCGGCGCCGGAGCGCGCCTCGATGGTGGCGGCCGCGGTGGGCTCCGCCTCGGCCCGGTCCGGCAACGGCTGGTCGCCGAGGCGGTTGGGGACCTCGACGACGGCGGGCGCCCCCGTGCCGAGCGTGACGACGAGGGTGCCGGTCAGGCTCGGGTCCTCGACGACGTTCGCCCCGGGGAAGGCGGCGGCCACGGTCTCGGCCGCGGCCTCGGCCCCCGTCGGGTAGGTGACGCGGACGCCGTCGAACGCGCCCGCCTCGGCGTTGCCGAGCGCGCCGATGCCGAAGCCCTGCAGCGCCAGGTCCTCGGCCGCCTCGCCGGCCTTCCCCCCGAGACCCGTGCCGTTGAGGACGTCGACGACGACGTCGGCCGGGGAGACGGTGAGCGGCTCGGGCGTCGCCGCGGGCGTCGGCTCCGGCTCGGGCTCCGAGCCGGGCAGCGGGGAGTCGGTACGGATGGCGGCCCAGAGGTCCGCGGCCGCGGGCGCCCACTGGAGGCGGTTGGGGTCCGGCGCGTACTCCTCGAAGGGCACGGTGACGAAGGAGACGTCGTCGGGCCGCAGCGAGGACATGCTCTGCGCCAGCCCGGTGAGGTCGCCGATGCTCGCGAGCCCGGGGTCGGTTGTCAGGGAGCTCGTCGCGGCGTCGAGGAAGCGGAAGAGACGGTCCGGCCGCAGGAGGATGCCCGCGCTCGTGACCTCCTGGACCATCGAGGAGAGGAACTGCTGCTGGCGGCCGATGCGGCTCACGTCGCTGCCGTCGCTGCCCGCGAAGTTGTAGCGGGCGCGCACGTACGCCAGCGCCTGGTCGCCGGACACCCGGCTGATCCCGGCGGGCAGGTCGAGGTGGCTCTTCTCGTCCTGGACGGCCTCGGGCAGGCACACGTCCACGCCGCCGAGGGCGTCGACCATGTCCTGGAAGCCGTCGAAGTCGACGACGGCGAAGTGGTCGATCCGGATGCCGGTGTTGTCCTCGACGGTCTGGATGGCGCACGCCGGCCCGCCGCCCGCGAGGGCCGAGTTGAACATCGCCGTCCGCGGCTCGCCGTCGGGGTTGCCCCGGGCGCAGCCGGGGACCTCCACCATCGAGTCGCGGGGGATGCTCACGGCCACGGCGCTCTTCCGGTCGCCCGCGACGTGGACGAGGAGCGTCGTGTCCGACCCGCCGCCGCCGATGTCCCCGCCGAAGGACCCGCTGTCGCGCAGGCCCGACCGGTCGTCCGACCCCATGACGAGGATCTGCAGCGGCTCGTACGTGGTGTCGCCCGCCGCCTCGTCGACCGGGCGGTCGCCGCCCAGCTGGGCGTCGACGTCGACCGACGTGATGTTGCTCCCGAGCCGGGAGACCACGGCCGCGCCGGCCGCACCGCCGACCACCGTGACCCCGACGACCGCGGCGGCGGCACCGGCGACGACGCGTCGCGCGGTGGACCGGGGACGGACGTGGCGGCCGGCGGCCGTGCGGGCGGCGGGACTCATGCGGGGCGACCTCTTCCGCTGGGGGGCAGGACGGCGGTGCGTCGGTGCGGGGGTGCGGCGCCGGCGGTCACGGGCGGGGCCGGTGGCACGCGCGGGCGCGCCGATGGTACGACCGGACCCTGCGAGGACGCTGTGCCGGACGAGGAGCCGGGCCCGGTGCTCGCCCGTCCGGCGGCCGCGGCGGCCCCGCAGCGCCCGCGCTCCGCACGGGACCGGCTGCGCACGACGGCCTCCCGCCGCGTCCTGCCCCGCGACCGGCCGCGGGGTGGCACTCTCGCCCCGTGCCGTCTCCCTCGCGCCGGACCGTCGCCGTCGCCGTCAGCGCCCTCCTCGTCGTCGGCCTCGGGGTCGGCGGCGCCGTCGCCCTCGCCGGCCGCGCCGACCGCGAGCGCGACGACGCCGCGCGGGCCGCGGCCGAGGCCGTCGTGGCCGCCTGGACCGCCGACGACCTGTCGGCCGCGCCCGTGCGGCCGGCGGGGGGCGGGGGCGGCGCCGACGAGGTCGCCGCCGCCTACGCCGCGACCGTCGAGGGCGTGGGCGACCTGCGGCCCGAGGTGACGCTCGTCGACGTCGTCCGCCCCGAGGGCTCCGAGGGCACGGGGGCCACCGCGACGGCGACCCTGCGGCTCTCGTGGGCGGTCGGCCCCGGCCGCACGACGGAGACCGAGCTACCGCTGACCGCCACGGGCGACGACCGCGAGACGTCGGGGTGGACGGCGGAGTGGTCCGCCGGCGTCGTCGACCCGGCGCTCGCCGAGGGCGACGCGCTCGGCCTCGACCGCACGCCCGCGGTGCGCGGCGACGTCGTCGACCGGAAGGGCGAGCCGCTCGTCGAGGAGCGCCCGGTCGTCGACGTGCAGGTGAACCCGGCGCTCGTCGAGGACGTCGACGCACTGGTCGCCCGGCTGTCGGCCGAGCTCGGCGTCGACGGCGCGTCCCTCGCCGAGCGCATCGCCGCGGCGCCGGAGGGGCAGGCGGTCGAGGTCATCACGCTGCGGCAGGCCGCCTGGGAGGAGGTCCGCGACCGCGTCCGCCTCCCCGGGGTGCAGACGCTCGCGGGCACGCGCCCCCTCGCGCCGACGGCCGCCTTCGCCCGCGGCCTCCTCGGCACCGTCGGCGAGGCGACCGCCGAGGTCGTCGAGCAGTCGGAGGGGCGGGTGGCGGCGGGCGACGTCGCCGGGCTGTCCGGCGTGCAGCGGCAGTACGACGAGCGGCTCGCCGGCACGGCCGGCACCGCGCTGGTCCGGGTGCCCGGCGGCGCGCTGCCCGTCGAGGAGGGCGCCGACGCCCCCGCGGGCGAGCCGTCGGTGCTCGTGGAGTCCGCGCCGGTGGACGGGCAGGACGTGCAGCTGTCCCTCGACGTCGACGTGCAGCTGGCGGCCGACGCCGCCCTCGCCGCGGCGGGCGCGAGCGGGGCCCTCGTCGTCGTCGACGTGGAGAGCGGGGACCTGCTCGCCGTCTCGAGCGCCCCGTCCACGGGCGCCGACCTCGCGCTGACGGGTCAGTACGCGCCCGGCTCCACCTTCAAGGTCGTGACGACGCAGGCGCTGCTCGCGGCGGGCCTCTCCCCCGACGAGACCGTCGACTGCCCCGCGACGGCGACCGTGGACGGCCGCTCCTACGGCAACGCCGAGGGCGGCGAGCTGGGCGCGGTGCCCTTCTCGCTCGACTTCGCGCGCTCGTGCAACACGGCCTTCGTGTCGCTGCGGGACCGGCTGGGGCCCACGTCGCTCGCCGAGGCGGCGGCGCCGCTCGGCCTCGGCGGCGACTGGGAGGTCGGCGTGCCGCTCTTCACGGGCGACGTCCCGACGACGGAGGGCGAGACCGACCTGGCGAGCTCGATGATCGGCCAGGGCCGCGTGCTCGCGAGCCCGGCGGCCATGGCCGTCGCGACGTCGACCGTGGCCCGCGGCTCCTGGCTCGCGCCCCGCGTCGTCCTCGACCCGGCGCCGGCGGAGGCCGCCGCACCGCCGGGGCCGGTGGCGGACCTCGCCGTCGTGCGCGACCTCATGCGCCTCGTCGTCACCGACGGGACGGCGTCCGCCCTCGCCGACGTCCCGGGCGAGCCCGTCGTCGCGAAGACCGGCACCGCCGAGACGGGCGAGCCGGGCCCCGACGGCACCCTCCCGACGAACGCCTGGACGGTGGCCGCCCAGCCCGGCGCCGGGCCCGGCGCGGACGGCGTGGCCGTCGCCGCGCTCGTCGAGGGCGGTCGGGCGGGCGGCGCCGTCGCGGCCCCCGTCGTCGCGGACCTGCTCACGCAGCTGTCCGGCGCCGAGCAGGGCTGACCGGGGCCGTCGCCCCGCCGCCGGGCTCGGGGCCCCTCGGCGAGCGCGGCCCGGCCCCCGACGTGCGACCTCGTCGGGCCCCGTGATCGCTCACGGGGCCCGAGGAGGTCGCACGTCGGGGGGGGTTGTCAGGCCGAGCGGAGCAGCGTGAGGGAGCGGTCGCGGACGAAGAGCTCCTTGACCTCCTTGCCCACCTCCTGCTCCGGGTCGCTCGACAGCGCGAGCCGCCAGCGGCCCTCCGGCGCGTCCGGGACGACGAAGTCCACCGGCCCGTCCGCCGCGTTGAGGAGCAGGAGGAAGGCGGCGCCCCCCTCGGAGCCCTCGCCCGGCGTCAGCTGCACGCCGAGCGAGCGGCCGTTCGCGTCGGCCCAGTCCTCGGGCGTCATGTCGACGCCGTCGGCGCGCAGCATCCGCACCGAGCGGGTGCCGGCGCCCTCGTCGCCGTACCAGCGCGGGCGCAGGACGGGGTTCTCGCGGCGCAGCCGGACGAGCTCGGTGGCGAAGGCGAGGAGGTCGGTGTCCGCCCCCTCCCAGTCGAACCACGAGATCTCGTCGTCCTGGCAGTAGGCGTTGTTGTTGCCGCCCTGCGTGCGGGCGATCTCGTCGCCGCCGAGGATCATCGGGACGCCGGCCGACAGCAGCAGCGTGCCGAGGAGGTTGCGGCGCTGGCGGTCCCGGCGCTCGGTGACCTCCCCGTCCGCGGTCGGGCCCTCCGCGCCGTTGTTGTCGGAGCGGTTGTCGCTCTCCCCGTCCTCGCCCGCCTCGCCGTTCGCCTCGTTGCGCTTCTGCTCGTACATCGTGAGGTCGGCGAGCGTGAAGCCGTCGTGGGCGGTGACGAAGTTGATGCTGCAGAGCGCGGAGCGGCCCGCGCCCTCGTAGATGTCGGGGCTGCCCGTGAGGCGCTGCGCGAGGGCGCCGGTCGCGCCGGCCTCCCCGCGCCAGAAGTCGCGGACGTCGTCGCGGAACTTGCCGTTCCACTCCGACCAGCGGGCCGGGAAGCCGCCCACCTGGTAGCCGGCCACGTCCCACGGCTCGGCGATCAGCTTGACCCGCGCGAGCACCGGGTCCTGGTGCACGAGGGACAGGAACGCGCTGTGCACCTCGGCGTCGCCGTCCTGGCGGGTCAGCGTCGTGGCGAGGTCGAAGCGGAAGCCGTCGACGTGCATCTCGGTGACCCAGTAGCGCAGCGAGTCCATGATCAGCTGCAGGGCCGCCGGGTGGCCGACGTTGAGGCTGTTGCCCGTGCCGGTCGTGTCGAAGTAGTGCGCCTCGTCCTCCTCGACCAGCCGGTACGAGGAGCCGTTGTCGATGCCCTTGAGCGACAGCGTCGGCCCGAGGTGGTTGCCCTCGGCCGTGTGGTTGTAGACGACGTCGAGGATCACCTCGAGGCCCGCGGCGTGCAGCGCCTTGACGAGGGCCTTGAACTCGGCGACCTGCCCGCCGCCGTCGCCGGCCGAGGAGTAGTCGCCGTGGGGGGCGAGGAAGCCGATGGAGTTGTAGCCCCAGTAGTTGCGCAGCCCCTTCTCGAGGAGGTGGCTGTCCTGCGCGAACTGGTGCACGGGCAGCAGCTCGACCGCGGTGACGCCGAGGTCCACGAGGTGCTGGACCGCCGCCGGGTGGGCGAGCCCCGCGTAGGTGCCGCGGATCTCCGCCGGGACGTCGGGGTGGGTCTGCGTGAAGCCCTTGACGTGGACCTCGTAGACGACGGTCTCGTCCATCGGCGTCCGCGGTGCGCGGTCGTCGCCCCAGTCGAAGTCGTCGTCGACGACGACGCAGCGCGGGCTGGACGCCGCCGAGTCGGCCGCGTTGAGGGTCTCCGGCTCCTCGTGGAGGTGACCGAAGACGTCCTCGGACCAGTCCCACTCCCCCTCGACCGCCTTGGCGTAGGGGTCGAGCAGCAGCTTGTGGGGGTTGTGGCGCAGCCCCTCGGCCGGGGCCCAGGGGCCCTCGACGCGCAGCCCGTACCGGGTGCCCGGGCCGGCGCCGTCGACGAGGCCGTGGAAGACGTGGCCCGTGCGCTCGGTGAGCCGGACGCGCCGCTCCTCGGTCGGCTCGTCGCCGGTGCCGAAGAGGCACACGTCGACGGCGTCGGCGGTCTCGGAGTAGACGGCGACGTCGAGGACGCCGTCGCGCCACGTGGCGCCGAGCGGGTACGGGAGGGAGCGCGGGGAGGTCACAGGCGTCGATCCTGCGTGGTCGCGCCCGCCCCCGCGATCCGGCGCCGTGCGGGGGCGGGGCGGGACGCCCTCAGCGGAAGGCGAAGACGGGCGGGAGGACCACGACGACGACCGCGGCCCACACCACCAGCACGGGCAGGTAGGCCGTCTGCCAGCGCGCCGGGCGGTCCGCGCCCGCCCGGCCCGCGAGGAAGCGGACGGCCAGCACCGCGGCCACGACGAGGTCCACGAGCAGCACGGCGTTGAGCCCCAGCGCCGCGACCCGGTTGGGCGTGGGCCCCAGCTCCCCGAGCCGTCCGAGCAGCGACGCCAGCACGAGGGCGTCGAGCACGAGCGCGCTGACGACGGCGACGAGCTGCACCCGGTCCATGACGCCGGGCCGGCGCGTCGGCTCCTGGGCGGAGAGGGCGTAGAGGACCAGGCCGAGCACGACGAGCAGCAGCAGGTCGAAGCCGAGGAGGAGGTCGCGGTCGAAGTCGGCCGCGAGGCCCGTCGTCGCGTAGACGACCGCCGAGGCGGCCAGCACGAGCGCCACGAGCGGCGTGAAGACCGCCGTCAGCACCGGTGCCATGTTCTCGACGACCTGCTGCTTGGCCTCGACGAGCCAGGCGGCCACGACGACGGCGCCCGCCGCGCCGGAGGGCACGAGCCACAGCAGGACCTGCTCGAGGACGGGCTCCCCGGCGGGCTGGAGCAGCAGCACGGTGAGGCCGACGACCACACCGCCGCCCAGCGCGACGAGGGCGTAGTAGACGACCCACTCGCCGGTGAAGCGGACGACGTCCATCCGCGCCTCGTGCGAGCGCCACCGCCCCCCGGCGTGCGCGTGGCCGACGGCCGCCCACAGCAGCACGGGCAGGTGGAGGACGACGAGCACCTCGGTCGACGAGCCCTCCGCCCAGGGCGGCGCGAGGACGGCGACCGCCCCGACGACGAAGGGCACCGCCGCGACGAGCCACCCGCGCGGGCCGAGGGCCGCGCCGGCCCGCGTGCCGACGAGCACGACGAGGAACGGCAGGACGAGCAGCACGAGGAGACCGAGGTCGGCCGGCCGCTCGACCCCCGCGCCGAGCAGCCGCGGCACCTGGACGGCGAGCCCCGCCCCGACCGCCAGCAGGAGGGCCTGCCGGAGCCGGCCGCGCGAGCGGCGGTCCTCCGCCGGCGGCGCCAGCACCAGCTGCTTCCACAGCCGGTCGCCGTGCTCGCGGGCGTACTCGGCGGACAGCCCGTCGACGGCGCCGAGGCGCCGCACCGCCACGAGGAAGGCCTCGTCGTCGTCGAGCCCCACGCGCCGGAGGTCCTCGACCTGGTCGCGCAGGTGGCTCTCGAGCTCCTCGACGTCGACGCCCGCCACGGCCGGCGACCGGCCGACGTGGGTGCGCCACTCCGCGAGCCGCTGCTCGAGGACGTCCATCACGCACCCCCGGGGGCGGGCAGCGCCGCCGACGGGAGCGAGGGCCAGACGCCCTCGAGCGCCCGGACGACGGCGCCCCACTGCCGCCGCTGCTCGGCGAGCGCGGCCCGCCCCTCGGGCGTGATCGCGTAGTACTTGCGCCGTCGACCGCCGGGCGGGGTGCGCCAGTCCGCCGTCACCCAGCGCTGCCGCTCGAGCCGGTGGAGCAGCGGGTAGAGCATGCCGTCCGCCCACTCCATGTCCCCGCCGCTCACCTCGCGGACTCGCTGCAGGAGGGCGTACCCGTAGGTCTCGCCCTCGCAGAGGATCGCCAGCACGAGCGGCGACGCCGAGGCCGCCACGAGGTCCTTGTCGATGCGCACCGCGCCCTCCTCCGTCCCTGACACCTGGTAGCGCTATGCATAGCACCGCGAGGTGCCGGTGTCGCCGACCCGAGGAGGTCTCCCAGGGACTTCCCGGGGAGCGGGCGGGGCGCCACCATCGGGCCATGGCCGACGACGCCCTCGCCGCCCGGGTCCGCGCGCTGCTCGCCGACGGGCCGGACGCGGCCGACGTCGACGAGCGCCGCATGTTCGGCGGCGTGGCCTTCCTCGTCGGCGGACGGATGGCCGTGGCGGCGAGCGGGCAGGGCGGGCTCATGGTCCGCGGCGCGCCGGAGGACGCCCGGATCTGGCAGGCCGAGCCGGGCGTCGGACCGCTGCTCATGCGCGGGAGCCCTTCCCGCGGCTGGGTCCTCGTCGACGTCGACCCCCTCGACGACGACGCGCTCGAGGCGTGGGTGGCCCGCGGCGTCGCCCACGTCCGGGTGCTGGCGGCCGAGGGCGCGCCCCGTGGGTCGAGGGGCCGTCGCGCGGCGGGACGCGCAGGCTGATCCCGTGCCTCCCCGCGCCGAGCCCGACGAGACCCGCCACGGCGTCGCGCTCCACCACCTCGACGACGCGCTCTTCGACGGCGCCGGCGCGACGAAGCGCGACCTCGTCGACCACGTCGAGGCCTTCGGCGACCGCCTCCTGCCCGCGCTGGCCGGACGGCCGCTCACGGTCGTGCGCGTCCGCCCGGGGCAGCGCCCCTTCGTCCAGAAGAACGCGCCGGCGTCGGCCCCGTCGTGGCTGCGGGTGCAGGAGGTCTGGTCGCCGGCGTCCCGCCGCACCGTCCGCTACCCCGTCGTCGAGCACGTGCGGGACCTCGTGTGGCTGGCCGGCCAGCGCGCCGTCGAGCTGCCCCCCACGGTCCTCGACGGCGAGGGACGGGTGACCCACCTCGTCCTCGACCTCGACCCGCCGGAGGGCGCAGCGGTCGGGGCCGTCGTCCACGCGGCCCGGCTCGTGCGCGCGGCGCTCGACGCGGCGGGCCTCGACGCGGCCGTGAAGACGAGCGGGGCGAAGGGCCTGCACGTCGTCGTGCCCGTCCGCGACGTCGAGCCGGGCGACGCCGCGGCCGCCACCCGGGCGCTGGCGGCCCGGGCCGAGCGGCTGGACCCGGACGCGGCCACGACGGCGTTCGTCGTCGCCGACCGCGGCGGCCGCGTCTACCTCGACCCGACCCGCGCCGGCGGGGCCACGCTCGCCTGCGTCTGGTCGCCGCGCGCCCGCCCCGGCACGCCCGTCGGCGTGCCGGTGGCGTGGGACGCGCTCGACGACGTCGTGCCCGGCACTCCGACCGTCCGCACCGCGGCGTCCGTGGTCGGCGACGGCGACCCGTGGCGCGCCGCGCTGCCGGCGCCGCAGGCGGTACCGGCCGGGCTCGTCGCCGAGGGGCACGATCTCCCGCCGCCCCGGGTGGCGGCGATGCACGAGGGGCGGCGGCGCGCGAGGGAGGCCGGGAGGTCCTGAGCCGCCCCTGGCCCGGCGCGCGCCGGCGCGGGGGCGGCCGCCCCTCAGGCGTCCATGACGACGGGGATGATGAGCGGGCTACGCCGGTGCGTGCGGTGCGCCCAGGTGCTGATGGCCCTGGCGACCAGCTGCTCGAGCTGCTCCTGGTCGTCGACGCCGTCGCGGGCGGCCTTGGCGAGGACCTTCTCGATCGCCGGGACGACGGCGTCGAAGGTGGTCTCGTCCTGCACGAGCCCGCGGGTGAGGAACTCCGGCCGCTCGACCGACAGCCCCGTGTCGGGGTCGACGGTGACGAGGACCGTGATGACACCCTCGGCGGCGAGGGTCCGCCGCTCGGCCAGGGAGTCCTCGGTGGCCCCGCCGACGGTGTTGCCGTCGACGTAGACGTGGTGCGACGGGACCTTGCCGGTCGCGGCGACCCGGCCGCCCACGAGGTCGATGACGACGCCGTCCTCGGCGACGACGACCCGGTCGGGCTCGACGCCCGTCTTGATCGCCAGGTCGGCGTTGGCCCGCAGGTGCCGCCACTCGCCGTGGACGGGCATGACGTTGCGCGGCCTCACGAGGTTGTAGCAGTACACGAGCTCGCCGGCGCTGGCGTGGCCGGAGACGTGGACCTTGGCGTTGCCCTTGTGGACGACGTTGGCGCCCCACTTGGTGAGCCCGTTGATGACGCGGTAGATCGCGTTCTCGTTGCCCGGGATGAGCGAGCTGGCGAGCAGCACCGTGTCGCCCTCGCCGATGCGGATCACGTGGTCACGGGTGGCCATCCGCGAGAGCGCGGCCATGGGCTCGCCCTGGGAGCCGGTGCAGACGAGCGCCACCTTGCGGTCGGGCAGCTTGTCGAGGTCCTTGAGGTCGACCACGAGGCCGTCCGGCACCGTGAGGTAGCCGAGGTCCCGGGCGATGCCCATGTTGCGGACCATCGAGCGGCCGACGAAGGCGACCTTGCGGCCGTGCGCGTGGGCCGCGTCGAGCACCTGCTGGATGCGGTGCACGTGGCTGGCGAAGCTCGAGACGACCACCCGTCGCGGCGCGGTGCGGAACACCGTCTCGATGGCCGGCGTGAGCTCCTGCTCGGACAGCGTGAAGCCCGGGACCTCGGCGTTGGTCGAGTCGGTGAGGAAGAGGTCGACCCCCTCCTCGCCCCAGCGCGCGAAGGCGCGCAGGTCGGTGATCCGGCCGTCGAGGGGGAACTGGTCCATCTTGAAGTCGCCCGTGTGCACGACGAGGCCCGCCGCGGTGCGGATGCCCACCGCCAGGCTGTCGGGGATGGAGTGGTTGACGGCGGCGAACTCGAGGTCGAAGGGCCCCAGGTCGCGCCGCTCGCCCTCGCGGACCTCGACGGTGACCGGGCGGATGCCGTGCTCCTGGAGCTTCGCCGAGACGAAGGCCAGCGTCAGCCTCGACCCCACCAGGGGGATGTCACGCCGCTCGCGCAGCAGGTAGGGCACGCCGCCGATGTGGTCCTCGTGGCCGTGCGTCAGCACGAGGCCGACGACGTCGTCGAGGCGGTCCCGGAGGAAGGAGAAGTCCGGGAGGATCACGTCGACGCCGGGCTGGTGCTCCTCGGGGAACAGCACCCCGCAGTCGACGACGAGCAGCTTCCCGGCGTGCTCGAAGACGGTCATGTTGCGGCCGATCTCGCCGAGCCCGCCCAGCGCGACGACGCGCAGGCCGTCGCGGGGCAGGGGCGGCGGGGTGCCGAGGCGGGAGTGGGGCTGGGTCTGGGGGAAGGCCTGGCGGCCGCCTCGTCGGGAACGGGTCATCCCGTGATCGTCCCGGTCCGGGGTCCCACCGTCCACGTCGGGGGGCGCGCCCAGGCCGTCCGGACCTCGACGCGTCCCCGTCCGCGGTCGTCAGCCGCGGCTGACGACGACCTTCCCGACGACCCGCGAGGACTCCACCAGCAGGTGCGCCGCGCGCAGCGCGTCGGCGTCCAGGGGCGTCAGGTGCTCGGTCATCGTGGTGCGCACGCGGCCGGCGTCCACGAGGCGGGCGACCTCCTCCAGCAGGTGGTGCTGGTAAGGGTCGTCGGGCAGGGACAGCGGCCGGGTGAACATCAGCTCCCAGTGCCAGGTCTGGCTCTTGGCCTTGAGCGGGAGCAGGTCCAGCCCGACGGGGTCGTCGACGGCCACCACCGCGCCGTGGACGGGGAGCAGCTCGGCGTAGGCCTCGACGTTCCCGTCGGAGAAGGCGCTGACGACGTGGTCGACGCCGCCGGGCGCGACCTCCCGCACGGACGCGACGAGGTCGCGGTGGTCGACGACGTGGTGCGCGCCCATCTCGGTCGCCCAGCGCTCCGACTCCGGGCGGGCAGCGGTGGCGACGACGGTGAGCCCGGTGAGGGCACGGGCCAGCTGGACGACCATGGACCCCACGCCACCGGCACCACCGACGACGAGGAGCGTCCCCGTGCTCCCCGCGGTCAGGCGGAGGCGGTCGAAGAGGACCTCCCAGGCCGTGATCGACGTCAGCGGCATCGCGGCGGCCTCCGCGAAGGACAGCGTCGACGGCTTCGGCCCGACGACCCGCTCGTCGACCAGGTGCAGCGCCGCGTTCGTCCCCGACCGGGCGACGGAGCCGGCGTACCAGACCTCGTCACCGACGGCGAAGGAGTCGACCTCCGCGCCCACGGCGACGACGACGCCGGCCGCGTCGTAGCCCAGGACCTTGGGGGCGTCCGCGACGTCGAAGGAGGTCCGCACCTTGTGGTCGACGGGGTTGACCGACACGGCCCGGACCTCGACGAGCAGGTCGTGCGGTCCCGGCGGGTCGAGGGCCACCTCCACCGGCACGAAGGAGTCGGGGTCCTGCGCCCGTCCGGGCCGCAGGCTGGCGATGGCGGTCGTGGTGCGGGGGGTGGTCACGGAGACTCCCCAGCGGCGATCGGGTGGGCGCTATTCCTGGTCCGGCGTCAGGCCCGCCAGAGCGGCCGTGTCCGCCACACCTGCTGCAGCGGCAGCACCAGGACCCCGCGCGCGGCGAGGTCCCGCCGCGCCTGCCGCCGGGTCCGCACGACCATGACGAGCCCCAGCGCCCACCCGACGTACTGGACGGCGAAGGCCCAGCGGAAGTCGGCGAGGGTCGGCGTCGACGTCCCCGCGAGCAGGTCGAGCACGACGCCGACCGCGAGCACCGTCAGCAGCGACGCCGTGAAGCCGCCCGTGTTGACGAGGCCGGTGGCGCTGCCGAGGCGGTCCGGCGGGTTGTAGGTGCGGGCGAGGTCGAAGCCGACCATCGAGCCCGGGCCGCCGGCCGACAGGACGAGCACGAGGACGACGAGCAGCACCGGCGGGACGCCGCCCGGCCACAGGAGGACGAGCGTCCACACGACGACGGTGACGCCGACGATGCCGAGGACGAGGTTCGAGCGGCGGAGCGGGTGCAGCGCCGTCAGTCGACCGAGCACCGGACCGGCCGCCACGGCCCCGCCGACGAGGACGGTGAGCATCGAGCCGGCCGCCACCGTCGACAGGCCGAGCCCCTGCGTCATGAACGGGAATCCCCACAGCAGGGCGAAGACCATGCCCGCGAACTGCGAGGAGAAGTGGCACCAGAAGCCGAGCCGCGTCCCGGGCTCGCGCCACGCCGACGCCAGCTCGCCGCGGACCTGACGGACGGTGCGGTGCGTGCGGACGACGACGGCGTCCGGCGGCGAGTCCCGCAGCGCCACGAGGACGAGGACGGCCACGAGCGCGCCCACCGCGGCGGCGCCGCCGAAGGCCACCGACCACCCGGGGCCGGCGAGGACGGCGGCCAGCGGCACGGCCGAGAGCACCTGCCCCAGCTGGCCGACCATCCCCGTCACCTGCGTGAGGACGGGCACGCGCTGCGGCGGGAACCACGCCGGCACGAGGCGGAGCACGCTGATGAAGGTCATGGCGTCGCCGAGGCCGACGAGCACGCGGCCGGCGAAGGCGCCGGGCACCGCGGTCGTCACGGCGAGGACGGTCTGCCCCGCCACCATGACCAGCGCGCCCGCGAGGAGGAGGCGCTTGGTGCCGAAGCGGTCGAGCAGCACCCCGACGGGGATCTGCATCGCCGCGTAGACGACCAGCTGGACGACGGCGAAGGTCGACAGGACCGCGGCGCCCGTCGAGAAGCGCTCCAGCGCGGACGGTCCCGCGACCCCGAGCGACGTCCGGTTGAAGATCGCGATGATGTAGGCCAGCAGCCCGACGCCCCACACGAGGTACGCCCGGCCCGACGCGCGCCGGCCGACGGCGACGGCCGCGCTCACCGGGCGTCCCGCAGGACGTCGCGCGCGCTGCGGACGTGCTCGCGCGTCAGCCGCCGGAAGGCCGGGCCGTCACCGGCCGCGAGCGCGGCGAGCAGGCCCTCGTGCTCGCGCACCGCCCGCTCGCGGCGGGGCGGGTCCATGTCCATCGCCGCGGCGCCCATGCACAGCTGGCGGTCGCGCAGCGAGGCGTAGAGGCGGGACAGGACGGCGTTGCCGGCGGCCTCGACGACGGCCTCGTGGAAGGCGCGGTCCGCCTCGACGAGCGCGGCGGCGTCGTCGGCCGCCAGCGCCGCGCGCATCGCCGCCAGGTGCTCCTCCAGCGCGGGCACGAGCCGGGCGGACCGCTCGAGCGCCCGCGGGGCCGCCCACTCCTCGACGAGCTCCCGGGCCTCGAGGACGTCGCGGGCCTCGGCGTCGGTGACCGCGAGGACCAGCGCGCCCCGCTTGGGGAAGAGCTCGACGAGGCGCTCGGCCTGCAGCCGCAGCAGCGCCTCGCGGACCGGGGTGCGGGAGACGCCGACCCGCTCGGCCACCTCGCCCTCGGTGACGAGGGTGCCGCCCGGGTACGTGCGGTCGAGGACGCCGCGCTTGAGGTGGGCGTAGGCCCGCTCGGAGGCCGGCGCGCCCTCCGCGGTCTCGGCGGGGTCGGCGACGGCGGGGCTGGGGCGCATGATGCATCCATGGTGCGTCCCGGACGTGTCCCGGTGGGGCGCCGTCTCAGCGCGCGGGACACCCG
Organism: Pseudokineococcus lusitanus; assembly: GCF_003751265.1. Classification (NCBI taxonomy): domain Bacteria; kingdom Bacillati; phylum Actinomycetota; class Actinomycetes; order Kineosporiales; family Kineosporiaceae; genus Pseudokineococcus; species Pseudokineococcus lusitanus. The sequence continues at coordinate 239,587 of NZ_RJKN01000002.1, forward strand.
ACGCCGCCCCTAGCGTCCGGCGCCATGACGGTCGTCGGCTTCCACGCCTCGCACGAGCAGATACCCCCCAGCCGCCTCCTCGAGGACGTCGTGCACGCCGAGGAGGTCGGGTTCTCGGCGGCGATGTGCTCCGACCACATCACCCCCTGGGGCACCGACCAGGGCCAGTCCGGCTTCGCCTGGAGCTGGCTGGGCGCCGCGCTCGCCCGCACCGACCTCACCTTCGGCGTCGTCCACGCCCCCGGGCAGCGCTACCACCCGGCCGTCTCCGCGCAGATGGTCGCGACGCTCGCCGAGATGTTCCCGCAGCGCTTCTGGGCCGCGCTCGGCACCGGCCAGTACATGAACGAGCACGTCACCGGGCAGGGCTGGCCGGAGAAGACCGAGCGCGACGCCCGGCTCGCCGAGACCGTCGACGTGATGCGCCGGCTGCTGGCCGGCGAGGAGGTCACCCACGTCGGCCGGGTCGTCGTCGACCGCGCGAAGGTCTGGAGCCGCCCGCCCGCCGCGGCGGCGCCGGGCCTGCTCGCCGCCGCCATCACCCCCCGCACCGCGGGCTGGGCCGGCTCGTGGGCCGACGGGCTCATCACGGTCAACTCCTCGCCCGACGTCCTGCGCGAGGTCCTCGGCGCCTACCGCGAGGGCGGCGGCACGGGCCCGGCCTGCCTGCAGGTCCACGTCGCGTGGGCGCCCACCCACGACGAGGCGCTGGCGACGGCGCACCACCAGTGGCGCACCAACGTCTTCGGCTCCCACGTGCTCGCCGACCTGGCGACGCCGGACCAGTTCGACGACGTCGGCCGCCAGGTGCAGCCGCCGGGCGTCGACGGGCCCGTCGTCGTCGAGCACGACCTGGGCCGGCTCGCCGAGCGGCTCGTCGAGATGCGCGACGTCGGCTTCGACCGGCTCTACCTCCACCACGTCGGCCAGGACCAGCGCGCCTGGCTCGACGCCGCGGGGACGCACCTGCTGCCGCAGCTCGACGTCACGGCCCCCGAGCCGCTCGTCGGCCGGGTCGGCCCGGGCACGACGGCGCGGGCGCTCGCCGGGCGCAGCCGGACCTCGCGCCTCGACGTGCCGGTGGGGGGCTGACGTGCGGCTCACGACGACCGCGGACCAGTGGTGGACGACGGGCATCGGCTACTGCCTCGACGTCGCCCGCTTCGCCTGCTCCACCGGGGACGGGCACGGGGACCTCGTCGGCCTCGGCCGCCGGATCGACCACCTCGAGCGGCTGGGGGTCGGCTTCGTCTGGCTCCAGCCCTTCTACCCCTCCCCCGAGGGCGACGACGGCTACGACATCAGCGACTACTACGCCGTCGCCGAGGACGTCGGGACGCTCGGGGACCTCGTCGAGGTGGTGCGGGCGCTGCGCGAGCGCGGCATCCGCGTCCTCGTCGACCTCGTCGTCAACCACACCTCCGACACGCACCCGTGGTTCCGGGCCGCCCGCGCCGACAAGGGCTCGCGCTACCGCGACTGGTACGTCTGGCGCGACGAGCCGGACCCCGCCGACGCCGACGCGCAGAACGTGTTCCCCGACGCCGAGGACTCGGTCTGGTCCTACGACGAGGAGGCCGGCCAGCACTACCGGCACCGCTTCTACGGCCACCAGCCGGACCTCAACACCTCGAACGCCGAGGTCCGGGACGAGATCCTCAAGATCATGGGCTTCTGGCTCCAGCTGGGCGTCGCCGGCTTCCGCGTCGACGCCGTCCCCTTCTTCGTCGAGACCGCGGCCCGCGACGGCGACGCCGACGACGCGGGCGCGCCCGACGGCGAGGACGAGGCCGACGGCGGGCAGGGCGGCGAGGGCGGCGAGCACCTCGGCGAGTCGATGCAGATGCTCGACGTCATGCGGGAGTTCCTCGCACGCCGCAGCAGCGAGGCGCTCATGCTCGGCGAGGTCAACCTGCCGTACGAGCAGCAGCAGGAGTTCTTCGGCGACCTCGGCGACCGCATGACCATCAACTTCGACTTCCCCCTCAACCAGGCGCTGTACCTGTCGCTGGCGCGCGGCTCGAGCGCGCCGCTGCGGGGGACGCTGGAGAGCCGGCCGGTCCTCCCGGAGGGCAAGGCGTACGGCGTCTTCGCCCGCAACCACGACGAGCTGACGCTCGACCAGCTGTCGGACGACGAGCGCGCCGAGGTCATGGCCGCCTTCGGGCCGCGAGAGGACCAGCAGCTCTTCGGACGGGGCCTGCGGCTGCGGCTGCCGACGATGCTCGACGGCGACCTCGACCGGCTCGAGATGGTCTACAGCCTCGTCTTCTCCGTGCCGGGCACGCCCGTCCTCTACTACGGCGAGGAGGTCGCCCAGCGCGAGGACCTCTCGGCGCCCGGGCGGGTCGCCGTCCGGACGCCGCTGGACTGGGGCGACGGCGAGGCCGGCGTCGCGGCGCAGGACGCCGACCCGGCGTCGATGCTCCACCGGATGCGCCGGCTGACGACGCTCTACAAGCAGCGGCCCGAGCTCGGCCGCGGTGCGCTGCGGCTCGTCGACGTCGGCGACGAGCGCGTCCTCGCCCACACGTGCACGTGGGACGGCCGGACGACCCTGGCGCTGGCCAACCTCGGCGACGAGCCCGTCGAGGTGCGCGTGCCGGGCGGGCTGCTCGCCGGCCGCGTCACCGAGCTGTTCTCGGCCGAGCCCGTAGCGGCGCCGGAGGAGGGGATCGCCGTCACGCTGCCGCGCTACGGGCGGGCCTGGTACGCCGAGCACCGCTGACGGACGACGACGCCCCGCCCGGTCGGTGGACCGGGCGGGGCGTCGTCGTGCGGCGGGCGGGGTGGTCAGGGGGCGTCGCCTCCGCGGGCCCGCTCCTGCTCCACGAGGGCCTCGAGGTCCTTGAGCCGGTGCCGCCCGTCGAGGGCCCGCTTCATGCGGAAGTTGCCCTCGAGCCGCTCGGCGTTGCGGTCGAGGAACCACCAGTAGCCGGCCGTGAAGGGGCAGGCGTCGTCGCCGACGCGGACGGTGGGCTTGTACCGGCAGCCGCCGCAGTGGTCGGTCATCCGGTTGATGTAGGCACCGCCGGACGCGTACGGCTTCGTGGCCATGAGGCCGCCGTCGGCGTGCTGGCTCATGCCGACGACGTTGGCGGCCATGACCCAGTCGTAGCCGTCCACGAAGCTGCGCTGGAACCACGCCGTCAGCTCGCCCGGGTCCCAACCGCGCTGGAGCGCGTAGTTGCCGAGCACCATGAGGCGCGGGATGTGGTGGACCCACCCGCGGTCGCGGACCCCGCGCAGCGCCCACGACAGGCACCGGGCCTCGACGGCGTCGGCGTCCAGCTCGGAGAACCACTCCGGGATCGGCTCGTGCGCCTCGAGGGCGTTGCGCCTCGTGTAGTCCGCGCCCGCGTACCAGTACACGTGCCAGATGTAGTCGCGCCAGCCGATGAGCTGCCGCACGTAGCCCTCGACCGAGGCGAGCGGGGCGTCGCCGTCGCGGTAGGCCTGCTCGGCGCGCTCGACGCACTCGAGCGGGTCGAGCAGCCCGAGGTTCATCGGTGCGGAGAGCATCGAGTGCGCCATCCACTCGTCCTCCTCGAGGACGGCGTCCTCGTGCGGCCCGAAGGTCGGCAGCCGCCGGGTGACGAAGTCGTCGAGCGCCGCGAGCGCCTCCGTCCGCGACGCGGCGAAGACCCGCGGGCCGTCGGTGCCGACGAAGGAGACGTCGCCGTCGGCCTCCCAGCGGTCGAGGTCCGCGCGCACCTCCTCGTCGATCTCGTCCTCCTCCGCCAGCCACGGCGTCGGCAGCCCGAGGGTCTTCTGCTTCTTGGGCGGGGGCTCGCGGTTCTCGTGGTCGAAGTTCCACCGGCCGCCGACGGGGTCCGCGCCCTCCATGAGGACGCCGTGCGCCCGCCGGGCGCGGCGGTAGAACTCCTCCATGAGCAGCTGCTTGGTGCCGTCGGCCCAGCGGCGGAAGTCCTCCCGCGGCGTCGCGTAGCCGCGGGCGGGCAGCACCTCGACGGCCGGCAGGTCGCCCGAGCCGTCGAGCCCGCGGACGAAGTCCTCGGCGGGCCGCGACGTCGGCGAGCAGACGCTCAGCGGCAGCGCCTTCTTCGGCAGCCTCGCCAGCCCCTCGCCGTAGGTGCCGGTGCGGTAGTAGGTGCACCGGTCCCCCAGCTCGGCGGCGCGGTGGCGCATCGCCGAGACGATGAGGTGGGCCTTCTGGCGGTGGAAGCGACGCCGCCCGAACACCTTCCGCGACTCGATGATGACGACGGGCTGCTCGCCGTCGTCGGCGTGGTGCCCGGGCTCGCCGAGGAAGTGCGGGCCCAGCTGGTCCCCGAAGAGCCAGCGGGTGGGGCCGGGTGCGGTCGCCATGGGCCGATGCTGCGCGAGGCGGCGGGCGGGCGCCCGTCGACCGACGGACCTGCGCCGCCGTGCTGCAGGAGATGGTCGACCCACCGGGTGGCGTCGGGCCGCTGACCAGGGAGAACACGGAGGCCGCAGGAGCAACTCCTGTCGCCGTGCGGGAACGGCGTCGGCGGTCAGCTCTCGACGACGAGGCGGACGTCGTCCGCGCCCCGCGCGCGGGCGACGACGAGTGCCTCCTCCGCGACGGCGCCCGCCTCGGCGTCGGCCCACGGCGCCCACGGCGTCACGACGACGTCGTCGCGGCGACCCGCCGACCGGCGCGGCCCGGCCTTCGCGCGCCACGTCCCGACGGCCTCGCCGGCCGCCAGGACGACGCCGGGGCTGCCGAGCGGCCGCCACACCTGCTTCCGGCGGCCCGGGTCGGGGACGGTGAGGGCGCGGTCCCGCGACTGCAGCCACGGGTCGCCCGGAGGCAGGAGGCGCACCGAGCCGGCGGCGCGCTCCTCGACGCCCGGGTCCTCGAGGAGGGCGACGAACCAGGGCGTCGCGAGGGCTGCACGGCCGTCGACCTCGACGGGCACGAGGTCGGCGGGCAGCAGGCCGTGGACGACGCGCGCCGAGGTGCCGACGAGCGCCGCCAGGTCGCCGGGTGCGACCGGCCCGTGGAGGTCGACGAGGCGGCGCAGCAGCGCGCCGACCGCGGCCGGGTCCGGGACGCCGAGGTCGTCCGGCCAGCCGGGCAGCGACCGCAGGACGAGCGCCCGCGCCGTCGTGTCGAGCACGAGGCCCGCCTGGAGCCCGGCGGGCTGGAACGTCAGGGCGCTGACGTGCTGGGCGTCGCACGGGTCGCACCGGTGGGTGAGCGACGCCGGGACCCGGTCGCTGACCTCGCGGCTGAGGTCGCCCTTCGCGACGACGCCCCCGTGCGCGGCGGCCACCGCCCGCACGGCCGCCGTGACGAGCCGCCACGCCTCGAGCCCGAGCTCCCGCGCCCCTGCGGCCTGCGGGGACACGAGGCGGGCGCGGACGTCGTCGTCCGAGACGGGGTGGACGGCACGGCCGACCGTCGGCAGGTCGACGGCGCGGTGCACGTGCGGGGCCCCGCGGACGGTCCACGCGGTGGGCAGGGGCCCGTCGTGGCGGCCGACGTCGTCGACGGGACCGGTCGTCCGCGCCGCGGCGGCGACCCGGGCCGCGCCGTAGGGGCTGTCGGCGAGCCCGACGTCGAGGACGGCGAGCGCCGCGACGTCGGGCCCGCGCGCGTCCAGCCCCTGCGCCACGAGCCGCGCCGCGAGCGCGCGACGGCGGGAGACCCGGAGCACCGCGCCGCCGACCACGGCGGCGACGCTAGACCTGCCGTGGACGTCCGCGGCCGGACCTGCACAGCTCCTCGGCGCCCGGCGTCGTCCCAGGTCAGCGCCCCGCCGGTCGACGCCGCCACGAGTTGTGCAGGTCCGTGCGCGCCGCACCACGCCGTCGGCCCCGCCGGGGACGCCCGCGGCCTAGCGTCACGGCATGCGCTTCGGTCTCTTCGTCCCCCAGGGCTGGCGGCTCGACCTCGTGGGCGTCGAGCCCGCCGACCAGTGGTCGGTGATGAAGGGCATCGCGCAGCGGGCGGACGCCGGGCCGTGGGAGTCGCTGTGGGTCTACGACCACGTCCACACCGTGCCGGTGCCGACCGAGGAGGCGACCCACGAGGCGTGGACGCTCATGGCGGCCTTCGCGGCCGTCACCGAGCGGGTCCGGCTCGGGCAGATGTGCACGTGCATGGGCTACCGCAACCCCGCGTACCTCGCGAAGGTCGCCGCCACCGTCGACGTCGTCTCCGGCGGCCGGGTCGAGATGGGCATCGGCGCCGGCTGGTACGAGCACGAGTGGCGCGCCTACGGGTACGGCTTCCCCCGCGCGGGCGAGCGGCTGGCGATGCTCGAGGAGGGCGTCGAGATCATGCGGCAGCTGTGGACCCAGGGCGTCGCGACGCTCGACGGCGAGCACTACCGGGTCGACGGCGCCCTCTGCCGGCCGCTGCCGCTGCAGGAGGGCGGCATCCCCCTCTGGGTCGCCGGCGGCGGCGAGAAGAAGACGCTGCGGACGGCCGCGCGTTACGCGGCGTGCACGAACTTCGACGGGTCGGCCGAGGGCTTCGCGCACAAGTCGTCGGTGCTCGAGGGGCACTGCCGCGACCTCGGGCGCGACTACGACGCCATCACCCGCAGCGCCAACTACAACGTCGTCGTCGGGCGGGACGAGGCCGAGGTGGCCGACCGCCTCGAGCAGGTCCGCGCCCGGGTGGCGTCCGTCGCGCCGGACAGGGCCGACGAGGTCGTCGAGGGCCTGCGCTCGGGGCCGGCCGTCGGCACGCCCGAGCAGGTGGTCGAGGCGCTGCGCGCCGTCGGCGACCTCGGGATGACCTACGCCATCACGTACTTCGCCGAGGCGGCGTACGACACCTCCGGGATAGAGCTCTTCGAGCGCGAGGTCGTCCCGGCGCTCGCCTGAGACGCCCGCCCGGGGCCGGGTGCGGTCAGGGGACGAGCGCCCGCGCGACGACCCGTCGCAGCGTGCCGCGCCGCCGCTCGTGGTCGGCCTCGTCGTCGTCGGGCGTCGCGACGTGCACGCCGCTCACGGGCGACCACGCGCCGGCCAGCGCGATGACGAGCGCGTACACGTCCTCCGGGCGGACGTCGTCGACGACGAGCCCGGCCTCCTGGGCCCGGACGACGCCGTCGAGCTTCGGGCCCGTCCACACCTCGGTGCCCGTGCGGAGGAGGGGGCCCGACCGGACCCGCTCCAGCCGGTGCCAGCTCGTGAGCCGGATGAGGTCCGGCGCGGCGAGGTAGCTGTCGTAGAGGCGTACGGCGTAGCCGGGCAGGTCCTCGGGGGTGAAGGGCACCGTGTCGACGATGCGGTGCAGCTGGTCGTCGAAGACGGCGTCGAAGAGCCCGTCCTTCGAGCCGAACCACCCGTACATCTGCGCCTTGTTGACCCCGGACGCCGCGGCGATGCGGTCCACGCGCCCGCCGGCCAGGCCGTGCTCGCCGAACTCGGCCGTGGCGGCGTCGAGCAGCCGCCGCCGGCTCGCCTCCCCGTCCCTCGCCACGGCGCCACCCTACGCACCTCTTGCGGAGTAACCAACTGGTTGGTTACCTACTCTCATGACACGGATCACGAGCCCCTTCGGCAGCACCTCCACCGCGCTCGAGGTGGTCGACGGCGCCGACCTCACCGGGCGCCGCGCCGTCGTCACCGGCGCCTCCTCCGGCATCGGCGTGGAGACCGCCCGTGCCCTCGTCCACGCGGGCGCCGACGTGACGCTCGCCGTCCGCGACACGGCGGCCGGCGAGCGCACGGCCGCGGACCTGCGCCGCACGAGCGGCCGGGACGACGCCGTGCACGTGGCCGCCCTCGACCTCGCCGACCTCGCCTCCGTCGACGCCTTCACCGCCGCGTGGGAGGGCCCGCTCCACGTCCTCGTCGCGAACGCCGGCGTCATGGACACCCCGCGGGGCACGACCGCGCAGGGCTGGGAGACCCAGCTCGGCACCAACCACCTCGGGCACTTCGCCCTCGCGACCGGGCTCCACGACGCGCTGGCCGCGGCCGGCGACGCCCGGGTCGTCGTCGTCTCGTCCAGCGGCCACGCGGCCTCCCCCGTCGTCCTCGACGACCTCATGTTCGAGCACCGCGCGTACGACGGGGGCCTCGCCTACGGGCAGTCGAAGACGGCGAACGTCCTCTTCGCCGTGGAGGCGACGCGGCGCTGGGCGGGCGACGGGATCACCGCCAACGCCCTCATGCCCGGCGGCATCTGGACGCCGCTGCAGCGGCACTGGAGCGCCGAGCAGCGCGCGGCGGCCGAGCGGCAGTCGGAGCAGGCCGAGGCCGCCGGCCTCTTCCGCATGAAGTCGACGGAGCAGGGCGCCGCGACGTCCGTCTTCCTCGCCACCTCCCCGCTCGTGGCGGGGGTCGGCGGCCGCTACTTCGAGGACTGCCACGAGGCCGAGGTGGTCGAGCAGCTCGACGGGCTCCACGGCGTGCTGCCGCACGCGCTCGACGCCGACGACGCCCGCCTGCTCTGGGACGTCAGCGAGGAGCTGCTCGCCGCCGCCCGCGCGCAGGGCTGACGGCGACCTCCGCCGGCGCCGCGGGCGGTACCGCCGCGGCGCCGGGCAGCACCACGCGGAAGGCCGTGCGCCCGGGCCGTGACGCGACCCCGACGGTCCCGCCGTGCGCCTCGACGACGGCCCGCGCGATCGCGAGCCCGAGCCCCGTGCTGCCGGCCGCCCGCGAGCGCGAGGTGTCGGCCCGGGCGAAGCGCTCGAACACCGTGGGCAGCACGGCCGGGTCCACGCCGGGCCCGTCGTCCTCGACGACGACCTCGGCCCCGCCGTCCACCGCGCGCAGCCGCGTCGTCACCGTCGTGCCGGGCGGCGTGTGGGTCCGCGCGTTGGCCAGCAGCCCCGCGAGCACCTGGTGCAGCCGGGCCGCGTCGCCCGGGACGACGAGCGCCTCGCCGTCGTCCTCGTCGTCCCCGCCCTCGGGCAGGTCGAGCACCCAGCGGTGGTCGGGCCCCGTCACCTGCGCGTCGCTGACGGCCTCGACGACGAGCAGCGGCAGCTCGACCTCCTCGCGCTCGAGCGGCCGCCCGGCGTCCAGCCGGGCGAGGAGCAGGAGGTCCTCGACGAGCCCGGTCATCCGGGTGGCCTGCGACTCGACGCGCTCGACGGCGTGCGCCACCTCGGGCGGGAGGTCGTCGCGCCGGCGCAGCGCCAGCTCGGCGTACCCGCGCACCGACGCGAGCGGCGTCCTCAGCTCGTGGCTCGCGTCGGCGACGAACTGGCGCACCTGCGTCTCGCTGCGGTGCCGCGCGTCGAGCGCGGAGCCGACGTGGACGATGAGCCGGTCCAGCGCGGCGCCGACCTGCCCCACCTCGGTGGACGGGTCGGTGTCCCGCGGCGGCACCCGCACCGGGAGGTCCACCGCGCCGCGGTCGAGGGGCAGGCGCGAGACCGCCGTCGCCGTCGCGGCGACGCGGCGCAGCGGCCGGAGGCCCCGGGCGAGGACGGCGTTGGTCGCCAGGACCGCGGCGAGGATGCCGAGCGCGGCGAGCAGCAGGACGGCCACCGCGAGCTCGCGCACGACGGTGGTCGTCGGCTCCAGCGGCTGCCCGACGAGCACGCTGCCCGCGTCCGTGGCCGTCGCCGCCACGCGGTACTCGCCGAGCCCGGGGACGTCCACGGTGACCGGCTCGTCGAGGGGGACGGCCGCGAGCGGGGCGGCCTGGTCGGCGTCGAGGTACTGCTGCTGCGGAGGCCCCGCGCGGTTCCCGACGAGCGTCGCGGCGACGATCTGCCCGTCCTCGACGCGCGCGCCGAGGGACCCGACCCCGAGCCCACGCAGCAGGAAGTCCGGCTGGTCCTGATCCCGAGCCGGACCGCCCGGTCCCGGGGGCCCGTCGCCGACCCCCGCCTGCGCCACCTCCGACCGCACCTGCTGGTCGACCTGCCCGACGAGCACCCGGTCGACGACGAGCAGCGTGACGCCGCCCGTCAGCAGGAGGACGCCCACGAGGACGGCGCTCAGCCCGGCGAGGAGGCGCGCGCGCAGCGTCCACGGCCGCCGGCCGGCCCGGCGCCCGCGGCGGCTCATGCGCCGTCGTCGGGGGCGGCCCCCGGCTTGATGACGTAGCCCGCCCCCCGGAGCGTGTGGATCATCGGCGCCCGGCCCTTGTCGACCTTGCGGCGCAGGTAGGAGATGTAGAGCTCGACGACGTTGGCCTGGCCGCCGAAGTCGTAGCTCCAGACGCGGTCGAGGATCTGCGCCTTCGACAGGACACGGCGCGGGTTGCGCATGAGGTAGCGCAGCAGCTCGAACTCCGTGGCGGTGAGCCGGACCTCCTCGCCGCCGCGGCGCACCTCGTGGCTGTCCTCGTCGAGCTCGAGGTCGCCGACGACGAGGACGCTGTCGGGGGCCGAGCCGGTCGCGCCCGTCCGGCGCAGGAGGGCACGGACCCGCGCGACGACCTCCTCGAGGCTGAAGGGCTTGGTGACGTAGTCGTCGCCGCCGGCGGTGAGGCCGGCCACCCGGTCCTCCACCGCGTCGCGCGCGGTGAGGAAGAGCACGGGGACGTCGACGCCGTCGGCCCGCACCCGTCGCAGGACCTCGAGGCCGTCGAGGTCGGGAAGCATGACGTCGAGGACGACGGCGTCCGGCCGCCACGTCCGGGTCTCGCGGACGGCGCTGCCGCCGTCGGGCGCCGTCCGGACGTCCCAGCCCTCGTAGCGCAGCGCCATCTGCAGCAGGTCCCGCAGGTTGGCCTCGTCGTCGACGACGAGGACCCGCAGGGGGCTGCCGTCGCGGCGCACGAGGCCGCTGCGCGCGGACGCGGTGGGGGTCGTCATGGCGGCAAGGGTGCCCCCGCCCGCCGTCCGCCGCCCGTGCGTCGGCTGTGCGCCGCCTGTGCGGGTCGTGGGGCGGGTCCGGTGGGAGCGCCCGCGCCCGGCCGTCGTGGCAGGCTGGCCGCCGCAGCTGCCGCCCCGGGTCCTCCCGGCCGGACCCAGGAGGCCCCTCGTGCGTCGCCACGCCGCCACGCTCGTCACCGCCGTCGTCGGCGGGCTGCTCACCCTCACGGGCATCGCGCTGCTCGTGCTGCCGGGCCCGGGCATGGTGCTCGTGGCCCTCGGCCTCGCGCTGCTCGCCACGGAGTTCGCCTGGGCGCGCAAGCCGCTCGGCTACGCCCGCAACCGCGCCGAGGCCGGGGTCCGCCAGGTCGGACGCCACCGCACGTCGGCGCTCATGGCCCTCACGTGCGCGGCCGCCCTCGCCGGCACCGGGGTCGTGCGCCTGTCCGGGGTGTCGGTCCCCTTCGTCTCGGAGCTGACGGCCGTGCTCCTCGTCGTGAGCGGCATCTTCCTCGTCGGCACCCTGCTGTACGCCCGGAGCGTCGTGCGCCGGGCGCCGGTCTGAGGAGGCGGCGATGACGGGCACCGACGCAGGGCTGCAGCGTTTCGTCGACGCGCAGGGGGGCGGTACCTACGAGGGCGCGCTCGCCGAGCTGCGCGCGGGCCGCAAGCGCGGCCACTGGATCTGGTACGTCCTGCCGCAGCTCGCCGGGCTCGGCTCCTCCCCGACCTCGCAGCACTACGGCGTCCACGGCCTCGCGGAGGCGCGGGACTACCTCGCCCACCCCGTCCTCGGTCCGCGGCTGCGGGAGTGCGCGGCCGCCCTCGCCGACCTCCCCGGCCGGGACGGGACGCCGACCGGTCCCGTCGACGCCGTCGCCGCGCTGGGGTCCGTCGACGCCCTCAAGCTCCGCTCCTCCGTGACGCTCTTCGCGCTCGCCGCCGAGGACGCCGGGGAGAGCTCCCAGGTCTTCCGCACGGTGCTGGACCGCTGCTGCGACGGCGTCGAGGACCCGCGGACGCTGGCGCTGCTCGGGCGCTGACCGGGGACCGGCCGGTCGCGCCGCCCCTCCCGTCCCGGTCCGACCACTTCTGACGCGGACGCGGCGGAACCTTCCGGGACGTCCCTCCTGCCGCGTACGGTGCCCCCGTGGACGTCGGGCACGCAGGGGTGCTGCAGCAGCTGCGTGCTGCCGTCCTCGGCTCCCTCGTGCTCGCGCTCGCCGCAGGGGCGCACGTCCTCGGCGGCGGCGCCCTGCCCGCGCCGGCCCTCCTCCTCCTCGTCGCCGTCCTCGTGACGGCCGCCTCCGCGGCGCTGGCCCGGGCGCGGCCCGCCGCCCGCGGGCGGCTGCGCCACCGCGAGGTCGTCCCCGTGCTCGCCGTCGGCCAGGCGGCGCTCCACGGCCTCCTCACCGGGCTGAGCGCGCCGGTCGCCACGGCGTCCGCCGCCCCGCTGGCCCCCGGCGGCCACGTCCACGGCCTGCTGCCCCGGATGCCGCGCCCCGGCGGCGCCGCGGCGGAGGGCCCGCTCGCGGCGGTGCTGGACCAGGCGACGTCGCCGATGCTCCTCGCCCACGTCGTCGCCACGCTCGTCACCTCGGCGGCCGTCGTGGCCGCGGACCGGGCCTGGGCGTCCGCCGTCGCGTGGGCGACCCGGGTGCTGCCGGCCCTCCTCGTGCTGCTGCGCGGCCCCCTCGCCGGCCCGACGCCGCGGGTGCGGCCCGGTCCGGCCCGGCGCCGCACGGTGCCGACGGGCGTCGTCGTCGCCGCGCTGCCCCACCGCGGGCCGCCGCGGGTGCTCGCGGCCGTCTGACGGCGCCCCTCCCTCCCCACCCGTCCGGGACCCGTGGTCCCGGACGGCACCGCCGACGTCTCTCCGGACGTGCGGTCGTGCCGCCGTGGGCCGGGACGGGTCCCGCGGGTCCGGCCGCCGACGCCGACCACCCGCCCCCCGGGGCGGCGCACCGTCGCGCCGCCCGTGGAAGGACCCGCCATGACCACCACCACGCCCCCGCGCCCCGCCCCGCCCGCCGACCCCGCCGACCGGCCCGAGCCGGCCCCGCGCGGACGCACGGCCGACCTGCTGCGCCCCCTGCTCCTGCGCCTGCACTTCCTCGCGGGGCTCTTCGTCGCCCCCTTCGTCCTCGTCGCCGCGGTCAGCGGTGGCCTCTACGCCCTCACGCCCGTCATCGAGCGGCCGATCTACGCCGACCTCCTCACCGTCGACCCCGTGACGGCCCCCCTCCCGCTCGCCGACCAGGTGCTCGCGGCCACCGCGGCCGCCGCCGACGGCACCGTGCCGGGCGTCGACGCCGACGCCCCCGGCATGGGCGGCGACGTCGTCGCCGTGCGGCCCGCGCCGGACGTCGAGGGCACGACCCGCGTCATGCTCGACGACGGCACGCTGCCGGAGTCCACGACGCGGGCCGTCTTCGTCCACCCCGGCACCGGCGTCGTCCTCGGCAGCGAGTACGTCTACGGCACGAGCGGCGCCATGCCGGTGCACACGTGGGTCGGGCTCCTCCACCGCCAGCTGCACCTCGGCGAGGCGGGCCGCCTCTACAGCGAGCTCGCGGCGTCCTGGCTGTGGGTCGTCGCCCTCGGCGGCCTGGCGCTGTGGGTCGGGCGGGCGCGGCGCAGGCGCAGTGCGAAGGCGCTCGTCGTCCCGCAGACGTCGGGCCCGCGCCGCGCGCGGCTGCGCTCGTGGCACGGCGTGGTCGGCCTCGGGCTGGTGCTCGGGATGCTCATGCTCTCCGCGACCGGCCTCACCTGGTCGCGCTTCGCCGGCACGAACATCACCGACCTGCGCGCCGCCGCGGGCTGGTCCAACCCCGCGCTCGAGACGGGCCTCACGGCCGGCGCCGGCGCCGAGGTCGTCCCGGAGGACAGCCCGGACGCCGCGTCCGGCGCGGCCGACGAGCACGCCGACCACGGCGGCGCGGGCGAGGACATGACGGCGGACGAGCACGCGGCGCACTCCGACGAGGAGCACGCGGCGATCACCGGCGAGGACGACGGCCACGCGGGCCACGGCAGCGCCCTGCCGACGACGACGGCCGACTGGTCCGGTGTGGACGACGTCCTCGCCTCCGCCCGCGGCGCCGACATCACGGCCGGCAAGCTGGAGATCAAGCCGCCGGCCGACGTCGACGAGGCGTGGGCCGTCACCGAGATCGACCGCGGGTTCCCCACGCAGGTCGACGCGGTCGCCGTCGACGGCAGCACCGGGGAGGTCGTCTCCGACACCCGCTTCGCCGACTACCCCTTCATGGCGAAGATGGCCCGCTGGGGCGTCGACGTCCACATGGGCTCGATGTTCGGCCTCGTCAACCAGGTCGCCCTCGCGCTCCTGGCCGCCGGCGTCGCCGCGGTGACGGTGCTCGGCTACCGCATGTGGTGGTCGCGCCGTCCCCCGCGCGGCCCGTGGTGGCGGCTGCCCGCCGCCCCGGCGCGCGGCGGCCTGCGCCGCCTCCCGCTGCCGGTGCTCGTGCCGCTGGTCCTCGTGGTCGTCGCCGTGGGCTACGCGCTGCCGATGCTGGCGGCGTCGCTCGTCGTCTTCCTCGTGGCCGACGCCGCGGTGGGCGTCGTCCGGCGCCGGCGGCCGCAGGCACCGGCGACCACGTGACGGGCGCGGACGTCCCGTCCTGCGCCCCCGCGCTCCCGGGGCACGCGGGGGTGGGTCACCCTGGAGGCACCATGCGCAGCGCACAGAGCACCCGGACCGCCACCCGCCACGCCGCCCGCGCCCGGGCCGCCGCCCGTGTCGGCGCCGTCCCGGCGCGGCGGGCGGCGGCCGCCGTCGGCGCGCTCGGCCTGTCGGCGGGGCTCCTGCTCGTCGGCGCGCCGGGCGCGGCCGCCCACGACCGGCTCGTCTCCTCCACCCCCGCGGCGGACGAGACGCTCGACGCCGTCCCCGCCGAGGTCGTGCTGACCTTCTCGGCGGAGGTGCAGGAGCTCGGGACGGTGGCCGAGCTGCACGAGGGCGGCGACGCCGTCGTCGCGGCGGACGCCTCGCGGGTCGACGGCCGCGACGTCGTCCTCGACCTCCCCGACGACCTCCCGGCCGGCGCGTACGACGTCGTCTACCGCGTGACGTCGTCCGACGGGCACCCCATCAGCGGCGAGATCCCCTTCACCCTCGACGTCGCCGCGGCGCCCACGACGGCCGCGCCGACGCCGTCCGCGAGCCCGGCGCCGTCGCCCACCAGCGCGGCGCCGACGACGTCCGAGCCCGACGTCGCGCCGAGCCCGACCGCCGACGCGACGGAGCCCGCGGCCGGCACCGACGGCGGCGTCCCGTGGGCGCCCGTCGTCGCGGTCCTCGTCGTCGTGGCGCTGGGCGCGGCGGCGGCCGTGGTCCTCGGCCGGAGGCGCCGCCCCACCCGCTGACCCGCACCACCACGAGCAGGCGCCTGTTCGCGCTCCGAGGGCCTTCCCCGGTGACGAACAGGCGCCTGTTCGTGCGCGGACGGCGTCTCACGGCACGAACGGGCGCCTGCTCGCGCTCCGGAGGCCTGCCCGACGACGAAGAGGCGCCTGCTCGCGACGTCCGCGGGTGGGACCACGCACGACGACGCCCCCCACCCGAGCGGGTGGGGGGCGTCGTCGTCAGCGAGGCCGTGCCGGGACGGTCAGTCCCAGGTGAGGCCGCCGCCGGTCTGGTACTCGATGACCCGGGTCTCGAAGAAGTTCTTCTCCTTGCCGAGGTCCATCACCTCGCTCATCCACGGGAAGGGGTTCTCCGCGGGCGGGTACACCGGCGCCAGGCCGAGCTGGCCGCAGCGACGGTTGGTGATGAAGTGCATGTACTCCTCGCACAGCTCGGCGTTGAGGCCGAGCAGGCCGCGGGGCATCGTGGAGCGCCCGTAGGCCACCTCGAGCTCGCACGCCTGGCGGAGCATGCCGCGGACCTCCTCCTGGAAGTCCTCGCTCCACAGGTGCGGGTTCTCCGCCTTGATCTGGTTGATCGTGTCGATGCCGAAGTTCAGGTGGATCGACTCGTCGCGGAGGATGTACTGGTACTGCTCGGCGATGCCGACCATCTTGTTGCGGCGGCCCAGCGACAGGATCTGCGCGAAGCCCGTGTAGAACCACATGCCCTCGAAGATCACGTAGAAGGCGATGAGGTCGCGCAGGAACTGCGTGTCCGTCTCCGGCGTGCCGGTGCGGAACTCCGGGTCCTCGAGCGCCTGGGTGTACTGCAGCGCCCAGGCGTCCTTCTCCGTGATGGACGGCACCTCGCGGTACATGTTGAAGAGCTCGCCCTCGTCCAGGCCGAGGCTCTCGCAGATGTACTGGAAGGTGTGCGTGTGCACGGCCTCCTCGAAGGCCTGGCGCAGCAGGTACTGGCGGCACTCGGGGTTGGTGAGGTGCCGGTACACCGCGAGCACGATGTTGTTGGCGACGAGCGACTCGGCCGTGGCGAAGAAGCCGAGGTTGCGCTTGAGCATGAGGCGCTCGTCGTCGGTGAGGCCGCCCGGGGAGTTCCACAGGGCGATGTCCGCCTGCATGGAGACCTCGGTCGGCATCCAGTGGTTGCCGCAGCCGGAGAGGTACTTGTCCCACGCCCACGTGTACTTCATGGGCAGGAGCTGGTTGACGTCGGCGCGGCCGTTGATCATCCGCTTCTCGCTGACGTCGACCCGGCCGGCCCCGGCCTCGACGCTGCCGAGGCCGGTGGCCGTGCCCGCCGAGTCGAGCTCGGCGGCGTGGGGGTCCACGCCGGTCCCCGCGTCGGGGGCCGTCTCGGAGAAGGGGCGGCGTGCGCCGGGGACACCGGCGGTGGGCTGGGGGGCGGGAGCGTCGTCCCAGTCGAGAGTCACTGGCAGGCCTCGCATTCCGGGTCCTCGATGGCGCACGCCTGCGGCGCGCGGTAGACGTCCGGCACCACCGGGGCGATGCCCGCGGCGATGACGGGGGTGGTGCGCACCTGGGCGGCGGGTGCCGCCTGCGGCGCGACGGCCACCGGCGCGGGCGCCGGGGCGGGAGCAGCGGCCGGCTGGACCGCGACGGCGTTGAGACGGCCGTCGGTGCCCTGCAGCGTGGACTTCTCCACGTGCGTGCGGCTGGAGCTGCGCAGGTAGTAGGTCGTCTTGAGGCCGTGGCGCCACGCGGACCGGTAGAGGCGGTCGAGCGTCCGGCCGTTGGGCTCCATGACGTACAGGTTGAGCGACTGGGCCTGGTCGATCCACACCTGGCGGCGCGAGCCGGCCTTCACCAGCCACTCCGGGTCCACCTCGAAGGCGGTCGCGTAGAGCGCCTTGAGGTCGGCGGGCACCCGGTCGATCTCGCCGAGGCTGCCGTCGTAGTACTTGAGGTCGCTGACCATGACGTCGTCCCAGAGCCCGCGCTCCTTCAGGGCGCGCACGAGCGAGGTCGAGACGACCGTGAAGTCACCGCTCATGTTCGCCTTGACGTACAGGTTGCGGTACTGCGGCTCGATCGACTGGCTGACGCCGACGATGTTGCTGATCGTCGCCGTCGGCGCGATGGCCATGATGTTGCTGTTGCGGACGCCGACCTTCATGACGCGCTCGCGCAGCGAGCTCCAGTCGAGGCGCTCGACGACCGGCTGCTCGAGGTCGCCGTCGCGGGCGGCGGCGACGCGGGCCACGGAGTCGTGGGGCAGGACGCCCTGGCTCCACAGCGAGCCCGGGAACGACGCATAGGCGCCGCGCTCCTCGGCCAGGTCGGCCGACGCGCTGATGGCCGCGTGGCTGATGGCCTCCATGCTCGTGTCGGCGAAGTCGACCGCCGCCTCGCTGGCGTAGGGCAGGCCCAGCGTGAACAGCGCGTCCTGGAAGCCCATGAGGCCCAGGCCGACCGGACGGTGCTTGCGGTTGGAGTTCTCCGCCTGCGGGATCGTGTAGAGGTTGATGTCGATGACGTCGTCGAGCATCCGCACCGCGGTGCGGACGGTCCGACGCAGCTTCTCGACGTCGAGGCCGTCGGCCGTGACGTGCTGCGCGAGGTTGATCGAGGCGAGGTTGCAGACCGCGACCTCGTCCTTGCTCGTGTTGAGCGTGATCTCCGTGCAGAGGTTCGAGGAGTGCACGACGCCGGCGTGCTGCTGCGGCGACCGGAGGTTGCAGGCGTCCTTGAAGGTGATCCAGGGGTGCCCGGTCTCGAAGAGCATCGTCAGCATGCGGCGCCAGAGGTCGACCGCGCGGACCGTGCGGAAGACGCTGATGCGCCCGGCGGCGGCCTCGGCCTCGTAGTGCTCGTAGCGCTCCTTGAACGCGGTGCCGTAGAGGTCGTGGAGGTCCGGCACCTCGTTCGGGGAGAACAGCGTCCACTGCCCGTCGGCCTCGACCCGCTGGAGGAAGAGGTCCGGCACCCAGTTGGCCGTGTTCATGTCGTGCGTGCGGCGGCGGTCGTCGCCGGTGTTCTTGCGCAGGTCGAGGAACTGCTCGACGTCGATGTGCCACGTCTCGAGGTACGCGCAGACGGCGCCCTTGCGCTTGCCGCCCTGGTTGACGGCGATGGCCGTGTCGTTGGCGACCTTGAGGAACGGGACGATGCCGGACGACGAGCCGTTGGTGCCCTTGATGTAGGAGCCCGTGCCGCGCACCGGCGTCCAGTCGTTGCCGAGGCCGCCGGAGAACTTGGCGAGCAGCGCGTTGTCGCGGATGCCGGAGTAGATGGCGTCGAGGTCGTCGTCGACGGTCGTGAGGAAGCAGGAGCTGAGCTGCGGCCGCACGGTGCCGGCGTTGAAGAGCGTCGGCGTCGACGTCATGACGTCGAAGCTGGACAGCGCCTCGTAGAACTGGATGGCCCGCGCCTCGCGGTCGTCCTCCTCGAGCGCGAGGCCCATGGCCACGCGGAGGAAGAAGGCCTGCGGCATCTCGAAGCGCACGTTCTTCGTGTGCAGGAAGTACCGGTCGTACAGCGTCTGCAACCCGAGGTACGTGAAGTCGAGGTCCCGCTCGGGGTGGATCGCCGCACCGAGCCGCTCGAGGTCGAACTCGAGCAGGCGCGGGTCGAGCCGCTCGTCGGCGACGCCGTGACGCACGTAGTCGGCGAAGTACGCGGGGTAGCGGACGGCCATCTCGGCCTGGCTGGCCTGCTGCGGCTCGCCGGCGAGGAGGGTGAGGACCTCGGCGCGCAGGACGTCGAGGAGCAGCCGGGCGCTGACCTGGCTGTAGTCGGGCTCGGTCTCGACCATGGAGCGGGCCGCGAGGACGGGAGCCTGGGCCAGCTCGGCGGCGGTGATGCCGTCGTAGAGGCTGCGGGCCGTCTCGGCGAGCACGGCGGAGGCGTCCACCGCGGCGTCGAGCCCGGCGGCGGCCTCGCCGACGACGAGGCGGAGGCGGTCGACGTCGAGCGGGGCGCGCGAGCCGTCGGGCGCCGTGACCGAGAAGGCGGCGACGCGGGCGGCGCCGGGCAGCTCGGGGAGCTCGACGAGGCCGGAGGCGGCCGCGGCCCGCTCGGCCGGCGTGGCGCTCTCCCGGGCGTCCGGGTCCTCGAGGGTGGCGGCCGCGGCGCGCAGCCGGGCGTGCTCCTCGCGGTAGAGGACGTAGGAGCGGGCCACGCGGTGCTCGCCGGAGCGCATGAGCGCCAGCTCGACCTGGTCCTGGATCTCCTCGACGTCGACGGACCGCCCGGCGCCGTAGCGGCGCTCGAGGGCGGTGACGACCTGCTGCGTGAGGCCGTCGACGAGGTCGCGCACGCGGCTGCTGCCGCCCGCGCCCTGGCCCTCGACGGCGAGGAAGGCGGCGCGCATGGCCGCGCCGATCTTGGCGGGCTCGAACGGCGCGACGCCGCCGTCCCGCTTGAGCACGGCGATGCGGGCACGGGCCGGCGACGTGCCGCCCGACCCGTCCGTCGTGGCCGCTGACGGCCTCTCTGCGGTCTGGGTCATCGAGCCCTCTTCCCTCGTGCTTCGTCTGCGTCAGGCTTCGTGCGACGTCCTGGTCGGCGGTCGGCGTGGTCAGCGCCCCGCGTCACCACGACACTACATCTGGGGGCCGACATCGGCACAAGGCCCTGCATGTCGTGGTC
Source organism: Pseudokineococcus lusitanus (assembly GCF_003751265.1). Taxonomy (NCBI): domain Bacteria; kingdom Bacillati; phylum Actinomycetota; class Actinomycetes; order Kineosporiales; family Kineosporiaceae; genus Pseudokineococcus; species Pseudokineococcus lusitanus. Next base: position 259,311 of record NZ_RJKN01000002.1, read on the forward strand.
GGCGTGTCGCGCCGCCGTCCACAGGCGGTCCCCCGTCGTGCACCCGCCGTCCCCCGCTCGTCCCCCGTCGGTCCACCGCTCGTCCCCAGGCGAGGGGCCGGCGAGGCCTCACGACGAGTGTGGCGAGGGGGTCCGACACCGGGCCGTCGCCGGCCGCCGGGGCGGGCCGGGACGGCTCGCCCCCGGGCGTCAGGCGGTCGCGCGGAACCGCCGCAGCCGCAGGCTGTTGGTGACGACGAAGACCGACGACAGGGCCATCGCCGCGCCGGCGACCATGGGCGTCAGCAGCCCCGCCATCGCCAGCGGGATCGCGGCGACGTTGTAGGCGAAGGCCCACACGAGGTTGCCGCGGATGGTCCGCAGCGTCGCCCGCGAGAGCCGGACCGCGTCCGCCGCCGACCGCAGGTCCGCCCGCACGAGGGTGAGGTCCGAGGCCTCGACGGCCACGTCCGTGCCCGTCCCCATCGCGATGCCGAGGTCGGCCTGCGCCAGCGCGGCGGCGTCGTTGACGCCGTCGCCGACGACCGCGACGACGTGCCCCTCCGCCTGCAGCCGCCGGACGACGTCGAGCTTGCCGGCGGGCAGCACGCCCGCGACGACCTCCTCGACACCGACCTCCGCGGCGACGGCGCGGGCCGCCGCCTCGTGGTCGCCCGTGACGAGGACCGGTCGCAGCCCGAGCGCGCGCAGCCGCCGCACCGCCTCCGCCGACGTCGGGCGGACGGTGTCGGAGACGACGAGCAGCCCCCGCGCCGCGCCGTCCCAGCCGACCGCGACGACGGTGCGCCCGTCCGCCCCGGCGGTCGCCAGGGCGTCCTCGAGGGCGGGCGTGAGCGCCAGCCCGCGCCCGGCGAGCAGGCGCGGGCGCCCGACGACGACCCGCCGCCCCTCGACGTCGCCCTCCACGCCGAGGCCGTCGAGCGACGCGAAGCCCGTCACGTCCGGCAGCCGCCCCCGGTCGGCGGCGGCCGCGGCGACGGCGCGGGCCACGGGGTGGTCCGAGGCCGCCTCCAGCGCCCCCGCCGTCCGCAGCACCGCGGCGGCGTCCTCGCCGGCGGCGGGCACGACGTCGCGCAGGGACATCCGCCCGGTCGTCACCGTGCCGGTCTTGTCGAGCACGACGACGTCGGCCCGCCGCGTCTGCTCGAGCACCTCGGGCCCGCGCACGACGACGCCCATCCGGGCGCCCCGGCCGGTGCCGACCATGAGCGCGGTCGGCGTCGCGAGCCCCAGCGCGCAGGGGCAGGCGATGATGAGGACGGCCACGGCGGCCGTGGCGGCGGTGGCCCACCCGGCGCCGGCGCCGAGCCAGAAGCCGAGCGTCGCGACGGCGAGCGCGACGACGACCGGGACGAAGACGGCGGAGACGCGGTCGGCCAGCCGCTGGACCGACGCCTTGCCCTCCTGCGCCCGCTCGACGAGCGCGGCGACCTGCGCCACCTGCGTGTCGGCGCCCACTCGGTCCGCGCGCACCACGAGGCGCCCGCCGGCGTTGACGCCGCCGCCCATGACGACGTCGCCCGGACCCACCTCGGCGGGCACCGGCTCGCCCGTGAGCGCCGCGACGTCGACGGCCGAGGCGCCCTCGAGGACGAGGCCGTCGGCGGCGACCTTCTCGCCGGGCCGGACGACGAAGACGTCGCCGACGGCGAGGTCGGCCACGGGCACGCGCACCTCCACGGTGCCGTCGCCGTCGGGCGCGGGACGGCGGACCGCGACGTCCTTGGCACCGCTCTCCAGCAGGGCCCGGAGGGCGTCGCCGGCCCGCCGCTTCGAGCGCCCCTCGAGGTAGCGCCCGGCGAGGACGAAGGTCGTGACGCCGGCCGCCGCCTCGAGGTAGACGGACCCCAGGCCGTCGGCCTCTCCGGCGAGCCACGTGAAGTCGTGGGTCATGCCGATCTCGCCCGCCGTCCCGAGGACCAGGGCGTACAGCGACCACACGAGGGCGGCGAGGGTGCCGACCGAGACGAGCGTGTCCATCGTCGCCGCGCCGTGCCGGAGGTTCGTCCAGGCAGCGCGGTGGAAGGGCCACCCGCCCCAGGCGACGACGGGCAGCGCGAGGGCGAGGGACAGCCACTGCCACCCGGGGAGCTGCCACGCCGGGACCATCGCGAGCACGACGACCGGCACCGAGAGCAGCGCCGACACGACGACACGGCGCCGGAGCCGGAGCCGGCGGAGCGCCTCCTCGGCCGCGCCGTCGGACGCCGCGGCGGCCTCGTGCTCGCGGGCGGTGTACCCCGCGGACTCGACGGCGGCGACGAGCACGTCGGTCGACGTCCCGGCCGGCGCCGTCACCCGCGCGCGCTCGGTGGCGTAGTTGACCGTGGCGCTCACGCCGTCGAGCTTCCCCAGCTTCCGCTCCACCCGGGCCGCGCACGAGGCGCACGTCATGCCGCCGACCTCGAGGTCGACGCTGCGGACGGCGATGCTGCCGGGGCGGTCCATGGGTGCCTCCGAGAGGTGCGGGGTGGGGCGGGCGGTGCGGGGCGGCGTCAGCCGTGGTCGGGCGCCGGGTGGTCGCCGTCGTGGGCCGCGGGGGCGGCGGGCGCGCCCGGCGGCGTCACCGGGCCGACGAGCGCGCCGACGCCCAGGCCCGCGCCGAGGACGGCGACGAGGAGGAGCCCGAAGGCCCCTAGCCGGCGGGCCGGGCGGTCGGGCGCGTCGGCGGCCGCGCCGCGGACCTCGAGGGCGCTCACGCCGGGGCGAGCGCGTAGCCCGCCTCGGCGACGGCCGCGGCGACGGCGGCGTCGTCCACGGGGCCGGCGCCCTCGGCCGGGGTGACGACGAGGCGGCCCGACGCGAGGTCGACGTCGACGCCGGCCACGCCCGGCACCTCGCCGACCTCCTCGGTGACGGACCGGACGCAGTGCTCGCAGGTCATGCCGGTGACGACGTAGGTGCTCGAGCTCACGGGGTGCCTCCTGGCGGTGGTCGTGGGGTGCTTCAGCTGCGGACGAGGCGGGCGATGGCCTCGGACGCCTCGCGGACCTTGGCGTCCGCCTCGGGGCCGCCCGTCGCGACGGCGTCGGCGACGCAGTGCGCGAGGTGCTCCTCGACGAGGCCGAGCGCGACGTTCTGCAGCGCCCGGGTCGTCGCGGAGACCTGCGTGAGGATGTCGATGCAGTACGCCTCCTCCTCGACCATGCGCTGCAGCCCGCGGGCCTGCCCCTCGATGCGCCGCAGCCGTCGGAGGTAGTCGTCCTTGCGCTGCATGTAGCCGACGTGGGCGCCGGCGCCGTGCCCGCCGTCGTCCGCCGCGGCGTCCTCGGTGGTCGTCATGCGTCCCCTCTCGTCGACCGACACCCTACCCCCGTGGGGTATCGGCACAACGTCCGGCGACCTCAGGGGCTTCCCGGGGGCCGCACGACGACGGCCCGCCCCGGCGCGCTGCCGGGACGGGCCGTCGTCGTGCGGGGCGGTCAGGCGTCGGTGAGGTCGCGCACCTGCGCGTAGCGCGCGCGGACGGCGCGGCCGGGCGCCGGGTCCTCCGGCGCGTCGTAGGTGACGCTCTCGCCGTCCAGGGCCTCGTCGCCCCACTCGGGCGCCTCGGCGGCCCCCGTCGCGGCCCACGCGGCCTGGCGGGCGGCGCCGTCGGCGACGGACTCCCCCGGCGGCGGCACGACGACGGGACGGCCCAGGACGACCGGCGCCACGCGCCGCACGGCCTCGGAGCGGGCGCCGCCGCCGACGAGGACGACGCGGTCCACGCGGGTGCCCTGCTCGACGAGCGCGTCGATGCCGTCGGCGAGCCCGCAGAGCAGGCCCTCGACGGCGGCGCGCGCCAGGTGGGCCGGCGTCGACGTCGAGAGGGTCAGCCCGTGCACGGCACCGGTGGCGCCGGGGCGGTCCGGCGTCCGCTCGCCCTCGAGGTAGGGCACGAGCACGAGACCGCCCGCACCGGACGGCCCCTCGAGCGCGAGGTCGGAGAGGCGGCCGACGTCGACGCCGAGCAGGTCGGCCGTGGCCGTGAGGACGCGCGCCGCGTTGAGCGTGCAGACGAGCGGGAGCTGGCGGCCGGTGGCGTCGGCGAAGCCCGCGACGATGCCGGTCGGGTCGACCGGCGCGGTGTCCGAGGGCCCCGAGACGACCCCCGAGGTGCCCACGGAGACGACGACGTCGCCGGGCCGCGCCTGGACGCCGAGCGCCGCGGCGGCGTTGTCACCCGTGCCCGCGCCGAGCAGCACGCCCGGGGCCGGGCCGTCGGCGCTGCCGCGGCCGGCGCTCTCGGCCGGGCCGAGCACGCGCGGCAGGTGCGGCAGCTCCTCGTCCGGGCCGCGGCGCAGCGCGCGGCGCAGGACCTCGGGGAGGTAGGAGTTCGTGCGGGCGTTGAAGTAGCCGGTGCCGCTGGCGTCGCCGCGGTCGGTGGCCAGCGCCTCGAGGCCGGCGGCCGGCCCGCCCGCGAGCATCCACGTCAGCCAGTCGTGCGGGAGCGCGACGGCCGCGGTGCGCGCGGCGTTCTCGGGCTCGGCGTCGGCGAGCCAGCGCAGCTTGGTGACCGTGAAGGAGGCCACGGGGACGACGCCGACCTGCTCGGCCCACGCCTGCCGCCCGGCGGCCTCGTCGCCGTCGCCGAGCTCGCGGATGAGGTCGGCGGCGGCCTGCGCGGAGCGGGTGTCGTTCCACAGCAGGGCGGGTCGCACGACCCGGCCGTCCGCGTCGAGGCAGACCATGCCGTGCTGCTGCGCGCCGACGGACACCGCCTCGACGTCGTCGAGACCGCCGGCGTCGGTGACGGCCTCCTGGAGGGCCGCCCACCAGGCGGCCGGGTCGACCTCGGTGCCTGCCGGGTGCGCGGCGCGGCCGGAGCGCACGAGCGCCCCGGTGGCGGCGTCGCGGACGACGACCTTGCAGGACTGGGTCGACGAGTCGATGCCGGCGACGAGCATGCGGGGGTGCCTCCTGGGCGGGTCTCCGGCGCGGCTGCGCGTCCGGGGCGCCGGCGGCAGCGCCACGTCCCAGCCTGCCACGACCGCCTCCCTCCCCGGGCGGGGAGGGAGGCGGTCGCGGGACGGCGGGCGGTGCCGGTCAGTCGATCTCGACCGGGTCGGCGGCGAGGGCGGTGGCGCGGCCCTCCGGCGTCGCCGTGATGCTGCCGGGCAGGCTGTCGTAGGTCGACGGGTCGATCCGGTCGACGGCGCCCGTGGCGGCGTCGCGCAGCATCTGCTGGACCCCGGCCACCGTCGCCCGGGTGAAGCGCTCCCGGCCGCGCTGGCCGAGGGTCTGCGTCTGGCCGCGGATCTCGAAGAGGACCGTGCTCGTGCCGTTGAGCGCGAAGGCCGACCGGGCCTGGCCGGGCAGGTCGCGCTCGGGCGCGTGGCCGTAGCGGACGCCGAGGTAGCCCGCCGCCTCGATGCCGTTGAACGCCGAGATGGCCAGCTGCCGCGACGGGTCCTGGGCGTTCTCGTAGGGCGCGTACTTGCCGCCCTCCTCGAACTCCCAGTCGGGCAGCGGCGGGTAGTCGACGGCGACGTCGATGAGCTCGCCGGTGTCGTCGCGGGCCACGCAGGCGCCCTGGTGGTGGATGTCGAGGAAGCCGTCGACGCCGTCGAACTGCTCGTCGAGCTCGACGTAGAGGTCGCGCAGCGCCTGCGACTCCGGGCTGATGAAGAAGCCGAACTGCGAGCCGTCGCCGGGGAGGTCGGCCGGGTCGGGCACGTAGTCGAGGTCCGCGTGGAAGTCGCGGTTGAGGTCGAAGCCGGGGCGGCTCGTGTAGTCGTCGCCCTGCTGGACGCGGGTGATGTAGTTCCACGCCGGCGCCGCGGTGGCGAGCTGCGGGAAGTCCTCGACGACCTCGGCCCAGGTGCGGTCGTTCCCGCGACGGTCCAGCTCGGCGCCGTCCGCGTTGAGCTTGGGGACGGCGACGACGGTCACGCGGTCGCGGATCAGCTGGGCCTCGCGGCTCGAGGACGTCCCGAGCCACTCGAGCACCCGCAGCAGCGCGTCCGGGCCGACCTTCTCGTTGCCGTGGATCTCGGCGTTGAGCAGCATCACCTGGTCACCGGTGCCGACGGTGGCGGCCCAGATCTCCCGGTCCCGGTTGCTGCGCCCGACCTCGCGGTAGGTGACCCGCCCCTCGCTGACCCGCACGAGCCGGTCGAGCTCGCGGCCGAGCTCGGCGTGGTCGGTGAACTGGGTGATGGGGTTGTCACGGACCTGCGTCACGCAGGGCGGCGACGACGACGCCGCCGCGGTGGCCGCGGGGGCGGTCGCCCCGACGGCGACGACGGTCCCGAGGACGAGCGGCAGCCCCGCGAGTGCGTCGGTGGCGCGACGACGGGCGGGACGGGGGCGGGCGGCGTGGCGCACGGCGGCTCCAGGGCTCGGGGCACGGCGCCGCCCCCGGGCCGGTCCCGGGCGTCTGCGCCATGTGTCCGCTTTGTCTAAACCCTTGGTCCAGTCGCGGTCAACGGCCCTCGGGCACTTCGGGGCACATCGGGGCAGAAGTGGCCGACCTCACACGGGAGGCGGCGTCGCCTCACGCGCCGACGGGCGGGACGCCGCGGCGTCCCGCCCGTCGGCGGCGGTCGTGGGCGGCGGAGCAGCGCCCGCCCGGGTGGTCAGAGCAGCTCGACCCGGTCCGCCTGCGGCCCGCGGTCGCTCTGCCGCACGCCGAAGCGCACGTGGTCGCCCTCGGCGAGCGCGACGACGCCGCGCAGCACCGAGACGTGGACGAAGAGGTCGTCCCCGCCGGCGTCGGGCCGGATGAAGCCGAAGCCGCGCTCGGCGTCGAAGCGGGCGACGACGCCCTCCCCGCCGCGGACGGGGGCACCGCCCCGCGAGGAGCTGCCACGCGCCGGCGCTCCGCCCCGGCCCTCACCGCGAGGACCGGCGTCGCGCGGCGCCCGGTCGCGACCGGCCGGGGCACGGCGCGGCTCGCCGCCGACGAGACGCACGTCCTGCGCCGCGGGGCCGCGGTCGCCCTGGACGACGTCGAAGGCGATGCGGTCGCCCTCGGCGAGCGACGTCAGCCCGCCCGTGAGAGCCCGGGCGTGGACGAAGACGTCGCCGCGGCCGGAGTCGGGGGCGACGAAGCCGAAGCCCTTCTCCTCGTCGAAGAACTGGACGGTGCCGTCGGCGCCGTCCGCGGCCGCGGCGGCCGGGCCCGCGGTGCCCTCGCCGTCGGCGAGCGGCAGCACGTGCTCGGCCTGCGGGCCCTTCTCCCCCTCGCCGACGAGGAAGGCGACGCGCTGGCCCTCGGCGAGCACCGCGCCGCCGAGGACGGCGGAGCCGTGGACGAAGACCTGGGGACCCCCGCCGTCGAGGATGAGGAACCCGTAGCCCTTGGTCGGCTCGAACCAGGCGACGGTGCCGAGCACGCCGAGGGCGACGTCGGGCGCGGTGTCGCCCGTGACGCGGACGCGGAGGGCCACGGGGCCCCGGGGGCCCTCGCCCTCCTCGAAGTCGACGACCTGGCCCTCGCGGAGGGTGCGCTCGCCGTCGCCGCCGAGCACGTCGGAGGCGTGGACGAAGACGTCGTCGGAGCCGTCCTCCGGGGCCAGGAAGCCGAAGCCCCGGTCGACGTCGAACCAGCGGACGGTGGCGGCGGGCACGAGCGGCTCCAGGGCAGGGCGGTGGGTGGGGGTCCAGTGTCGCGGACGCGGACGGGTCCGCCCGACCGCGCCCGGGGGCCGCGGGGGGCCGCGGGGGCCCGTGGCACCGCCCCCGGCGGGGTGCGCGGAGGGCGTGGGATTCGAACCCACGGGACGGTCGCCCGCCCAGCAGTTTTCAAGACTGCCGCCTTCGGCCGCTCGGCCAGCCCTCCTCGCGCCCCCTCGGGAGCGCCCCGCCATCCTGCCGGACCCGGCCCGGGGCCACGGCCGGGACGACGGAGGGGCGCCTCCCGCGCGTGCGGGAGGCGCCCCTCCGTGCCGGGCCGGGGTCGGTCGGGTCAGGCGTGCGCGCGGGCCTCGGCGGCCACGAGCGCGCGCGGCTGCACCACGAGCGAGAGCAGGACCAGGGCCACGACCGCCGCGGCGACCATGACGGTGGCCATGCCGAGCGCGCCGCCGCCGATGAGGCCGACGACCGGCGCCGCGAGGGCGCCGACGCCGAACTGCGCGCAGCCGAGCAGCGCCGCCGCGGTGCCGGCGGAGCGGCCGTGGCGGGTGAGGGCCAGCGCGGGGCCGTTCGGCAGGACGAAGCCGACCGCGCCGAGCGTCAGCCACACGGGCACGAGGAGGCCGACGACGCCGCCGGTGCCCGTGGCCACGAGCACCAGCAGGGCGGCGGTGAAGACGACGGCGGCGACGAGGGCGACCTGCATGACGCGGGCCGGGTGGACGCGCTCGACGAGCCACGGGTTGACCTGCGTCGCGCCGATGAGCGAGACCGCCCCGGCGCCGAAGGCCAGCGCGTACTGCTGCTGGCTCAGCCCGAACTCCTGCTGGAGGACGAACGAGGAGCCGGAGACGTAGGAGAAGAGGATGGAGAAGGCGAAGCCGGCCACGAGCACGAGGCCGACGAAGCGCCGGTCGCGCAGGAGGCCGCCGTAGGTGCGGGCCACCTCGAGCGCGCCGCCCCGACGACGCCGCTCGACGGGCAGCGTCTCCGGCAGCATCGTCGCGGCGACGACGACGAGGACGACCGCGAGGCCGGCGAGGACGACGAACACGCCGCGCCAGCTCGTGTGGACGAGGAGGAAGCCGCCGAGGGCCGGTGCGATGATCGGCGCCGCGCCCATGACGAGCGTGAGCCGGGACAGCGTGCGGGCCGCGGCCACGCCGCTGAAGAGGTCGCGGACGACGGCGAGCGCCACGACGGCGCTGGCCGCGGCCGCGGCGCCCTGCAGCACGCGGGCGGCGGTGAGCAGCTCGATCGACGGCGCCAGGGCGCACAGCACCGACGCGAGGCCGTGGACGGCGACGCCCGTGATGAGGACGGGGCGGCGTCCGAGGCGGTCGGTCAGCGGGCCGAGCACCAGCTGCCCCAGCGCGAGACCCGCGAGGAGCCCGGTGAGGGTGAGCTGGACCTGCGCCTCGGTGGCGAGCAGCTGCTCGGAGATGGCCGGCAGCGCGGGGAGGTAGAGGTCGATCGTCAGCGGGCCGAGGGCCACGAGGACGCCGAGCACGACGACGAGCCGGACGCGCTGCGCCGTCGACCACGACGCGCCGGCGTCGGGGAGGACCTCGTCGGCGTGGCCGTCGACCTCGGCGGGGACACCGGTCGGCACGCCCTCGGGCACGCCCGCCGGGTCGGTGGCGACGTCACCCGGCCGGGAGGGGCCGGGCGGGGCGGTGCGGGCGCTGGGCACGTGGGGCGGTGCGGACTGGCGGGGGGTGGCGGTCACGTCTCGGCTCTCGGTCGGGGCGTGCGAGCACACACCCGGGATGGCAGGTCCTGGTGTGGTGGCGTCGCTGCGCACCTGTGAGGCGGCAAGCAGGTGCCCTCGGCATCTGTTCCCGTCCCGCCGGAAGGGTCGCATCGTGGACGGGGGTCGGTCACGTCCGTTCTGCGTGCTGCGGGAGCGCCGCGGCTGCGCGCGCCGACGGCCGACGGCGGGTGACAGCCGTCAGGCGACAGGCGTTGCTCGCCCCTGCTCGGGAGCGCGACCCCGTGACCTGCGACGACGCCGGAGCGCCCCGACCATCACCTGTCGCACGACGGCGGCAGCCGCCTCAGACCGAGGTGCGGTGGAAGTTCAGCGAGGAGCGGCTGGCCGTCGGGCCGCGCTGGCCCTGGTACCGCGAGCCGTGGACGCCCGAGCCGTACGGGTTCTCGGCCGCCGACGAGAGCCGGAAGAAGCAGAGCTGCCCGATCTTCATGCCCGGCCACAGCGTGATGGGGAGGGTCGCGACGTTGGAGAGCTCGAGCGTCACGTGCCCGGAGAAGCCCGGGTCGATGAAGCCGGCGGTCGAGTGCGTCAGCAGGCCGAGGCGGCCGAGGCTGGACTTGCCCTCGAGGCGGGCGGCGACGTCGTCGGGCAGCGTGACGACCTCGTACGTCGACGCGAGGACGAACTCGCCGGGGTGCAGGACGAAGGCCTCGTCGGGGTCGACCTCGACGAGCCGGGTGAGGTCGGGCTGCTCCTCGGACGGGTCGATGACCGCGTACTTGTGGTTGTCGAAGAGCCGGAAGAAGCGGTCGAGCCGCACGTCGACGCTGGACGGCTGCACCATCGCCTCGTCCAGCGGCTCCAGCACCACGCGGCCGGCGGCGAGCTCGGCGCGGATGTCCCGGTCGGAGAGCAGCACCGGCGCACCGTAGCGGTCGGCCGCGGGCGGGTCGCCCGTGCGGGAGGCGGCACGGGCGCCGCGCACGTCCGGGTATGCTCGCCGCGCTCCCCGGGATCTCGCCGTCCCGGAGGGCGCTGCGGGTGTAGTTCAGTGGCAGAACTTCAGCTTCCCAAGCTGATAGCGCGGGTTCGATTCCCGTCACCCGCTCCACGACGAGAGCCCGGGCCCGGCAGGGTCCGGGCTCTCGTGCGTCCGGGGCCGGCCGGGCGTTAGGCCGCGGGTGAGGCCGTCACCCGGGCGGCCAGCACCGCGACGTCGTCGGTGTGCTCGTCGCCGACCATCCGAGCCAGCACCTCGTCGACGAGGGCGTCCGTGGTCGGGACGGCCGCGGCCACCTCGCCGAGCGTGCGGGCCAGGAGGTCGAGGCCCTCCGCCAGCGGCCGGTCGCGCCGCTCGGTGAGCCCGTCGCTCGACATCAGGAGAGTCCCGCCCGCGGGGAGGACGGTCGTGTGGTCGCTGCGCCGGGTCTCCGGGAAGACGCCCAGCAGCAGCTCGCCCTTCGCCTGCAGCCGCTCGACCGCAGGGGCACCGGCGGCGTCGGTCCTCACGAGCATCGGCGGCGGGTGGCCGGCGCTCGACCACACGAGGCTGCGCTCCCCCGCCGGCCCGGCGCCCCGCTCGACCCGCACGACGACGACCGTCGCCAGCACGTCGAGCCCCAAGCCGGCCAGCGACTCGTCGACCCGCGCGAGCAGCCGCGCCGGACCCTGGCCGCCCTCGACGGCGTAGGCGCGCAGCAGCCCCCGGACCTGCCCCATGTCCGCGGCCGCGCGGACGTCGTGCCCGACGACGTCGCCGAGCACGAGCACCGTCGCGCCGTCCGCGGCGACGACGGCGTCGTACCAGTCGCCGCCCACCTGGTCGCCCGCGCTGGCCGGCAGGTAGCGGCTGACGAGCTCCAGCCCCTCGGTCGCGGGGAGGTGGGTGAGCAGGGCCGCCTGGAGGGTGCGCGCGGCCTGGCGCCGGTCCTGCAGCTGCGCGAGCTGGCGGGTCCGGGCGGCGGCGACCGTGCCCGCCACCCCGGCGCCCACGGCGACGACGGCGGTCTGGACGAGCCAGGAGCCCGTCGGGAGGCCGTCGGCGAGCCCCAGCCCCAGGGCGAGCAGCGTCGCGACGGCCCCGACGAAGGCCACCTGGCGCGGCGACCCGCCGATGCCCGTGAGGGCCGGGGCGAGCGCGAAGGCGCCGGAGAGGTTGGCCGCCACCGTGGCCTCCGTGGCCGCCCCGCCACCCACGTCGAGCACGGTGAGCAGCAGCGAGGTCAGCAGCCCCAGCCACACCCAGCGCCGGCTCCGGCGCACGCCCGCGTGGACGGGGACGTCGCGCTCGTGCGGGGACAGGGGCGCCACCCCCCGCATCATGCCGGGGCCGACGCCCGCGCGCGGGCCGTCGGGCAGGACGTCCTCGGCGGCAGGCGGACCCGACGTGGCCACGCGTCGCGGTCCGCGTCCGGCCGAAGACCCCGACACGGCCACACGTCGGGGCTCCGGGGCTGGGCACGCCCGACGAGGTCACACGTCGGAGGGTGGGAGGGCCGACGTCGCGCGTCCGTGCCGACGGCCCCCGGGGCGGCGGGTGCTGGACCGCCGGGCCCGGGTGTCGGCGGTCTCTCCTAGCCTGCGCAGGGCCGCTGGCGGACGACGTCGGCGACGGGGGCGGAGGGGGACGCGCGTGCTCGTGGTGCACCGCAGCGAGAGCGCCGAGGCGCTCGTGCGGGGGCTGGCGGCGGTGCTCGCCGTGCCGCCGGAGGACCCCTTCGCGCGCGACGTCGTCGCCGTGCCCGCGCAGGGCGTCGAGCGGTGGATCGCCCAGCGCCTGTCCCACGAGCTCGGGGCGTCGGGGGGCGGGGCGCCCGACGGCGTCTGCGCGCGCGTCGACATGCCGCGGCCCGGGCGGGTGCTCGACGACGCCGTGTCGGCCGTGTCCGAGGAGCACGCCGTGGCGGTCGAGGCGTGGTCCGCCGGCCGGTCCGCGTGGCCGCTGCTGGAGGTGCTCGAGGAGGGCGGCACGCCCCTGGACCGGGCGCTCGCCGAGGACGGCCGACGGATGGCCGCCGTCCAGCAGCTCGCCCGCCGCCTCGCGGGCTACGGGCGCGCCCGCCCGGGGATGCTCGTCGACTGGGCCGCCGGCGGGTGGTCCGACGGCGACGACGGCACCGTCCCCGAGGACCTCCGGTGGCAGATCGACGTCTGGCGGCGGCTGCGCGCCCGGCTCGGCCCGTCGCCCGCCGAGCTCCTCGAGGACGCCTGCACCCGGCTGCGCCTCGCGCCCGAGCAGGTCGACCTGCCCGCGCGGCTGTCGGTCTACGGACCCACCCGCCTGTCGCCCGCGCGCCTCGCCGTCCTCGGCGCCCTGGCCGCGCACCGCGAGGTGCACCTGTGGCTCCACCACGCCAGCCCGGCGCTGTGGGCGGCCGCCGCCGCCGCGCCCGCCCCGCGCCGTCGTCGGGACGACGCCGTGCGGCGTGCCCTGCGCGAGCCCCTGCTCGGCTCCCTCGGCCGCGACCTCCTCGAGCTGCAGCAGCTGCTGCGCCTCACGGGGCTGGTCGGCGAGGGCGCCTCCGCGGGCTCCCACGACGAGCACCTGCCCGGTGGCGCCCCGGCGGCGGTCACGGCGGGCACGCCTCTGCTGCAGCGGCTCCAGCACGCCCTCGCCCGGGACGAGGTGCCGACCGACCCGCCGCCCCCGCCGCCCGGCGACACGAGCGTGCGGCTGCACTCCTGCCACGGCCGGGTCCGGCAGGTCGAGGTGCTGCGCGAGGCGGTGCTGGGCCTGCTCGCCGACGACCCCACGCTCGAGCCGCGCGACGTCCTCGTGCTGTGCCCCGACGTCGAGGCCTTCGCCCCGCTCGTCGCCGCGGCCTTCGGCGCGGGGGCCGTGGACGTCCTCGACGGGGACGGGTCGGCCGGTGCGCCGGGCGGGCCCGACCACCCCGTCCGGCACCTGCGCGTGCGCGTGGCCGACCGCGCGCCGCGCCGCGAGAACCCGCTGCTGCAGGTCCTCGCCCAGGTCCTCGACCTCGCGGGGTCCCGGGTGCCGGCCACCGCGGTGCTCGACCTCGCGGGCCACCCGGCCGTGCGGCGGCGGTTCCGCCTCGACGACGACGCGCTCGAGCGGCTCCGCGGCTGGGTCGTCGCCGCGGGCGTGCGCTGGGGCCTCGACGAGGACCACCGCGGCGCCTGGGGCCTCGGCGGCCTGACGCAGGGCACGTGGCGCGCGGGGCTCGACCGCCTGCTGCTGGGCGCCGCCGTCGAGGGGCTGCCGACCGCGGCCGACCCCGCCGCGACCGACCCCGACGGCCCGGGCGGGGCGGGGCTCCTGCTCGGCGGCGTCGTGCCGCTGGACGACGTCGACAGCTCCGACGTCACGCTCGCCGGCCACCTCGCCGAGCTCGTGGACCGGCTCGACGCCGCGGCGGCCCACCTGGCCGGGCGGCGGGACGCCGCCGCGTGGGCGGCGGGGCTCGAGGACGTCGTCCTCGGCCTCGCGGCGCCCGAGCCCGACGGGCCGTGGCAGACCGCCCAGCTGCACCGCGAGCTCGCGGCCGCGGCGGAGGGCGCCTCGGGGGCGCTCCTCGGCGTCGCCGACGTGCGGGTCCTCCTCGCGGACCTGCTCGTGGGCCGCCCGACCCGTGCCGGCTTCCGCACCGGCGCCCTCACCGTCTGCACCCTCGTGCCCATGCGCTCGGTGCCCAGCCGGGTCGTGTGCCTCCTCGGCCTCGACGACGGCGCCTTCCCGCGCCGCAGCGCCGTCGACGGCGACGACCTCCTCACCCGCGACCCGTGGACGGGCGAGCACGACCCGCGCAGCGAGGACCGCCAGCTGCTCCTCGACGCCGTCGCCGCCGCGGGCGAGCACCTCCTCGTCGTCGTCACCGGCGCCGACGAGCGCACCGGCGCGCCCGTGCCCCCCGCCGTCCCGGTGGACGAGCTGCTCGACGCCCTCGACCGGACCGCCACGGTGCCGGGCGGGCGGGTCCGGGACGTCGTCACGACGTCGCACCCGCTCCAGCCCTTCGACCCGCGCGCGTTCCGCCGCCCGCCGACCGGCGAGGGCACGGCGGCGAGCGGGGGACGGCCCTTCAGCTTCGACGGCGGTGCCCTCGCGGCGGCGCGGGCGGCCGCGGGCGAACGGCACCTGCCCGCCCCGCTGCTCGACGGCCCCCTGCCGCCGCGCCCGCCCGCGGCGGAGGTCTCGCTCTCGGACCTGCGGGCCTTCCTCCTCCACCCGGTCCGCGCCTTCTGGCGCCAGCGGCTCGAGGTCTCCGTCGTCCGTCCCGACGAGGAGCCGGACGACGCCCTGCCGCTCGACCCCGACGGCCTGGAGCGGTGGGCGCTGGCGCAGCGGCTGCTCGACCGGCGGGTGGCCGGCGACGACGTCGCCGGGCTGCTCGAGGTGGAGCTCCACCGCGGCGACCTGCCGCCCGGACCGCTCGGCGAGCGCTACCTGCGGGGCGTGGGCCGCGAGGTGGAGGACGTCGTCCGCGCCTCCGAGGCCGAGCGGGCGCTCCCGCCGGGGGCGGTCGACGTCGACGCCGACCTCGGCGTGCTGCCCGGCGGCGGCCCGCCCGTCCGCCTCGTCGGGACGGTCGGCGGCGTGCGCGGGGACGTCGCGCTGCAGCTCACCGCGTCCCGCCTCGGCCCGAAGCACCGGCTGCTCGCGTGGCTCGACCTCCTGGCGCTCTCCGCGGGCGCCCCGACGGGGACGGACGGCACGGCGGCGTGGCGCGCGGTCGCCGTCGGCCGGGCCGGCGGCGACGGCGGGGCGGCGCGCTGCGTCCTCGGCCCGCTGGCCCCCGACGACGCACGGACCGCGCTCGCCGAGCTGGTCGCCCTGCACCGGGCGGGACTCGACGAGCCGCTCCCCCTGGCGCTCAAGGCGTCCGAGGCCTACGCCGCCCGCCGGCGGGGCGGCGGCAGCGTGCTCGCCGCGCAGGACGCCGCGACGCGGAGGTGGGAGAGCGACCGCTTCCCCGGCGAGGCGGCCGACCGCGAGCACGTGCTGCTCCACGGGCGCGAGCTGCCGGCGGCCGGGCTGTGGGCGGCCCCCCGCACCGCGGCCGAGCAGGGCCCGGGCTGGGCGCCCGACGAGACGACCCGCTTCGGGGCGCTGGCCCGGCGGGTGTGGGACCGGCTCCTCGACGTGGAGGCCGGCGGGACGGGAGGGGCGGCGTGAGCGACGCGACCACGACGGGGACGCCGCCGGCGGAGGACCCGGGCGCGCCCCTGCCCTTCCGGCTGGCCGACCCCCTGCCGCGCGGCACGACCCTCCTCGAGGCGAGCGCCGGGACCGGCAAGACGTGGACGATCGCCGCGCTCGTCGCCCGCTACGTCGCCGAGGCCGGCCTGCCCGTGGACCGGCTGCTCGTCATGACCTTCAGCCGCGAGTCGACCCGCGAGCTGCGCGAGCGCGTCCGGGCCCGCCTCGTCGAGGCGCGGGACGTCCTCGCGCACGACCTCGGCGGCACCGCCGCGACGGCCCGCCCGGCCCCGGAGGACGACCCCGACGAGCTGCTGCGGATGCTGCGGGTCGGGGGACCCGACGCCGTCGCCCTGCGCCACCGGCGGCTCGCCGACGCGCTGGCGTCCTTCGACGCCGCCACGGTGACGACGACGCACGGCTTCTGCCAGCGCGTGCTCCTCACCCTGGGCGCCGGGGCCGACCACGACCCGCGGACCGAGCTCGTCGAGGACGTCCGCGACGTCGTCGACGAGGTGGCGCACGACTTCTACCTGCGGCGCTGGGGCGTGCCGGGCGCTGACGAGCCCGCCCTCACCCCCGAGGCCTTCCGCGACCTCGCCGTCGTCGCGGCGTCCGACCCGGCGACCGAGCTGCTCCCCCGCGAGGACGAGGCGGACGTGCCCGCCCTCCCGGCGCTGCGGGCGCGGGTGGGCCGCGCGGTGCGCGCCGAGGTCCAGCGGCGGCTGCGGGCGGCCGGGCAGATGGGCTACGACGACCTGCTGCTGCGGCTCGCGCAGGTGCTCGAGGACCCGGACGGCGGGCCCCGTGCGCGGGCCCGGCTGCGGGCGCAGCACCGCGTCGTCCTCGTCGACGAGTTCCAGGACACCGACCCCGTGCAGTGGCGGGTCCTGCGCGCGGCCTTCCACGACGCGGACTCCGCCGCCGCGCCCGAGACCGGGGTGGCCCGCGCCCTCGTCCTCGTCGGCGACCCCAAGCAGGCGGTGTACGGCTTCCGCGGCGCCGACGTGCGCGCCTACCTCGAGGCGCGCGACGCGGCGGGCGACCTCCGGACGCTGGCCACCAACCAGCGCAGCGACGAGCCGGTCCTGCGCGGCCTCGACGCCGTCCTCGCCGGCGCGGCGCTCGGGGACGCGCGCATCCGGGTCCGGCCGCTGGCCGCCCGCCTCGTCGGGCGGCGCCTGCACGGCGTCCCGCCGGTGCGCCTACGGGTGGTCCCCCGCGACGCGCTGCCGCTGACGCGCGACGGGCTCGCACGCGTCCCGGGCATGCGGCAGCGGGTCGTGGCGGACGTCGCCGCCCAGGTCGTGGAACTCGTGGGTGGCGAGGTGACGACGACGATGCCGGAGCGCCGGCGCCGCGCCGACCACCCGTCGTCCGCCCCGGACGGCCCGCCTCCCCCCACCGAGGTCGGGCAGCGTCCGCTCGCGCCGGGGGACGTCGCCGTGCTCGTCCGCACCAACGCGCAGGCGCAGATGGTCCGCGAGGCGCTCGAGCGGGTCCGGGTGCCGGTCGTCGTCGGGGGCCGCACGAGCGTCTTCACCACCCCGGCCGCCCACGACTGGGCGGTCCTCCTCGAGGCGCTCGAGCAGCCGCAGCGGGGCGCCCGCGTGCGGCTGCTCGCGCTCGGCGCCTTCGGCGGCCACGACGCGGCGTCGCTCGACGCGGGGGGCGACGCGCTCGTCGACGACCTCGGGCTGCGGGTGCGCGCGTGGGCGCGGCTCCTCGACGGCCGCGGCGTCGGCGCGCTGCTCGAGGCGGTCCAGCGGCCGCGGCCGGACCGGCCGGCGGGCCTCGCCGAGCGGCTGCTGGGGCAGGTCGGCGGCGAACGGCGGCTCACCGACCTCCGCCACGTCGGGCAGGTGCTCCACGAGACGGCGGTGCGCGACGGCCTCGGCGTCTCCGCGCTCCTCGCGTGGCTGCGCGAGCAGGTGGAGGAGGCCGGCCGCGACGGGGTCGTCGAGCGCAGCAGGCGCCTGGAGTCCGACGCCGCCGCCGTCCAGGTCCTCACCGTCCACTCGAGCAAGGGGCTCGAGTTCCCCGCCGTCCTCGTGCCCTTCGCGTGGGACATGTGGCAGAACAGCAAGCCGTCGACGGCCCTCGTGCACGACGCCGACGGGCGGCGCTGCCGCGACGTCGGTGGCGTCGGTGGCCCGCGCTGGGCCGAGCACGTCCGTGAGCACCACCGGGCGGAGTCCGACGAGGAGCTGCGGCTGGCCTACGTGGCCCTCACCCGGGCCGCGGGGCACCTCACCGCCTGGTGGGCCGGCACGACGAACACCGGGAGGGGACCGCTGCACCGGCTGCTGCTGCACCGCCCCCCGGGCACGTCCGCCGTCCTGCCCGGCGCGCCCGGCGACGACGGGGTCCCGCCGACCGTGGTGCCCGTGCCGTCCGACGACGACGTCCTCGCCGCGCTCGGGGCCCGCGCCGCCGCGGGCGACGGCTCCCTCGTCGTCGAGCGGGTCGCCGGCCCGCCGGCGCGCACGCCCTGGGTGCCGCCCGAGCGCGCCACCGCCGGGCTGTCCGCCGCGACGTGGCGCCGCGACCTCGACACGTCCTGGCGGCGGACCTCCTACAGCGCGCTGACGGCGGCGGCCCACGACGCCGGCCCGGCGGGGCCCGTGCCGACCGGGAGCACGGCGCTCGGGGAGCCCGAGGGCGCTGTCGAGGACGACGAGCGGCTGCCCGCCGGCCCCGGCACGCCCGGGACGGGGGCGCCGGGCGACGAGGTCCCCGCCGTCCCGTCCGCGTGGGACGCGCTCGCGGGCAGCGCGCGCTTCGGCGTCCTCGTGCACGCGGTCCTCGAGGAGCTGGACCCCTCGACCCTGCCGCCGGCCGACGGGACGGGGCCCGACCGCGCCCTGCGGGACCTCGTGGCCGAGCACACGGCGGCGCAGGGGCTCGTGCTCGACGTCGACGTGCTGACGTCGGGCCTCGACCTCGCCCTGCGGACCCCGCTCGGGCCGCTCGCCGGCGGCCGGTGCCTCGTCGACGTGCCGGCGCGGGACCGGTTGCCCGAGTTGGACTTCGAGCTGCCGCTCGCGGGCGGCGACGACCCCGGCACCGCGGCGGGGCGCCCGACGCTGGCCGGGCTCGTCCCGCTGTGGCGCCGGCACTGCCCCGACGGCCCCCTGGCCGGGTACGCCGACGCCCTGGCCGACCTCACGGCCGGGGGCCCCGGCGGTCACGGGACGGGCGGCGACGGCACCGACCTGCGCGGCTACCTCACCGGCAGCGTGGACGCCGTCCTCCGGCTGCCCGTGGAGGACGGCGACGGCGAGCGCTACGTCGTCGTCGACTACAAGACCAACCGGCTCGGCACGCCCGAGCAGCCGCTCACGGCGCGGGACTACCGCCCGACGGCGATGGAGGACGCGATGGTCGCCGCGCACTACCCGTTGCAGGCGCTGCTGTACCAGGTGGCGCTGCACCGCTTCCTCCGCTGGCGCCTGCCCGGGTACGACCCGGGCCGGCACCTCGGCGGGGCGCTGTACCTCTTCGTCCGCGGGATGGTCGGGCCGGACGTGACGCCCGCCGCGGACGGCACGGTCCCCGGCGTCATGGCGTGGGCGACGCCGCCGGCGCTCGTCGTCGCGGCCTCCGACCACCTCGCCGGTCGGTCGGGGGGCACCCCGTGACGGGCGACCCGCGGGCGGGCGACGTGGCGCTGCGGGCGACGGGCCTGCTCCGCGACTTCAACCGCGCGGGGCTCCTCCAGGCCGCCGACGTCCACGTCGCGCAGCGCCTCGGCGTGCTCGGGGGCGAGGACGACGAGGCCGTGCTGCTCGCCGCGGCCCTCGTCGTCCGCTCGACCCGGCAGGGGTCGGTCGTCGTCGACCTGCGGACGGCGCAGGAGACGACCGCCGCCGACGACGTCGACGAGGACGACGCCCCCGACGCCGGGGCCGGCACCGACGTCCCCGACGACGGCCCCGCCTGGCCGGGCGCGGACTGGGCGGCCCGCGTGGCCGCCAGCCCGCTGGCGGGCGGGCCGCTGCGCGTGGAGGGCAGCCGCGTGTGGCTCGGGCGCTACCGCGACCAGGAGGAGCTCGTCGCGCGGGAGCTCGCCGCCCGGGCCGCCGACGTCCCGGACGACCTCGACCCGGCCGTGCTCGGGCGGGCGCTCGACCGTCTGTTCGCGCCGCAGGACGCCGACCAGCGCGAGGCGGCCGCCGGCTGCGCGCTCGCCCGCGTGTCCGTGCTCGCCGGCGGGCCCGGCACCGGCAAGACGACGACGGTCTCCAAGGTCGTCGCCCTGCTGCGCGAGCAGCACCCGACGTGGCGGGTGGCCCTCGCCGCCCCCACCGGGCGGGCGGCCGCACGCCTGGCCGAGGCCGTCCGCGACTCGACGGCGCGGCTGCCCGAGGAGGACCGCGAGCGGCTGGGGGAGCTGCCCGCGACGACGCTGCACCGGCTGCTCGGCTGGCGGCCCGGCGCGCGCCACCGCTTCCGGCACGACCGCTCGGACCGCCTGGCGCTCGAGGTCCTCGTCGTCGACGAGAGCTCGATGGTCTCCCTCACGCTCATGGCCCGGCTGCTCGAGGCGTTGCGCCCGCAGACCCGGCTCGTGCTCGTCGGCGACCCCGACCAGCTGGCCTCCGTCGAGGCGGGGACCGTGCTCGGCGACCTCGTGGACGCCGACGCCGGGCCGCAGGACCGTCACCCGCGGCTGGCGGACGCCCTCGCCCGCGCCGGCGCGCTGCCCGTGGGGCAGACCTCCGGCCGCCCCGACGCCGCGCACCGCCCCGTCACGGTCCGCGACGGCGTGGGCGTGCTGCGGACGACCCGCCGCTTCGGCGGCGTCGTGGGCTCGCTCGCCGCCGCCGTCCGCGAGGGTCGCGGCGAGGAGGCCCTCGCCGTGCTGACGGCCGGCGAGCCGGGGGCGACCCTGGTCCTCACGACGGCGGACGCCGTGCCGGAGAGCGCCCTCGACGCGGTGCGCGACGACGTCGTCGCCTCGGCCACCGCGCTCGGGGCGGCGGCGAGGGCGGGCGACGGCGGGGCCGCCCTCGCCGCGCTCGACCGCCACCGCCTGCTCACCGCCCACCGCGCCGGGCCCCGCGGCCTGCGTCGCTGGGGCGAGCTGGCCGAGCGCTGGACCCGCGCCGCCGAGGTCGCCGCCGGGCTGCCCCGCGTCCGCCGGGCCGACGGCCACCACGTCGGCGAGCCGCTCATCGTCACGGTCAACGACCCGGCCACGGGCCTCGCCAACGGGGACGTCGCGGTGCTCGTCGACGACGGCGAGGGCGGTCTCGCCGCCGCCGTCGGCGTGGGGGGCGCACCCCGGCTCCTCCCGCTGGGCCGGCTGCCGAGCACCCGCCCCCTGCACGCCATGACGGTCCACCGCAGCCAGGGGAGCCAGTTCGACGCCGTGACCCTCGTCCTCCCGCCCGCGGGCTCGCCCCTGCTGACGCGGGAGACCCTCTACACGGCCCTGACCCGCGCCCGGGAGCGCGTGCGCGTCGTCGGTGACGCCGAGGCGCTGCTCGCCGCCGTGGCGCGCCCGGCCGCCCGGGCGTCCGGCCTGCGGGAACGCCTCAGGGGCGGCTGACGGGCGGCCCGACCACCGGGGATGCCATGACGGCCCTACTGTCACCCACGAGGGCCGTGCTCGGTCGCCACGTACCGACGCCCGGGTGAGGACGTATGGAGTCCTACCGCTCGCGGCAGATCCTCCACCGCCTCCTCGACGAGGAGGTCACCTCGCCGACGCCCTCGGCCGACCGCCTCGTCGCCTGGTGCGCCCGCTCCCTGCCCGTCACGGGCGCGGCCGTCCTGCTCATGGCGCGGGGCCAGCCGGCCGGCACGGTCGCCGCCTCGGACGAGGTGGCGACGGGGCTCGAGGAGCTGCAGTTCACCCTCGGCGAGGGGCCGTGCGTCGAGAGCAGCGCGACGGGGCGGGCCGTGCTCGTGCCGGACCTCGCAGAGGCCGGGCGCCGGCGCTGGCCGACCTTCGCGGGGCGGGCCATGGCCCTGGGCGCGTGCGCCGTCTTCGCCCTGCCGCTGCGCGTCGGCGAGATCCGGCTGGGCGTGCTCGACCTGTACCGCGACGCCCCCGGCCCGCTCGTCGACGGCGACCTCGCGGAGTCGCTCGCCTTCGCCGACGCCGCCACCGCCCTCCTCCTGCACCTCCAGGACCAGGCCACGGCGGGCGTCGCACCCGGTGACGCACCCACGGCGCTCGGCCTCGAACACGGCCGGGCCGTCGTGCACCAGGCGACGGGCGTCCTGGCCGTCCAGACCGGCCTCGGGCTGCAGTCGGCGCTCGTCCTCCTGAGGGCCCGCGCGCACACCCTCGGCGTGCCCGTCGCCGACGTCGCCCGCGGTGTCGTCGACGGCACGCTCGACGTCCGGGACCCCTTCCCGTGACCGCCACGGACGAGACCGGACCTCCCGACCACGACCGCAAGGGGACGACGATGAACGCGCAGCAGCGCCTGGCCGAGGTCTTCGTCGAGCTGGCGGACACCCTCGTCGACGACTTCGACGTGACGGACTTCCTCACCACCCTCACCGAGCGGTGCGTCGAGCTGCTCGGGGCCGACGCCGCCGGTCTCATGCTCGCGGACGAGCGCGGCAGCCTCCAGCTCGTCGCCTCGACGACCGAGCGGGCGCGCCTCCTCGAGGTGTTCGAGCTCCAGACGGACGAGGGGCCCTGCCTCGACTGCTTCGCCAGCGGCGAGGCGCTGACGAACGTCGACCTCGAGGAGTCGGCGCGGCGCTGGCCGCGCTTCACCGAGGCCGCGGAGGCCACGGGCTTCGGCAACACCCACGCCCTGCCGCTGCGCCTGCGAGGACGGGTCATCGGGGCGCTCAACCTCTTCACCGACCGCCGTCGGCCCCTCGACGACCACGACGTCGTCGTCGGCCAGGCCATGGCGGACGTCGCGACCATCGGTCTTCTCCAGGAGCGCTCGCTCCGGGAGCAGACCGTGCTGTCGGAGCAGCTGCAGGCCGCCCTCCACAGCCGGATCGCCGTCGAGCAGGCCAAGGGCGTCCTCGCCGCCCGTTCCGGCGTCTCGGTCGGCGACGCCTTCACCGCCATGAGGCGCTACGCCCGCGGCCACGGGCTCGCGCTGGCCGCGGTGTCCGCCGACGTCATCGACGGCACGCTCGCGGCCGACGTCGTCATGGCCCCCGCCGCCCCCGCCGCCCCCGGCGCCCGGGCTGCCGACCGGCGGCGCTGAGCGGCCGCACGCCCGCCCGGCTGGCCCCCTCGCCGGGAGACCGCCAGGCTGAGGACGACATCCCGCCGCCCCGGACCCGGCTGCGCCTCCACCTCACGCCCAGGGGTCCGCCATGAGCGACGTCGTCCACCTCCTCCCGGCCGCGGCCACCGCCGCGCCGCCACGCCCCGCGGGCCGGGCCCGCGCGCACCGCCAGACCAGTTCCTACACCGAGCTCGCCCGCGAGGTCCGCGCCGCAGGGCTGCTCGCCCGGCGGCGCGGCTGGTACCTGGGCCGCATGGGTGCCGCCGTCGGTGCCCTCGCCGTCGTCGTCGCCGCCGCGGTGCTGCTGCGGGACAGCTGGCTCGTGCTCCTGCCGGCCGCCGCGCTGGCGCTCGTGCTCACGCAGTGCGCCTTCCTCGGCCACGACGGCGCGCACCGTCAGATGTTCACCTCGGCCCGGGCCAACGAGTGGGCCGGCCGGACCTTCGCGAGCCTGTGCTGCGGGCTCAGCCACGGCTGGTGGCTCGGCAAGCACACGCGCCACCACCAGGGGCCGAACCAGCGCGGCCTCGACGGCGACGTCGAGTCGAAGGTGCTGTCGTTCACGCCGGAGGCGGCGCGCGACCGCCGCGGCGCCCTCGCCTGGCTGACCCGCCGCCAGGGCTACGCCTTCTTCCCGCTCCTGCTGCTGCAGGGCCTGAACCTCCACGTCGACAGCACGAGCCGCCTCCTCGACCGGGCGCCGCTGCGCCGTCGCCCCCTGGACGCCGCACTCGTCGCCACCCACTGGGTCGTCTACCTCGCCCTGCTGCTCCTGCTCCTCGGACCCGGCCGGGGCGCCGCCTTCCTCGGCGTGCACCTCGCCGTCTTCGGCGTCTGCATGGGCCTCGCCTTCGCCCCCAACCACGTGGGGATGCCCGTCGTCCCGCGCGGCGGCGACGTCGACTTCCTGCGCCGGCAGGTCCTCGTGTCCCGCGACGTGCGCGGGGGCGCGCTCGTCGACCTCGTCATGGGCGGTCTGAACTTCCAGGCCGAGCACCACCTGTTCCCGAGCATGCCCCGCCCGCACCTGCGGCGGGCCCAGGAGCTCGTGCGCGCCCACTGCGCCCGGGAGCAGGTGCCCTACACGGAGACGTCCTTCCTCGGCGCCTACCGCGCGGTCGTCGGCCACCTCCACGAGGTGGGCCTGCAGGCCCGGCCGACCTTCTCCTGCCCCGTGGCCGCCGGGCTCCGGTAGGCCGCGGCCGCACGCGCCGACGCCCCGACGCCCGAGGGCGGCGGGGCGTCGGCGCGGAGGTGCCGGCGTGCGGTCAGCGACGCGGCGGCGGGAGGTCGCCGCGGCGGTCCTCCACGTACTCGACGCGGTCGACCCGGCGCTGCCGCTGGGCACCCTGGACGGCGCCCAGGACGATCGCGAGCACGCCGGCCGCGAGGCAGACGTAGCCGACGACGGTGAGGTCGACGGCGTCGATCGAGTCGCGGACGGCGAAGGCGAGGACGCCGCCGACGACGAGGAGGAAGATCCCGAGCCCGAAGCGCATGTGGAGCTCCGTCCTGCCGCCGGGTCGGCGACCGGTGGAGGCACCGCCCTGGCGGCGGCACCGGTGGGCGCGATGGTCGCGCCGACGACGCCCGGGCGCCATCCGGGACGGGGCCGGGAGGGTCGTCCCGGCCCCACGGCCTCCCCACAGCGACCGCACAGCGCCGCGGTCGACGGTCGTCGTCGACGGGGCGGAGCAGCCGTCCCGCCGGGCCGCGGGAGCGCGGCGTCGACGACGGGACGAGGACATGGACGAGACCAGGCGCAGCACGCCCGCGACGGGCACCGGCCCGGCGGACGGCAGGACGGACGTCCCCCCGCCGCCGGCGCCCCCTGCCGCCGCCGCGGCGACCGGCCGGGCCCGTCGACGACGCCCCGGTGCCACGACCGTGGTGACGGCGGCCGGCGCACTGGTCGTCGGCCTCCTGGGCGGCGCGGGCATCGGGGCCGCCGTGGCCGCGCCCGCGCCCGTGACGTCGGTCCCGGCGGGCGCGACCACCGGCACCGTCGGCGAGCTGCCGCCCCCGCCACCGGGGGACGACGGGTCGCTCCCCCCGGGCGGCCCGGCCGTGCCCGGCACGGACGCGGGGACCGCCGACGGCGCGACCGGCCTCCCCGACGACGCCGGGACCCCGGCCGCCGAGGACGTCACGTACACCGTCGGGTGGCGGGCGACCGACGGGTCCCCCGCCGAGCTCCCCCCGCCGCCGGCCACGACGGCCGACGACGAGGTGGCCGTCCTCACGACACGCGACGACCTCGTCACCGCCTGACGTCGCTCCTGCGCGCGACGGGCGGGCGGCGCGGCGGGTCAGCGCACCCAGGCCGAGCAGTCGGGAGCCAGCACCCCGCGGCCCTGCGCCACGGCGGCCGGGTCGAGGTCCGTGTCGCTCGCGAGGAGCAGCTCGCCCACCGGCAGCGGCACGGCCGCCCCGGAGAGGTTGGTGATGCTGCGCCACCCGCCCGGCCGGACGAGGTGCAGCACGCCGGGGGCGTCGTCGACCCACTCCAGCCCGTCGTCGACCGTCGTGAGCACCCGCCGCACGCGCAGGGCGGACCGGTAGAGCTCGAGGGTCGAGCCGGCGACGCCGTCCTGCGCCGCCACGGAGACGGGGCCGAACCACGCCGGCTGCCGCATCCCCGGCAGCGCGCCGCCCTCGGGACCGAAGCCGAAGGTCGTGCCGTCGGGCGTCCACGGCAGGGCGACCCGGCAGCCGTCGCGGCCCTTCTCGCCCCCGCCGGAGCGCACGGCGATCGGGTCCTCGACGGCGTCCCAGGGGATGTCGGCGACCTCGTGCAGCCCCAGCTCCTCGCCCTGGTACAGGTAGACGGCGCCGGGCAGCGCGAGCTCGAGGAGCAGGGCCGCGCGGGCCCGGCGGAGCCCGAGGTCGAGGTCGACCGGGTCGCGGCCGTCCGTCGTCACCCACGCCTTGGCGGCCTCCTGCGAGCCCACGCCGGACCGCCGCGGCACGCCGAACCGGGTCGTGTGCCGCACGGAGTCGTGGTTGGACAGCGTCCACGTCGCCGAGGAGCCGGCCGCCATCTGGGCCAGCCCGCCGGCGATCGCCGTCCGCATCTCCCCGGCGTCCCACGCGCAGGCGAAGAGGTCGAAGTTGAAGGCCTGGCCGAGGCCGAGGGGGTCGGCGTAGCGCGCCCGGCGGTGCGGGTGCACCGACGCCTCGGCGACGGCCGAGCGGGGCGGGTCGTAGGCGTCGAGGACGTCGCGGCGCCACTGCGCGTAGACGTCCTGCACCTCGTCGCGGTCCCAGAGCGGGTGGTTGCCGCCCTCCCGGCCCGTGTCGAGGATCTCGACGTGGACGTCGAGGTGGCCGTCGACGTCCTTGACGAGCCCGTGCGCGACGTCGACCCGGAAGCCGTCCACGCCCCGGTCGGCCCAGAAGCGCAGCGTCTCGAGCATGTCCTCGCGCACCTCCTCGTCCGACCAGTCGAGGTCCGGCTGCTCCGGCGCGAAGATGTGGAGGAACCACTGCCCCGGCGTGCCGTCGGGCTCGGTGACGCGCTGCCAGGCCGACCCGCCGAAGATCGACCGCCACGAGCTGGGCGGCTCGTGGCCGCCGGGCCCGCGCCCGTCGCGGAAGACGTAGCGGCCGCGGGCCCGCGAGCCCGGCGGGGAGGCGAGCGCCTCGCGGAACCACGCGTGCCGGTCCGAGGTGTGGTTGGGCACGACGTCGACGACGACGCGGATGCCCGCGGCGTGCAGGGCCCGGACCATCTCGTCGAAGTCCTCGAGCGTGCCGAGGCGGGGGTCGACGGCACGGTGGTCGTCCACGTCGTAGCCGCCGTCGGCGAGCGCCGACGGGTAGAAGGGGCTGAGCCACACGGCGTCCACGCCGAGCGAGGCGAGGTGGCCGACGCGCGAGGTGATGCCCCGCAGGTCGCCGAGGCCGTCGCCGTCCGCGTCGGCGAAGCTGCGCGGGTACACCTGGTAGACGACGGCGCGCCGCCACCAGTCGCGGGCCTCGGGGGCGGCGGGCGTGGGGGCGGCCACCGGGGCGCTCGCGGGGACGCGGCGGGCCGGGGTGGTCGTGCTGGTCACGGGATCTCCTGGGTGGTGGGTGGAGCAGGGAGCGGAGGTGCGGCCGGGCCGGGGCGTCAGCCCTCGAGCGCCCAGGCCGAGGCGGCGGGGCCGTCGCCCGGCAGGACGACCGTGCCGTCGCCGCCGTCCGTCGCGCCGCCGCCGACGAGCGGCACGAGCTGGGACGCCGACCGCAGGCCGAGGGCCGCGAGGGGCAGCCGGACGGGCTCGTGGTCGGCCCGGGCGACGTGGACGAGGACGCGCTGCTCGGCGTGCTCGCGCAGGTGCACGAGGACGTCGTCGCGGGCCGTGACCCAGCGCAGGCCGCCCCGCCGCAGCGCGACCGAGCCGCGCCGCAGCCGGCCCCAGGTGCGGACGGCGTCGAGCGTCGGGGCGTCCCACGCCTCGGGGCGGTCCCACGGCATGGGGGTCCGGGAGTGCTCGCCGTCGAGGCCGGTGAGCCCGACCTCGTCGCCCGCGAAGAGCGTCGGGACGCCGGGCAGCGTCATCTGCAGGGCGAGGCCGGCGACGTACCGGTCGCGGCCGCGGCCCGTCAGGTCGGCGAGGCCGCTGCGCCCGCCCCCGGTCACGGTGCGGAAGCGGGGCGTGTCGTGGGTGTCGAGGTGCGACGTCGACGCCGCCCACGAGCGCCACGGCATCGCCGCGTGGACCGCGCGCATGGTCGCGACGACGTCGCCGCCCGGCTGCACGGGCACGGGCACCGGCCAGCCGAGGAAGCGCAGGCCGTGCTCCTCCCCCGGACCACCGGGGTAGCCGCCGTTGAGCCACGCCCAGACCGGCCGGGTGAAGCCCGCGTAGTCCATCGCCCCGTGCCAGCCGTCGCCCACGAGGTCCGCGGCGGCGTCGTGGCAGTGCTCGGCGAGCATCCAGGCGCCGGGGCTGACGGCGTGCGCCGTCGCCCGGGCCAGGCGGGCCACCTCGACCGCGAGGTCGTCGGGGCCGAGGCGGCCGGTCATGTTGGCGACGTCGATCCGCCACCCGTCGAGCCCGCGCCGCAGGTGCTCGGCGACGACGGAGCCGGGCCCGTCGACGAACCGCCGCCGGAGGGCGGCCGACGAGTGGTCCAGCTTGGGCAGCGTGTCGACACCGAGCCACGTCTCGTAGCCGATCGGGTCGTCCTCGAGGAAGCGGTAGTAGCCCGCCTCCTCGGAGGTGCGGTCGGCGACGGCCGCGCGGAACCACGGGTGCTCGACGCCGGTGTGGTTGGTCGTGAGGTCGCCCATGACCCGCAGGCCCCGCGCGTGCGCGGCGTCGACGAGCCGGCGCATGGCCTCGTCGCCGCCGAGCACCGGGTCCACGCGGTCGAAGGTCACCGCGTCGTACCGGTGGTTGGAGCGGGCCTCGAAGAAGGGCGTGAGGTACAGCAGCGAGGCGCCGAGGGACTCGACGTGGTCGAGGTGGGCGGCGATCCCGTCGAGGTCGCCGCCGAACCACTGCCGCCCGACGCCGGGCCCGCGGTGCACCACCGCGTCGTCCCAGGCGGCGCGGTCGGCCCACGACGGCGTCTCCCGCTCGGCGCCGGAGCGGGCGAAGCGGTCGGGGAAGACCTGGTAGGCCACCTGGTCGGCCACCCAGTCCGCCGGCCCCTCGGAGGCGAGGAGCCGGAAGTCGGCGGCGTCGGTGACGTCGCGGGCCGTCGTCCCCTCGCCGGTGAGCCAGCGGTGCGCCGGCCGGCCGGCGCCGTCCCGGCCGGACAGGAGGAAGCGGTAGGACGTGACGGGGTTGCGGGCCTCGACCTCGACGGCGAACCACGTGCCCCCGGGGTCGCGACCGTCCGGCTCGGCGGCCCGCAGCAGCGGCTCGCCGTCCCGGAGCTGGCGGAGGTGCACCTCCCCGCCCCACGCGGAGCCGTCCGCCGCGTCGGGGACGAGCACCCGGACGGGCACGCGCTCGCCGAGGGCGGGCGACGACGTGCCGACGCAGCGGGCGGAGCCGTCGTGGTGCGGGGCGGAGAGCTCGTGGGTCACCCCTTGACCCCGCCCGCCGTGATGCCGCCGACGATGAAGCGCTGCAGGTACTGGAAGAGCAGCACGACGGGGATGGCCGTGAGCAGCGCGCCCGCGGCGAAGAGCCCGAGGTTGTTCGAGCGGTCGTTCTCGATGACGGACCACAGGCCGACGGCGACCGTCCGGACGCCTGCCTCGCGCAGGAAGATCGAGGCGATGAGGAACTCGCTGATGACGCCGACGAAGGCGAGCAGGCCGGTGACGGCGAGGATCGGCTGCAGCAGCGGCAGGAGGATGCGGAAGAAGATCGTCGCGTGCCCGGCGCCGTCGACCGTGGCGGCCTCGTCGAGGGACTGCGGGATCGAGTCGAAGAAGCCCTTGATGAGCCACACCTGCGCGAAGGCGTTGCCGCACATGACGAGGATGTAGCCGAGCAGGGTGTTGAGGCCGATGGCGGGGACGACCGTGCCCAGCTCGGTGAAGAGCAGGAACAGCGCGATCGTCGCGAGGATCTGCGGGAACATCTGGATGAGCAGCAGGGCGAGCAGCCCGCCGCGCCGCCCGCGGAACCGGAAGCGGCTGAAGGCGTACGCCGCCAGCGCGCTGCACGAGACCTGGATGACCGTCACCGCGGTGCACACCGCGAGCGTGTTGAGCATCCACCGGCCGAAGGGCCGCGAGGGGTCGGAGAACAGCGCCTGGAAGTTGACGAGGCTCAGCTCGCGCGGGATGAGGTTCGTCGAGACGACGCTGCCGAGCGGGTTGAAGGCCGCCGAGACGATGTAGAGGATCGGGAAGACGGCGAAGGCGACCGCCGCGAGCCCGACGACGTGCCGCCAGCCGACCTCGCGCCACCAGCGGCCGCGGCTCATGCGGTGGGCGACGGGCGGTGCAGTCGGCGACGAGGGGCCGCCGCCGGCCGGGTCGGCGAGCCGGGCGGGCGGGACGGGGGCGCCGGTCTGCAGGTCCGGGGTGGTCATCTCAGAGCACGTCCTCGAGTCGACGGGTCAGGCGGAACTGCAGGGCGGCGACGACGCCCGTGATGACGAAGAGCAGCACCGCGATGGCGGACGCGAAGCCGAACTGGGCGCCGCTGGCGCCGAAGGCGAGGCGGATCGTGTAGCTGATGAGGAGGTCGGTCCCGCCGGCCGTCGGGTTCTCCGGCGTGAAGGGCCCCCCGCCGGTGAGCAGGAAGATCGTGTTGAAGTTGTTGAAGTTGAAGGCGAAGGACGCGACGAGCAGCGGGGCCGTGGGGATGAGCAGCAGCGGGAAGGTGATCTTCCGGAAGCCCATGAACCCGCTGGCGCCGTCGATGCCGGCGGCCTCCTTGAGGTCCTCGGGGATCGCCTGCAGCGCGCCGGTGACGACGAGGAACATGTAGGGGAAGCCCAGCCAGAGGTTGGTGAGGATGACGGCGACCTTCGCCGTCGTCGCCCCGCCGAACCAGTTGACGGACAGCCCGGTCAGGTCGTTGATGAGCCCGAAGTCGGTGTTCCAGAAGCCCGACCACAGCAGCAGCGAGATGAAGCTCGGGATGGCGTAGGGCAGCAGCAGCACCGAGCGGTAGACCTTCTGGCCCCGGACGCGCCGGTCGTTGAGGACGATGGCCAGCACCGTCCCGAGCGCGAAGGTCGTCGCCACCGACAGCGTCGCGAAGACGAGCGTCCAGCCGAAGATGCCGAGGAAGTCGGACAGGATGCGCCCGTCGGTGAAGGCCCGGACGTAGTTGGCGAAGCCGACGTCGGCGGCCCAGGACTGGTCCGACAGCCGCTGGCCGTCCGCGCTGACGAAGTACTCGCGGTCCCCCTGCAGCGTCGGCGTGTAGGAGACGCCCGTCGAGGTGTTGGTGATCGTCTCGGAGTCCTCGTCGTAGACGAGGGGCGTCGAGCCCTCGAAGGCCTGCCGGATGCCGAGCTGGCGGATCGCCCCGCCCTCGGTGGGGACGGTGACCTCGGCGAGCGCGGCGCTGGCGGCGTTGACCTCGGCCGGCGTCAGGAGCGTGTAGCCGTCGGCCGCGGTGACGAAGCCCTCGGTGACCGTGGCGTCGTCGAGCGGCTCGAGGCCGTCCTCCGTGCCGACGGACGCCTCCCCCGTCGCCGGGTCGACGAGGAGGAAGGCGAAGGGGCCGTCGGTCGCGGAGCCGGTGGTGCCGACCGTGAGGTTGTAGCGGGGCGCGTCGGGCGTCTGGACGACCGAGGCGCCGAGGATCTGCGTGACCGCCTGCTCCTGCGTGGACCGCGTGCCGTCGCCGAGGTTCGTCAGCGACACCTGGAACGTCGAGATGACGGGGTAGACGACGAAGCTGAAGAGCAGGATCGACCCGGGCAGCAGGTACTTGAGCGGGATGGCGCGTCGCGTCGCGTAGACGGCGACGACGAGCAGCACCAGCGCCCAGAAGAAGACGAGGAAGCCCCAGCGCTCGGCGGCGACGAGCGCCGGCGTCAGGGAGATGACGGTGCTGAGGACCACCGCCAGCAGCAGGATCTTCAGCAGGAGGACCGGCGTCGAGCGCGAGCCGCGGGGCGGCGGGTGCGCCGCCGGGCTCTCGGTGGGGGCGGTGCTGAGCTGCTGGACCACGGCGCCTCCTGGGGCGTGGTGGGGCGGCCGGCGCCGGGCGCGGCGGTGCGGGCGCGCCTGCGGGGGCCGGTGACGGCACGGGCTGGGGCCGGGGCGGAGGACCCCGGGGGCGGCGGCCGGGAGGCCGGCGGGACGGGGCGGCCCCGGCGTCGACGGTGACGCGGGTCCGGCCCTCGAGGGCTGGGTGGGTTCCTGCTGCCGGTGCGGGGCGGCGGTCGCCGCCCCGCACCGGCCGGGTCACTCCGCGATGGCGGTGCGGATGGTGTCGCCGGTGGCGACCATCGTCTCGGCGCCGTCGGCGCCGCCGATGATCGCCGAGTAGGCCTGGCCGAGCGGCTCGAAGACGGCGCCCATCTGCGGGATCGACGGCATCGGCTCGCCCGCGTTCGCCGCGTCGAGGTAGGCCTGCAGCTGCGGGTCGGCGGCCACCTCGGACTCCTGGAGCGTGGTGAGGCTCGGCGGGATGTTCGCGCCGTCGTACATGACCTTCATGGCCTCCTCGGTGTTCATCGTGGTGCCGACGAACTCCTGGGCGAAGGCCTTGTTGGCGCCGGCCGAGGCCACGTAGAAGGCCTGGATGCCGGTGAAGGGCTGCGCCGGGCCGGCGCCCTCGAAGCCGGGGACGGCCTGGACGTCCCAGCCGAAGCCCGCGGCCTCGACGTCCGCCCGGGCCCACGGGCCGGAGAGGAGGAACGGCGCCTGGCCGTCGGCGAAGAGGGCGATCGAGTTGTCACCGCTGACGGAGCGCGTGAGGGCGCCGGAGCCGCCCTCGCCGAGCTCGGCGATGCGCGCGCCGGCGGCCTGGGAGGCCTCGTCGCCGACGCCGAGGTCGGAGGCGTCGTAGCCGCCGTCCGCGCCGCGGCCGAAGACGTACCCGCCGAGCGAGGTGTACAGCGGCTGCATGTGGTACGCGTCGCCGAGCTCGCCCACGGGCAGGTTGAAGGCCGACTGGACGGTGCCGGCCGCCTTGAGCTCGAGGCCCGTGGCGAAGGCCTCGTCGAGGGTCGCGGGCGCCTCCGGCACGAGGTCGGTGTTGCGGTAGAGCACGAGGGCCTCGACGCCGTAGGGCAGGCCGTAGAGCTGCTCGTCGTAGGTGACGGCGTCCACCGCGACCGGCGAGTACTGGCTCACCTGGTCGGCCGTGATCTGCAGCGGGTCGATGGCGCCGTTCTGCACCATGTTGCCGATCCAGTCGTGGGCGCCGACGACGACGTCGGGGCCGTTGCTCGCCGCGTTGGCGGTGATGAAGTTCGACTGCAGGTCGGTGACGGCCTGGACGGCGACGGTGATGCCGTTGTCCTCGCCGAAGTCCTCGGCGATCTCCGTGATGGGGCCGATCTTGAGCTCGTCGGTCCAGATGACGAGGTCGGCGTCGCCGCGCTGGGGGGCGCCGGTGGTCTCGGCCGCGGTGTCGCCGCCCGTCGTCGGGGTGGAGCCGGCGTCCGGCGTGGTCGGGGTGTCCCCACCCCCGCCGCAGCCGGTCGTGACGGCCAGGGCGGCGATGCCGGCGGCGGCGACGACGGCCCTCAGGGACATGCGCATGGGTGCTCCTCGGTGCTCGGGTGCAGGGGTGTGCCGGGACGTACGGGTGGTGCAGGTCGGTGCAGCGGGCCGGGGCCCGTCGCAGCGGCCGGGGCGTCGGTGCCCGGGCGGACGACGGGTGCGGGGTCGTCCGGTGCGCTGCGCTGCGTGGCGGGACCGTAGCAAGGATCTTGCAAGGTGCGTAAGACGCTTGCGCGAATCGTTACGCAGACCACGTCCGGCGCCCTAGAGTTCCCGGCGTGAAGGTGAGGCTCGCGGACGTCGCCGTCCGCGCCGGGGTCAGCGAGGCGACGGTCAGCCGCGTCCTCAACGACAAGCCCGGGGTGTCGCAGGCGACCCGGGACAAGGTCCGCTCGGTCCTCGACGTGCTCGGCTACGACGACCGCTTCCTGCCGCCCGCGGCGGCAGGGCTCGTCGGCGTCGTCGTGCCGGAGCTGTCCAACCCCGTCTTCGCGGCGCTGTCGCTCGTCGTGCAGACCCACCTGGCGCGCGCGGGCTACACGCCCGTCGTCTGCAGCCTCGTGCCCGGCGGGGTGCACGAGGCGGACTTCGTGCGGGTCCTCGTGCAGCAGAAGGCGGCCGGCGTCGTCTTCCTGTCCGGCGTGCACGCCAACACGGAGGCGGACGCCAAGCCCTACGTCGACATGCTCCGCCGGGGGCTGCCGGCCGTCTTCGTCAACGGGCGGATGGACGGGGTCGACGCCCCCTTCGTCTCCACCGACGACGCCGTGGCCGTGGACCTGGCCGTCGAGCACCTCGTCGGGCTGGGCCACGAGCGGATCGGCCTGGCCATGGGCCCGCCGCGGTACGTGCCGTCGCTGCGCAAGACGGCCGCCTTCCACGACGCCGTCCGGCGGCACCTCGCCGGGGTCGTGCCGGCGGGCGAGGTCGACTCGCTCGTCATGTACACGCAGTTCCGCGTGGACGGGGGCGAGAGCGCCGCGCGGGCGCTGCTCGACCGGGGCGCCACCGCGATCGTCTGCGGCTCGGACCTCATGGCCCTCGGGGCCGTGGGCGCCGCCCGCGCCCGGGGGCTGCGGGTGCCCGAGGACGTGTCGGTCGTCGGGTGCGACGACAGCCCGCTGCTCGACTTCACCGACCCGCCGCTGACGACCGTGCACCAGGACGTCGAGGCCGTCGGCACCGCCGCGGCCCGCGCGCTGCTCGCCGAGCTGAAGGGCGAGCACCCGCTGCGCGGCGAGCTCCTCGTCCGTCCGCACCTCGTCGTGCGGGGGTCGACGGCCGCCGCACCGGCACCGCGGGCGCCGGTCGCCCGCCCGCGCCGCGCCCGCACGCGCTGACGGGCGCCCCCGGACGTCACTCGTGTGACGCAGGCCACTTGCGCGATCGCGCAAGAAGTTGCGCACTCAGGCACCGGGGACGGCAGAGCCCCCGCAGCCGGTCGGCTGCGGGGGCTCCGTCGTGCGGGGGCGCCTCAGCGGGCGACCACCGTGATCTCCACGGTCGCCTCGAGCCCGGAGACGACGCCGCGGGCGACGCCCGGGTACGTGCCGGCCGGGGCCTTCGGCACCCGCACCGTCGTCGACCCGGCGCCCTCGGCGTCGGTGCGGACGCGGCCGACCTGCTCGCCGCCGACGGTGAGGACGACGGCCTCGCGGGCCGCGAAGCCGGTCACCTCGACGGCGACGCGGTCGCCGGTGCGGACCGTGGTCGCCGCGGGGACGACGGTCGGCCCCTCGGCCGGCGCCTCCCCGACGGTCACGCGGTCCGTGTAGTCCTCGGGGGACAGGGGGCTGTTCTCCCGCAGGAAGGCCTCGAAGGAGTCGAAGTCGATGAGGCCGGTCAGCTCCGTCGTGCCCTCGGCGAAGGCGGTGAAGTTGTCGCCGCCGGAGGCCAGGAAGCTGTTCGTCGCCACGCGGTAGGTGGCGGACGGGTCGAGCGGCTCGCCCGAGACCCGGACGCTGCTCGCGATGATCCGGCTGCCCGCGGGGGCCGCCGGGTCGTAGGACCAGGTGAGCTCCTCGGACGTGCCGAGCGCGAGGAAGGGCCGCGAGGCCCCCGCCGGCTGCCACTGCTGCTCGAGCACGCGCAGCAGCTGCTCGCCCGTCACCGTGACGACGACGAGGTCGTTGGCGAAGGGCGTGACCGCGTTGGCCTCCGCGAGGGTGATCTGCCCGTCCTCCCCGTAGAGGAGGTCGGCGCGCAGACCGCCGGGGTTGACGAGGCCGAGGTCGGCCGGCTCGCCCGGGGCCAGCTCGGAGCCGTACACGTACGTGTCGGCCACGAGCCCGCCGAGCGCGGAGTAGCTGCCGCGGTCCTCGCGGCCCTCGGCCGTGAAGGCGCGGGTGATGTCGGCGGTGACGGAGCCGATCACCTCGCCGCCGACCTCCTCGGCGTAGTCCTCGGCCGCCGCGACGGTCTCGGCCACCGCCGCGACCACCGGGTAGGTGGCGACGAGGTCGGCCTCGGGGGTCTCCGTCAGCGGCAGCAGGGCCGCCGTCGTCGCGACGACGTCGCCGCTCGCGCGGTCGACCTCGATCTCGACGCTCGCCAGCGCGGCGCCGTAGGACCCGGCCTGGACGACCGGGCGCGTGCCCTCGCCGCCCGGGACGGGCACCTGGACGGCGTACTCCTGGTGCGTGTGCCCATTGAGGATGACGTCGACCGCGGGGTCGGTCTCCTCGACGATCCGCTGGAACGCCGTGCCCTCGGGCACCTCGCCCTCGGACACGGCGGCGCCGTCGGGGGCGCCCTCGTGGGCGGAGAGGACGAGGACGTCGGCCTCGTCGCCCTCGCCGTCGGTGAGCTCGGCGGCGACGCGGTTCGCGGCCTCCACCGGGTCGCCGAAGGTGAGGCCCTCGATGCCGGACGGGGAGACGAGCGACGCCGTCTCCTGCGTCACGACACCGATGACGCCGACGGTCACGCCGTCGACCTCGTGGAGCGAGTACTCCGGCAGTGCGGGCTCGCCCGCGGCGTCGTAGACGTTGGCGCCGAGGTACGGGAAGGCGGCCAGGCCGCTCTCGCCGTCGACGCCCACCCGGCCGGTGAGGTCGTCGAAGCCGCGGTCGAACTCGTGGTTGCCGACCGCGCTCGTGTCGAGGCCGAGCTCGTCGAGCACCTCGAGCGTGGGCGCGTCCTGCTGCACCGACGAGACGAAGGGCGAGGCGCCGATGTTGTCGCCGGCGGACACGAGCAGCGTGCCGTCGACGTCCTCGCGGGCGCGCTGCTCCTCCACCGTGCCGGCCAGCGCCACGCCCGCCTCGGCGATGCGGCCGTGGAAGTCGTTGAAGCCCAGCAGGTTGATGGTGCTGGTGCCCGAAGGCTCCTCCGCACCGGCGAGGCCGAGCCCGACGACGACCGGGTCGTGGTCGGAGGCGCGGTACGGGTCGGCGGCGTACCAGGGGCGGTAGCCGTCGTACTGGTAGCCGTAGCTCTCGACCGCGTTGATGTTCCAGACGTCCGCGCCGGTCACCTTCGCCGCCGCCGAGGGCGAGGCGAAGACGTGGTCGAGGCTGCCGGTGCGGCCGGAGAAGACGTACGTGTCGCCGGCGTCGAAGGCGCTGCCGAGGTCGGTCCAGCCGGCCGCGGCGAGGACCGCGAGCGGGTCCTCCTGCGTGTAGGAGTTGAAGTCGCCGAGCAGGAGCACGTCCTCGGGGGCGTCCTCGATGCCGTCGACGAACTCGAGCAGGCGCTCGGCCTCCGCGACCCGCGTCGCGTTGCCGTTGCCCTGGCCGTCGCCGGAGTCCTCGTCGCCGGGGCGGGCCGGCGAG
This sequence comes from Pseudokineococcus lusitanus, assembly GCF_003751265.1. Lineage (NCBI taxonomy): Bacteria > Bacillati > Actinomycetota > Actinomycetes > Kineosporiales > Kineosporiaceae > Pseudokineococcus > Pseudokineococcus lusitanus. Next base: position 295,813 of record NZ_RJKN01000002.1, read on the forward strand.
GGCACCGAGCCCTTCGACTTGAAGTGGTTGACGACCGCCATGACCTCGTCGCCGTCCGGCGTCACGAAGGTCTGCGCGAGGGGCTGGCGGGCGCGGCCCACCCACTCCTCGTCGACGTCGACGACGGACTCGCCGACGGGCTCCACCGCACCGACGCGGTAGATGAGGGCGTTGCGGATGACGTCCTGGTCCTCCACCGGGGGCAGCACCGAGGGCGAGGGCACGTAGGCCCAGGTCTCCTCGCCCGTGGCCTCGTTGAGCGCGGCCGTGAGCGTGGCCAGCGCCTCGTCGCGGTCCTCGCCCAGGGCGGCGCCGTTCTCGATCTCCTGGATGCCGACGACGTCCGCACCGAGCGCGTTGATCGCCGCGACGATCTTCGCCTCCTGGCGCACGAGCCCGGCCGCGTCGCTCGCGCCGCGGGCCTCGCCGCCGAAGGTCGTGAAGTAGTTGAGGACGTTGAAGGAGGAGACGACGAGGTCCCCGCCCACCTCCTCGGGCGCCGCGGTGCGCGGGTTGGCGTCGTCGAAGGTGGCGCCCGCGACGTCCGGCGTCACGACGGTGGTGGGCTGGAGGCGCCACGCGTCGAAGCGGTAGTCGAGGACGTAGTCGACGTCGCCGAAGCCGCTGACGCGGTCGCCGACGCGGACCGGGTCGTCCGCCGCGCCGTAGGCGGGGGCGGCACCGGCGTTCGCGAGGTTGGTGCTGCTGCCGTCGTCGAGGAGCACCTGGCGGTCGCGCTGGGCGGCCTCGAAGGCGCGGGCCTCGTCGCCGGGGGCGACGACGTCGGTCGCCTGGCGCAGGACCTCGTCGCCCGCGGCGAGGGCGACCTCGCCGAAGCGGTTGAGGTTGTAGACCTCGGTGACCGTGTAGGTGCCGGTCGGGCGGACGAGCATGCTCTCGAGCTGCTCGCGCTCGGCGTCGGTCGCGCTGAGGCGGTCGACGACGACGGCCTCGGGCAGGTCGACGCCCGTGGCGCAGACGGCGACGGCGTCGACCGAGACCTGGGTCTGGCCCTGGTACTCGTCCACCTCGCCGGCGACCTGGACGAGGTCGCCGACGGCGAGGCCGGCGAGCGCGGTCGCCCCGGTGGAGCCCTGCGGGGCGAAGGCGACGACAGCGGTCGACGCGGCGCCCGGCGCGGCGTCGGGGTCCTGGACGAAGACGCTGCCGAGGCCGGAGGCGTCCTTCGTGACGACACCCTGGACGACGACGTCCGTGCCCTCGAGCGGGCTCGTGGGGCCCGTCCCCTGGACGGCGGTGATGGCGGTGAGGCCGTCGGTGACGCACTCGGCGGCCGGCGGCGGGGGCGTGACCACCTCCTCGCCGTTGCGGACGCCGAAGCTGTTGGTGCTCGGGCTGACGCGCCACGTGCCGTCGTCGCCCCGCTGCAGCGAGCCGTCGGCGGTGCCCGTGGCGCCGTCCTCCTGGACGCCGATGTCGGTGGAGGTGACGGTGGCCCCGCCGAGGGAGGCGCTGAAGACGCCCTCGTAGGAGAGGAACTCGACGAGGGCGCCGCTCGCGTCGAGCAGCGCCAGGCCGTCGGGGGCACCGTTCTGGAGGCCGGGGAAGTCCACGACGACGACGCCGGACTCCCCGACGACACCGCTCAGGGCCTTCGGCGAGTAGGTCGCGCCGCCGTTGCCGTTGACGCCGACGAGCGTCCAGCCGGTGAGGTCGGTGCCCGGGTCGGCCTGGACCTCGACGCGCTCGTTCGCGTCCGTGCCCGGGTTGTCGTAGTGGATCTCGCTGATGAAGGGGCTGCCGGGCGGGGCCGGGACGGCGGCCGCGGGGGCGGCCAGCAGTGCGCCGCCCAGCAGGGCGGCGGTGGCGGCGGCGGCAGCTCGCGCTGCGGGGCGCGCTGCCGGGTGGGGTGCTCGTGGCACGGAGGTCCTCCGGTGTCGACGGTCGTACGCAGGTGGTGCGCCGGGTCCGCCGGTCGGCGGCCCCGGGTCCGGTGGGTGGTGGCAGGGCGGGTCGCCCGCGACACTGCACCGACCGGGTGAACAGCATGTGTCCGGTCGGCGCAGAACGGGAGGCCTTGTCCCGACCCGATCCGGGTCGTGACGAGCGCCACCCTGTCCTGCGGCACCGACGGTGACCGGTGGTGACCGTCGGTCGACGAAGGGCCCGGCCGGACGACGAGGCGCGCCGCCCGGCGGCGCGGAGGAGGACCTGTGGCGAGCAAGACCCCGGCGGAGGAGCTCGACGTCGACGGCACCGCCGTGCGGCTCACGAGCCCGGACCGCGTGCTCTTCCCGGCGCTGGGCGCGGACGGCGGGACCAAGCGGCACCTCGTCGACTACTACCTCGCGGTGTCGACCTCGTCCGCCGACGGAGCGGTGGGCGGGCTCGGCCCGCTGGTGCGGGCGCTGCGGGACCGGCCCACCTACCTCCAGCGCTTCCCCGACGGCGTCGAGGGCGAGGAGGTGTACCAGAAGCGGGTGCCGGAGCGGGCGCCCGACTACCTGCGCCGGGTCCGCGTGACCTTCCCCTCCGGCCGGCACGCGGACGCCCTGCGGGTGGACTCCGCCGCGCCTCTGCTCTGGGCGGTGCAGATGTCGACCGTGACCTTCCACCCCTGGCCCACCCGCGCCGACCACGTCGAGCTGCCCGACGAGCTGCGCGTCGACCTCGACCCGCAGCCCGGCACCGGCTTCGAGGAGGCCCGCCGGGTCGCGCTCGACGTCCTGCACCCGCTGCTCGACGAGCTCGGCCTCGTCGGCTACCCCAAGACCTCCGGCGGCCGGGGCGTCCACGTCTACGTGCGGATCGAGCCGCGGTGGGAGATCCGCGAGGTCCGCCGCGCCGCCATCGCCCTCGCCCGCGAGGTCGAGCGCCGCGCGCCCGACCTCGTCACCACCGCCTGGTGGAAGGAGCAGCGGACCTCGGCGATCTTCGTCGACTACAACCAGAACGCCCGCGACCACACCATCGCCAGCGCCTACTCCGCCCGCCGCACCCCCACCGCGACCGTCTCCACCCCCGTCACGTGGGCCGAGCTCGCCGACGTCCACCCCGACGACTGCACCATCGCCACCGTCCCCGGCCTGCTCGCCGAGCGCGGCGACCCCATGGCCGGCCTCGACGACGTCGCCCACTCCCTCGACGGCCTCCTCCAGATGGCCGACCGCGACGAAGCCGAGGGACAGGGCGAGATGCCCTACCCGCCCAACCACCCGAAGATGCCCGGCGAGCCGAAGCGCGTGCAGCCCAGCCGCGACCGGGACCGGCCGGACGCCTGAGGCCGTCGACGCCCCCGGCGGGCCGGGTCAGCGGGGGCGGACGACGACCGCGTCGCCGACGGGCCGCTCGCCCGTGGCGTCGGAGACGCTCGTCACGAGCTCGCCACGGACGACCATCGCCGTCGAGCCCCCGCCGTCGAGGTTGACGGCGTCGCGCAGCCCGAGGGCCCGGGCGACGTCGGCCGCCTCGCCCACGGAGAGGCCCAGGGAGTCGAGGCGGCGGCCCGCCACCGTGACGAGCACCGTCCGCCCCTGCCCGTCGACGCCCGCGAAGGTCCGGGGGTTGCGCTGCAGGGCCCAGCCGTAGGCGAAGGACGGGTCGTCCGGGTGCACCATGCCGTCGCGGGCCTGCGTCACGTGGGCGCGCCCGTCCCGGACCAGCTCGGGGCCGCCGTTGACGACGGAGACACCCGGGGCGGCGAGCGAGCGGCCGTCCGCGACCGTCGCGGTGCGGAGCCGCAGGCGGTCACCGGGCCGCGCCGCCGCCACCTCCGCGACCCGGTCCCCCGTGGCCTGGAGCGAGCGCCGGCCCGCCGTCAGGGCGACGCCGCGCCGGTCCTGCACCGCGACGACGCGGCCGCTCGCGTCCACGACGACCTCGCGGCCGGGGCCGGCGGGCGTCGAGGCGCCGAAGGCCGTCGTGAAGGCGACGAGCTCGTCGTCGTCGGTGCACGTGACGTCGTGCCGCGGCAGGTCCGTCGGGGTGTCGCCCGTGCCGCCGCAGTTGCGGACGAGGCCGGGCACCCGGTCGACGCCGTCGAGGTCGAGCAGCTCCCCCGCCGCTCCCGGGCGGGACGGGCGGGCGGTGAGCGCCGCGGTCCCGCGCCAGGCGGGGCGGGCGACGGCGGCACGGCCGTCCTCGTGGAGCACGAGCGCCGGACGGTCACCCACCGGCTCGGAGACGACGCGGCCGTCGTAGACGCCCGTGCCGGCGGGGTCGCCGGGC